>JAIBCE010000435.1 GCA_019694315.1 Sandaracinaceae bacterium
GGCGTCGGTCGGGGCGACCGGCCCGGAACCGGTCCTGCACCCCACCACGAGCGCCGCGACGGCGACGAGGCACGACCACGCACGCATCGACCGATCGTGTAGCAGGCTCGCGCGCTCCTGCACCGGCCGCTCCGCACGCTCCGACGCGTCCCCCGGGGTGCGCCACCCGTGTCGAGCTCCCGGACGGTCGTCGCCGCGCCGTTCGTCGCGCTCCATGATGAGCTCAGGAGTGGCCGCGCCGTGGGCGATCCACCACGCTATCTGACCCTGCATGTCGTCGTCGGCGTCCTCGCCGAGCGAAGCTGGCCCGAGCTACGTGCGGCGAGGATGACGCGCGGGCCGCCGCTTCGGCGGATCACTCCTTCGGAAAGTGCCCGAAATACGGTTCCGCTTCGCGCAGGACGCGTGCGTAGGAGGGCCGCCCCTTCAGGCGCTCGAGGTACTCGCGCGCACGCGGATGATCCCCGCCGAGTGGCGCGACGAGGTCGGCGTAGAAGAGCGCCGGCGCCGCCGCACAGTCGGCCATCGTGAAGCGCTCGCCCGCTGCCCAGCTGCGACCCGCGAGATCGCGCTCGATCATCGCGTAGGCCACGCCGAGCTGCTTGCGCGCCTCGTCGACGCCGTAGGGATCTCTCGACGATGCCGGCCGCAGGCGATCGGTCACGATCTTCTGCATCGGCGTGTGCACGTAGAGATCGAAGAATCGATCGCGCAGGCGCGTCTCGAGCGCCGCTTCGGGCTCGGCGGGCAGCAGCCACGACGCGCGGGGGATCGTCGTCGCGAGATGCTCGAGGATGATCGTCGACTCCGGAACGACGCGTCCGGCGTCGACGAGGAGCGGCATCTTCCCTACCGGCCAGAGCGCGACGTGGGCCGCGGCCGCCGCCGGATCCGCGAGATCGAGCAGGCGCGGCGTGAACGCGATCTCCGACTCGTAGAGCGCGATGAGCACCTTGTGGCAGTAGGAGGCGAGGGGATGGAAGTGGAGCTCCAGGGTCATGGCTGACCTCGCCAGTACGCGTAGCCGTTGATGCGGAAGGGCACCTCGAGCTCCCGACAGACGTCGGCGAGCAGGTCGGGCGTGTAGAAGTAGTTGGCGACGTGCGTGATGCGCTCCTCGTCGTGCGACAGGCGGGTGATCCCGCGCACCGCCTCGCCGTCCACGTGCGCGTACCAGGAGAGCAGCACCGGCTCGCCGCGAAACGAGCGCAGCTCGGCCCGCACCGGCGTGGGCAGCGCGCCCGTCCGATACTGCCGCTCGACTCCGCACTCGGCGCTCGGATCGGCGAGGCGGCGACTGCCGAACATCATCCCCGGCAGCACCCGTGCGCGCGCGGCCTGGCGCCCGTACTCCCGCGTCGCGCCGACGACCTCGACGCTCGCGGTCTCGAGCAGGAGCGCCGTCACGCGATCGAGATCGTGCGCGTTGAAGGCTGCGCAGAACGCATCCAGCACGGCCGGCGCGGGCGCGGCCCCGGGCACCGTCTCGGCCTCGGCGAGCTTGCCGCGCCCGCGATGGAGCGCGCTCTTGATCGTGTTGGGCGTGGTGCCGAGCGTCTCGCCGATCTCCTCGAGGCTGAGATCGAAGACCTCCTTCAGGACCACCGCGGCGCGCTCGCGCGGCGTGAGCTGCCCGAGCAAGGTGCCCGCGGCCTCCCGCGCCGCGCGCGGATCCGAGTCGAGGCTCGGCACGTCACGCGCTTGCCCGGCGTGCTCGCGCGGCCGGCGCGCCCGATCGATCCACAGATTCGAGGCCACGCGGAAGAGCCACGCGCGCGGGCTCGCGGGCGGCTCCACGATCTGGCCGAGCGTGACGAACGCCCGCGCGAGCGCGTCGTGCGCGAGATCCTCGGCGTCCCAGGGCGAGCGCGTGAGGTAGCGACAGTAGCGATAGAGGTCCGGCCGCAACGGCTCGTAGACGTCGAGAAAGCGCTGCCACGACGTGCGGAGCGTGCGGGCGAGCGCGGGAACCGGATCCGAAGGCGTGCTCATGCGAGAGAGACGGGCGAGCGGTGCCGGAGGATAGCGCCCGACGAGCGGACGCGGACGATTCCAGCGGAGCGCCGCGATCTGCCTCGGGGATGGACGGGGCGCGCTGGTGCACTATCTCGTACGCGTGACCACGCTCCGCACCGAACGCCTCGTCCTGCGTCGCGCCCGCCCGGGCGATCTCGATGGGCTCTTCACCGTGCTCTCCGACCCGGAGACGATGCGCTACTGGTCGACGCCGCCCCACGCGAGCCGCGACACGACGCGCGAGTGGCTGGCGCAGATGCTCGCGTCGCCGGAAGAAGAGAGCGAGGACTTCGTCGTCGAGCACCGAGGCGAGGTCGTGGGCAAGGTCGGCTTCTACCGCCTGCCCGAGATCGGCTTCGTGCTGCGCCGCGACCTCTGGGGCCGCGGCTTGATGACCGAGGCCGCGAGCGCCGCGATCGCGCACGTGTGGGCCACGCGCGACATCGACGAGATGCGCGCCGACGCCGACCCGCGCAACGCCGCCTCGCGCGCGCTGCTCACCAAGCTCGGCTTCGTCGAGACCGGCTTCGCCGAGCGCACGTACGAGATCGCCGGCGAGTGGGTCGACAGCGTGTACTACGCGCTCGCCCGGCCGCGCCGACCGACCGCCACGACGTAGGCTGCCACGGTGCGAGTCGGCGCACAGCGGCGAGCGGCTCTGCGAGGACGTCGATCAGGGGGGTACGAACGTACCGTGCCGTCGCTCGCGGGATGAGCGCATCACCGATGCATGACGACCACGGACGTTCTCGCGCTTCCCTCCTCGCCTCTCGCTCGTCACGTCGCCGGGCCCCATCGACGCCCCCTCGTACGGCGCGCGTCGCTCGCTCCGGCCGCGCTGATCGCCCTCCCCGCGACCATCGCCGCCGCGGTCCTCATGGTGCTGGCCGCCTCGCTCATCGGCCCGTTCATCATGTTCGCGATCCCGCTGATGCTCGCCTTCGGCTGCGCGATCGGCCCACTGCACGCGCTCGTGCGCGGCGATCTCTGAGCCGCTCCCGCGCCGGTGGCTCGCGCGCGACGAGCGGGCCTTCTTCGCGGACCATCGAGGGCTCCGCTCGCTCCGTGAGCACGTCCTGGTCTCGCAACGCGCGCGCCGCATCGACGTCTACGGGCGCGACGACCGCCGCTGGACCCTCGATCCGTGCGATGGCGACGAGCAGGGTGATGCGCGCGTGCGCTTCGAGTCCCTCGGCATCGAGCTCGCGGTTCGAGACGTCTACGAAGACGGCCTGGGCCCGATCGGGAGCGGAGGCCCCGAGCCTGTCTCTCGCCTGTCTCTCGGTGTGGCCTCGGCGTTCACGGCACACCGGCCCGTCGCCCATGACGCCCTTGCCGCGCGGCTCGCCATGGAATCCGTCGCGCAGAAGACCAGGATCAGTCGGCCGAGCTGACGCAGCGCCAGCGAGTCAGCGAGTTGCGATCCGTGGGGAAGCGGCTGCCCCGCCCGGTGAGCGACTCCACCACGACCACACCCCCGAGGGACTCGTCCCAGGCCGCGCTCGGGATGGCGCGGGTGTCGTAGGCGCCCGGCATCGGCGGGAACACCGAAGCGAAGGGTCCGAGGTCGGGGTCCGCGAAGGCGATCTGGATGTCGAGGAAAGGCTCGACGGCGTTTCCCCCCGGGTGATCCGCCCGGCCCGCCGCACAGACGAAGGCGACGCCAGTGCTCGTGGGGACCAGCTGGCAGAACGCCTCGCGTCCGGTGAAGAGCGGCGCCTCGGAGGTGACGACGCCCGAGATGGGATCCACGTAGTAGACGATGAGGTGGTGGTGGTCGGTGGCCGAGGCGAAGGCCACCACCACCCATCGGCCATTCGCCGCATCCCACGCGTCGGTGACGATCTCGCCCCCGGTCGGCCAGCTGGCGCCGGGTGGCGCCGTCGTCTCGAACGGGTGGCCGAGGTCGGCGAACGGAAAGCGCCAGAAGCGCCGGTCCTGGATGACGATCACTCCGTCGGGGATCGCTTCCGCGATGAGGATCCCACGGGAGTCGACCGGCTCGGTCAGTGGGAGGGTGTCGACCGCCGTGATGGCGTCGGTCGTGCCGTGCGACACGACGAGCCGCCCTGGCTCCAGTCGGCTGATCAGCAGCCACGGCGAGACGACCTCGGAGCCCTGCCAGCGGAGCCCCAGCGGCCATAGCGCCTCGAGTCGCGCATCGATCGCCGGTGCGCCGAGCGTGCCGTCGTCGCTCACGGAGCGGTAGCCGCCATCGAGTAGGACGAGGTTGCCGACTGGCACGCGGAGCATCGACGACGCAGGCGGTGCCGTGATGCTCCACGCGAAGGGGCGCTCGAGAATGTCGACGGTCTCGTAACGGCCGTTCCAAAGGGGCACGGCGGAGTACAAGCCGAAGATCGGAAGCGCACCGGTCGCCCCGACGCTGTACACGATCCGCGACTCTCCTTCGGTCGCGAGCTCGCCGACGACACCCGCGCAGTCCGACCGGCCCCCCGCGTCCACCGCGTCCGCATCGACCGTGCCCGCGTCGGCCGCGCCCGCGTCGACCCTGCCCGCATCGACCGCGCCCCCATGGACCGCGCCCCCATCGACCGCGCCCCCATCGACCGTGCCCCCATCGACCGTGCCCCCATCGACCGGGGCCGCGTCTGTGGGCACCGACGCATCGTCGAGGGGAGCGTCCGACGTGCTTGCGTCGGGACGACCCACGTCGCGACCACCCGCGTCGGCCGCGGGAGGCGCGGTGCAGCTGCAGCCGGCGATCGACAGCGTGAGCACCGCGACGAGCCACGACTTCTGGACGGAGAGCATGGGCGCTACCTCAGGGTCGAGCGGTCAGCGCCGCACCACGCATCCAATGTGCGCCCCGTCGATCCACCGGGCCTCATGCATTTTCGGCCATCCCCACAGGCGCATCGAGGCACGCCCGCACCCGTCTCGTGTGGGTCGGGCGGGCCTCGCGCGGGAGGAGCGGCGGCGGCTGGCTCCAGAGATCGCACTCCGAGCGAGAAGCTCTCGCTCAGGGCCCTCGATCCAGCCCTGACGACCCTCCGGACGCTGCTGAGCGAGCAGCCATGGGGGCCGGCGCTACACCGGCTGCGCGTGCCGCGTCCATGCCGGCGCGGTGGGCAGGACCTCGAGCGCCCTCGCCCGGCGGCGGCGCGCTCCTCTTGGGCGGCTCGAGCCACCGACGACGCCGACGTGGGTGGGCGATCCGAGCACGCCACGTTGCGACCGAAGACGCCAGCACCCGGCCGATCCACGCGCCGCCCTCATCTTTCCCACCATGCAGCCCAGCGTCTTCACGCTCTACGAGTCCTCGAGCCAGCTTCTGACGAGGCGGCTCCTGATCTTCGGTGGCTCGGCGGTCGTCAGCCTGCTCGGCGTCGTGATGTGCGGCGTCGTGGGCGGGATCGGCGCGGCCTTCACGGCGATGGTGATGCTCGGCTTCGCGACGGTGCTGGCGCTGTTCGTCGCGAGCCTGGGGATCGTGCCCTTCCTCGACGCGAGGCACGTCGGGCAGGTGACGGTGGAGAGGAGCGCGGTGCGCGAGTCGAAGACGGGACGGCGCATCGACTTCGCGCAGCCCCACACCGTCGCGGTGCTGTGCAGTCAGCGCGTCGTCCGCACCCGGGTGAAGGGCCGCTACGCCGAGTACGAGCAGAGCCTGGCGTACGACTGGGTCGCGCTCGTCTTCGAGCAAGGCGCGACACGCCTCACGTTCACGCAGCCCCACGTCGACGCGTCCTACGACTCCGGCATGCGTGGAGAACGCCGGGTCAACCGCGGCTTCCTCGGACGCCCGCCGACCCCGTACGGCGCGCGGCCAGACGGCCTGGCGGTGGATCTCATGCAGTTCGACGACTTCGAGCGCGCGCTGGGGAAGGCCGTCTCGGAGGGCTTCCGGCTCGGCCTCGTCGCGAGAGCGGGCTGACGATGCGCTCGCAGGACGAGGTGCTCGCGCGGCGTCGGGCTC
>JAIBCE010000062.1 GCA_019694315.1 Sandaracinaceae bacterium
GAGCACCTCGAGCGCGTTCGCGCGCCGCGCGGGCTGCTCGAGTCGCTCCCGGACGAGGCGCAAGGGCTCCGGCGCGTAGCGGAGCTCGAGGATGCGGAGCACGCGCCGCGCCCCGCGCACCTCGCGCAGCGCGATCGCCTCGTCGAAGAGCTCCGACGGGAAGCGCCCGCGCGCGCGGCGCCACGCCGCGGCCACGAGCAAGGTCTCGTGGATCTCGCGCTCGAGCAGCGGGCGGAGCTCCTCGATGGAGGTGGGCGGGCGCTCGAGGCGGCCTCGGAGCGTCGAGAGCGCCGCGAAGGCGCGCAGGCGCAGGTGCGAGTCGGGATCACTCGCCGCGCGCCGCAGGCCCTGCCACGCCTCCTCCGAGGGAATCTGCTTGAGGACGCGCGGGATCTGGAGACGCGCACGGCGCGGGGTCGCGTCGCTGGCGAGCATCGCGCACAGACGCGGCGCGGCCGGCGCGCCGATCGCCGCGAGCGCGGTCGTGGCCGCGGCCTCGGTCCGCGGATCGACGAGCGCCTCGAGGAGCGGATCGATGAGGCGCCGATCGTGGCATCCGCGCGCCGCGCGGACCGCCGCGCGACGCACGTGCGCGTCGCGATCGTCGAGCAGCTCCCGCAGCCGTCGATAGCCCGGTGGCCCGAGCACTTCGAGGACCGCCGCCGCATCGACGCGATCGTCGACGTCCTCGGACCGCGCGAGCGCCAGGAGGCGCGCGCCACCCGTCATGGCGCCGTCGAGGCCGCCGTGCACCAGCACGCCCGCGAGCGCTGCCGAGCGCACTGCGCGCGCCTCGTCGTCGAGCATCGGCACGAGCAGATCGTTCGCGTCGTCGGCGCTCGTGGACGCGAGCGCGCTCGCAGCAGAGGCTCGGACCTCGGGCACGGGATCGCGGAGGTTGGCGCGGAGCGGCGCGGGATCGATGGACCACTCGCGAGCCTGCGGGCCCCACGTCGCGAGCAGATCCATCGCGGCGATGCGGACGGCGGGGCTCGGGTGCTCGAGCGCGCGCGACACGGGGCGGACGAGCTGACGGATCGGCAAGAGCGAGGCCTCGTTGAGCGCGGCGAGCACGGCACGCTCGTCGGTCGAGACCAGGGCTGCCTCGAGGAGCTGACGGGTGTCGGCGTCCTGCGCGATCTCGCCCGTCAGCGAGTCGTCGGGCGCCACGGTCGTACCGAGCGTGCGCTCGAGCTCGCGTCGATAGAGCCGACGCACGATCGGGATGCTCAGCGCCCAGCCCACCACCAGCACGCACGACACGAGCGAGAGCTGCTCGGTGGGCAAGCGGTGCGCGAAGGCCACGAGGAGCAGACCTCCGACGCCGTAGGCCACGGGCTTGGCGACGGCGTCGAGGAAGGCGCGCGTGCGAGCGCGGCTCGCCGCTGGAAACGGTACGTAGAGCGCCTGGATCGTCGTGTCGTGGATCGTGTACTGGAAGCCGTTGTCCGCGAACTTCATCACGGTCGCGACGGGAAGGAGCGGAACGCCGAGGAGGGTGGCGCTCGCAGCACCGAAGACGGCGGGCATCACGCTCATGCCCGCGCCGACACCGAAGCGTGCGAGCAGGCGCGGCGTGACGAAGATCTGGAAGAGGAACGAGACGATGCCGGTGGCGGCGTAGAAGTACGAGAAGAACTGCGCGAGCGCGTCCTCCTGGTAGGTGGCGCGCGCGATCGCCTTGAACTGGAAGTCGCCCACCGTGAGCGCGGCGAACGCGAAGAGCATCATGCCCGCGAGCGACCACACGTAGTGGCTCGCGAAGATCGAGGGGCCCGGGCGCTGGGGTCGCGCAGGCGCGGCGGGAGCCTTGAGCGCGCGCGGCTCGCGCGAGAGCGCTCGGGCGAGGAGCGCGATGACGACCTGGAGGGCCGCGAGGATGAAGAGCAGCTGCGGCGTCCCGATCGCGCGCACGACCGAGCCAGTGCCGAGGCCGACCACGATGACGCCCAGGACGCGCGCGGCGCCGATCGTGCCGAAGAGGCGCTTGGCCGCGCGCGGATCGTGGAGCTCGTTCGCGAGCGTCCAGAACTGCGAGATCGCCAGGTTCGCGAACACCTCGCTCCACACGTAGAAGACCGGATAGACCCAGGCCTGGGTGGCCTGTACCGCCGCCCACGTGCCGAGGTACGAGGCGATGCCGAGGAAGCACCACCCGATGATCGCGCGCTCGCGTGGGAGCTTGTCCGAGACGCGCGCGTAGACGACCACTATGATCGCCGACGCAACACCGTAGAGCACGAACATCCAGGGGAGCGCGCTGATCGGGAAGCGGCTCAGGAAGAGCGTGTCGCGCACCGTGCGTCCCATCACGAACACGGACGACGCGAGGAGCAGGTGCACGAAGAGGAGCGCGGTGCGCCGCTCCTCGCCGGGCCTCACGAGCAGGGCGCCCGCGAGCCGTTGCGCCGCCGAGACGGCAGGAGAGACAGCCTCTTCGTGCGCGACGGAGGACACGGCGGCAGGTGTAGGCACGCGAGGTTCGTCCACCATGTCGGTCCCCTCGGCGCGTCGCGCGCCGATGACGTCAGTCGAGGTCGAGCAGCAGGCCCTCGCCCCCCGGCAAGGCGCGGAGAGCGGCGACGATCACGCGGGCGGCGTCGCCCATGATGCGTCGCGCAGCCTCGGACTGGTTGCCCGTGTCGAGGAGCACGCGCTCGGCCTCGGCGCGCTCGTGCTCGGCCTGCGCCTCGGCCTCGCCGAGGTTCGTGCGGAGCGCATGGATCTGGAATTCCAGGTCGGCGATCTCGAGCTCGCGGCGGGCGAGCTCCGCCTTGAGCCTCTCGAGCGCCTCGCGTCCCTCGGAGAGATCGCGTCCCAGCGCGTGCATGGCGCGGCCCAGACGCTCGCGCGCGTCGCGCGATCGAGAGGCGATCTTCTCGAGCTTCGACTGCTGCACGGCGCGGGCCCCGCGGAGCGACTCGACGCGCACGACCTCGCCCTTGAACGCCTCGAGCGCCTGCGCGACGTCGGGCGGGATCCGCGTGCCGGCGTAGGCGCGACGCACCATCGACTCGAGGATGAGGGCTCGGCGCACCCATCGCTCGAAGCCCATCGTGCTCGACGGCGCGGGCACGGGCTCGGTGCCGGGCGGCGCCGTCACACCGGAAGGCTCCGTGATCGCGCCAGGGAGCGAAGCCCTCGAGCCTCGCGACACGATGCTGGCCTGCATGGTGCCGAGCTCGCGCACCACTTGGTGCGCGTCGACGGGTCGCTCCCGCGGCGACTTGGCGAGGAGGCGCAGGATGAGAGACTCGAACGCTGGCGGACAGCCGTCGACGAGCGCGCTCGGGCGCATCGGCTCGGTCTCGAGGTGGTGGAAGAGGAAGCCCTCGAGCGACTCGCTGACGAATGGGAGCCGGCCCGTGATCATCTCGAACAGCACCACGCCGAGCGCGTAGAGATCCGAGCTCGGGCCGCTGTCTTTGCCGCGCACCCGCTCGGGTGCGAGGTACGCGGGGGTGCCGAGGATGGCTCCGTGCTGCGTCATGCGCTGATCGTCGCGCGCACGCGCGATGCCGAAGTCGACGAGCTTCGCGACGATCTCGCCGCCTCTCTCCACGACGAACACGTTCTCGGGCTTGAGGTCGCGGTGCACGATGCCGAGGTCGTGCGCGCGCGCGAGCCCGCGTGCGATCTGGATGCCCAGCGTGAGCACGAGCCAGAGCGGCAGCGCGCCCTGCGCCTCGAGCGCGCGCAGCGGCTGGCCCTCGAGCAGCTCCATGACGAGGTACGGGTGGCTGTCCTCCGTCTCGCCCGCATCGAGGATCTCGACCACGTTCTCGTGCGAGATCGCGGCCGCGTTGCGTGCCTCGCGACGGAAGCGCTCGCGTAGATCGGCGTCGGCGGTGTGCGTGTCGTGCATCACCTTGATCGCGACGCGGCGCCCCGTCGCGACCTCTTCGCCTCGATACACGGTGGCCATCCCGCCCGTGCCGATCGGCGCCGCGATGAGGAAGCGCCCCGAGATCAGGCGCCCGACGCGCGGGTCGCCGATCGTCGTCAACGGCGTGCCATCGACGAGGCAGTGCGTGCGCGAGTCGTCGCGGTACTCGAGCTGACACTTGGGGCACGTCTTCATGCCGGCCCCCCGAGGATGCCCGAGCCGCTCTGCGTGCGGCGGAGAAACGATGTCCCGAGCCGCGGATCGGGCACCGACCCCAGCACCTCTCCCGCACAGGGGCCCCGCGTCGAGGTCTTCACCCCGAACCCCGCACGCCCCTTCGATCCCGAGAGACGAGGGTCTCTCGGTCCCTCACAGGCCGAGCCAGCTGCGCGCCTCGAGGGCGCGCGTGCCGCGTCGCACCTGGAAGAAGAGCGCGCCCGACTCGAGCGAGCCGATCGAGCTGCCGCGGGTGATCGTCTGTCCCACGGACACGTCGATGCGACCGAGGCCACCGTAGATGGTGAAGAAGCTCTGACCGTGATCGACGATGACGAGCCGACCGTAGGTCGCGTGTGTGTGGGCGAAGGCGACGCGCCCATCGGCTGCCGCGCGCACCGAGGCACCGCTCGGGCCTTCGATCTCGAGCCCTGCGCCCTCCTCCCGCGTGGCCTCGCGCATCGCAGTGGGCGAGAGGAGCGGGATCATCAGCTGACCGCGCTGGCTCTCGAAGGTCGCGCTCGGCGCGCCCGCCCCATCGACGACGCGAAGGCCGTAGGAGTCGCCGGGGACGACGGGCGTCTGCTGCAGACCGTACGTCGGCCCCGAGGCGACGACGCTCGGTCCGCCGAAGAAGCCGCCTGCCTGGGCCATGAGCCCGCCCTGCGAGAGCTGCGTCTTCTCGGCCTCGAGCGCGCGAAGCTGGGCGCGCGCGCTCTCGAGCTCCGCGGCCCTCGTGCTCGACTCCTCGCGGAGCGCCGTGGCGCGCTCGCGCAGATCGTTCATGGCCTCGAGGTCGCCGCGCACGATGCGCTCGAGCCGCGCACGACGACCGAGGTGCGTGAGCAGCGCCTCGAACCCGCCCGCGAGCGGCAGCGCACCGGCCCGCGTGAGCCGATAGAGCGAGCGTGCGCGATCGCGCAAGCGACGGTTCGTCTCGGCGCGGCGCGACGTGAGCGCGCTGGCCTCGGCCTCGGCGCGAGCGCGCTCGGCCTCGAGCTGCTCCACGCGCGACACCTGCTCCGCGATCTGCCGATCGAGCTCGGCGGTCCGCGCGCTGGTGTCTCCGAAGAGCCCCGTCTGCATGAGGAACGAAGGGATCTGCGCGTGGGCGCTCGAGGTGCCGCCGAAGGCGAGGACGAGCGCAAGGGCGAGCATCGAGCGTGTGGCGCGAGCGTGGTTCGAGGGGCGCACGTGACCTCCGCGACGTCTCAGACCGTGAGATAGCGGCGCAGCGAGAGCGCGCTGCCGAGCGCGCCGACGGCCGCGCCTGCGACGAGCACACCCAGCGCGACGACCGGGTTCAGGAAGACCGTGTGCATGCCCGCGAGCGACGCGATGGTCGCATCGAGCGGCCCGCGTACGAGCACGAAGCCGATCGCGAGCCCCACCACCGCGACGAGCGCCGCGAGGAAGCCCTGGACCGCGCCCTCCACGATGAACGGATCGCGCACGAAGCGATCGCTCGCACCGCAGAGCTTCATCACCTCGATCTCGTCGCGACGTCCCGCCACCGCGAGGCGGATGGTGTTGCCGACGACGAAGAGCACGCAGACGAGCACGAGGAGCGCGAGCGCGAAGGCCACGCCTCGACCCGCCGAGAGGAGGCTCTGGAGCTGCGAGAACCAGCCTCGGTAGGTCTCCACGTCCTCGACGATCGCGAAGCGCGAGACGCGATCGGCGATGGCCTGCGAGCCCACCTCACCCGAGCCGCCCGCGAGCTCGACCTCGAGCGACGCAGGGAACGCATCGGCCGGCAGCGTCTCGAGGCTCTCCCCGAGCTGCGCGTCTTCCACGAATTGCTCTCGCGCCTCGGCCGAGCTCACGTGCGTCACGGTCGTGACACCCGGAATCGCCGAGAGCGCGGTGGCGAGCTCCTCGACGTCGCTCTGGCGCGCCCCGTCGCGGAGGAAGATCGTGACGCGGCCTGCGCGCTCCCACGAGCTCGCGAGCGCATCGAGGTTCGCGAGCATGAGGAGCGCGACGCCGAGGCAGAGGAAGGCGATCGTGAGGCTGGAGACCGAGACGACGTGGAGGCGGGCCTCTTCGCGCATGCCGCGCGCCGCGCGCCGGAGGGTGGACGTGAGATCCATGACGTTTCCTTTCGAGCGCGAGCGAGATCAGCCGAGCAGGGGCGCGAAGTCCGGCGTGCTGCCGAACGAGGGTGAGCCGCGATCGTCGACATCGCGCGCCGCGTGGGCGTAGGACGACGACGACGATGGACGCGCCTCCGGCTGCGGCGTCCCGCGCCAGTCGCGCAGGCCCTGCCGGGCCTCCTTCACGTGACCGTCGTCGATGTAGACGATGCGGTGCGGACGCTGCTCGAGCAGCGTGTGATCGTGGGTCGCGAAGAGGACCGTCGTGCCGGTCGCGTGGATCTCCTCGAAGAGGGTGAGGATGTCGAGCGCGAGGTGGGGATCGAGGTTGCCCGTCGGCTCGTCCGCGAGGACGAGCGCAGGCTCGGTGACGATCGCGCGCGCCACCGCGACGCGCTGCTGCTCGCCGCCCGAGAGCGTGCCGGTGATCTGATCACCCTTGCCCTTGAGACCGACGCGCTCGAGCGCCTCGGCCACGCGAGAGCGAACGAGACGCCGCGGCATCTCGAGGATCTCGAGGGCGATCGCGACGTTCTCGAAGACCGTCCAGTGCCCCACGACCTTGAAGTCCTGGAAGACGATCCCGAGGTTGCGTCGCAGGTACGGGATGGAGTCGCTCGTGAGGCGCGCGATGTCCTTGCCGCAGAAGAGGATCCGGCCCTCGTCCACGGTCTGCCGGCGGTGCACGAGCTGGATGAGTGTGCTCTTGCCCGCGCCGCTCGGCCCCGTGATGAACACGAACTCGCCGCGCTCGATCGTGAGGTTCACGTCGCGCAGCGTGGGCTGGTCGGGGCGGTGGAACTTCGTCACGTTCTCGAAGACGAGGATCGGCTTGTTGCCGACGCTCGCCTGCGGATTGGACAGGCCCGCGCGGAAGAACGCGAAGGGGCGGTGCGAGTCCTGAGCCTCGCGCACGGGGCGCTTCTTGCCGAAATCGAAGAGGGCCATGTGCCCCGGGTAACCGAGGTCGAGAACAACGCGCAAGAAAGCGGCAGGAACGTCAGGAGCGCGGGACGTGGGACTCTCCGGGCGCATGGACCGTCGAGACCTGATCGCGCGCGTCGAGGCCGGAGAGCGGCCCGAGTACCTGTTCTTCTGGGGCCACACGCCCAAGCCCGCCCAGAGCCCGCCCGAGGTCGGCCCGTGGGTGCTCTCGAATTGGTTCCCTTCCCCGTTCGAGATCGACGGGGTCCGCTACGCGACCAACGAGCACTGGATGATGGCCGAGAAGGCGCGCCTCTTCGGCGACGACGACGCGCTCGCGGCCGTGCTCGCGGCCGAGACGCCTGCCGAGGCCAAGGCGATCGGACGCGCGGTGCGAGGCTACGACGATGCGCGCTGGGCGGCCGTGCGCTTCGAGCGCGTCGCCTTGGGCTGCGAGGCCAAATTCGCCTCTCGAGCGGCCCTGCGCGCGTACCTCGTGGGGACGAGATCTCTCGTCCTCGTGGAGGCGAGCCCGCGTGACGTCGTGTGGGGCATCGGCATGGGCGCCTCGCACGTGGACGCGACCGATCCGCGCAAGTGGCGAGGGCTGAACCTCCTGGGCTTCGCGCTCATGCAGGCCCGCGCGCGGCTCGCCTGATGCTGGCGATCAGTCGATCACGGTCGAGCGCCACCAGGCGGCCGTGCGATCGAGCGGCTCGGGCTCGGGGAACACGAGATCCTCGAGCGGATCGTGCTCCTGCCCGAAGCGCGCGCCGAAGACCGAGGTGAGCATCGGCTCACCCATCTTGCCGTGCGTCGAGAAGCCCCAGATGGCCTCCTGACTCACGTCGTCGAGGTTGGCGTAGTAACGCCAGAGGAAAAAGCCTGCGAACCAGTCGCGGGGCACGAAGCCGCGAAAGCTGGCCTCGAGCGCGCGCGCTTGTTCCTCCTCGCTGTAGGCCACGTCGCTCATGCCGTCGGGCCAGAGCCAGGGCTCGACCGCAGCGTTCTCGCGGGTCGTGTAGCCGACCTCCACGAAGAGCACGGGCATGTCGAGCACGCGCGCGAGCGTCTCGACCTGATCGGCGATGCGCGCTGCGCCCGCCTCGTAGGTCTCGAAGCTCGCGTCGTTCTCGGGCGCGAGCGGATAGAACGCGTTGACGCCGATGAGATCGAGCTGATCCCAGAAGAGCACGTCCTCGGCCTCGTCCCAGTTCGCGCTGTACGTGAGCAGGCCCGGGTACACGCTGCGCACCTCCGCGATCAGCCGCGTCCAGAAGGGACCGAAGCGCCCCGACCACGACTTGCACTCGACGCCGATCGAGAACGCGTCGGCCCCGGCCGCAGCAGCGTCCATCGCCCACGCCAGCACGAATGCGCGGTAGCTCGCCTGGTAGTCCCGCCAGCCTTCCGCGTCGGGAAAGTCGATCTCGCCCCGCCAGCCGACCTCGCTCCACACCCAGAGGTGCGGAATGACGAGCACACGGATGCCGCGCGCGTGGGCCTGGGCGATCATCGTCCTCAAGCCCTCGCGGCTCACCTCGTAGGGCGCCTCGAAGTCCATGTAGATCTCGGTGGAGCTGAGGCTCCAGATGCGCCCGAACGGCGTGACGGAGATCCAGGTCACGCCCATGCGCACGAGGTGATCGAGCAGCGCCTCCGAGTACACCGTGCCGTAGCCGCGTCCGGGCTGCTGGCTGTTCTCGATCGGGCCGACGGTGATGCCTCGGAACGGTCCGAGCTCACCGAGCGGGCGCGGCGCACGGACGGGCGAAGGGGCGGCGCGCTGATCGAGCGCACGCACGGCCGGCAGGTCGGTCGCACGGAGCTGCGCCTCGACGCCGGACGCCTGCCACGCCAGCATCGCCGCGCACACGAGCGGCAGCCCACGCGAGACCGCCCGCACGACGAGCGCCGTGCGGGCGGCGAGGTGCGCGGCGGCGTGCGCGCGCCAGCGCGAGAGCATCAGAGCGCGAACGTGACGAAGTCGAGCGTGAAGTCGGCCTCTTCGCCGGTCGGCGTCTCCACCACGATGTAGTACGTGCCCGGATCGAGGCTGGTCGTGATGTTGCTCGACGTCCCCGTCGAGGTGCCGCACACGATCGTCGTCGTGGAGCCGCAGGTGGACTGGAGCGCGGAGTACACCGAGCCGCCCGAGCCACGCGTGACGTTCGCGATCACACGGCTGCGAGCGGCGAGCGTGAACGAGTAGAACGCGTCCGGCGCGCCCGTGCGACCCGCAGAGCAGGTCGGCAGGTTCACGTCGTTCGCGAAGCTGACCGTGGTGTCGGTGCGCGAGCTGCCGCTCGTCAGCGCGATGCCGGGGCAGCGATCGTTCATCGGTACCGGCGTGGCGGTCCGCACGTCGAGGTTCGCGCTGATCGTCCCCGAGAGCGAGGTGGTCTGCACGATGAAGTAGTAGGTGCCTGGCGCCATGCTGCGGTACGTGCGCGACAAGGTCCCGCTGCTCGTCGTCCAGCAGCCGTCCTCGGTCGCGCGGATGCCGCACGAGGTCATGAGCGAGCCGTACATCGTGCCCGACCCGTTGATGGTCAGCGTGACGTCCTGGGGTGCGGCGAGCGTGAACGAGAAGACCGCGTCGCGGCCCGTGCCAGGGATCCCGCAGCTCGGCGGCGAGTCGACCATCGGATCGAGCCGGGCCACGTCGACGCTCTGCGTGGACATGCCGGGGATCGCGGCCGGCGTCAGGTCGAGAGGCATCGAGCAGACGTCACCGACGATGCGCGGGATCGGATCCGTGAGCGAGACGGTGAGCGTGTAGTCGGTTGCGTCGTCCGTCGTCGGCTCGACCACGATGTAGTAGCGGCCGGGCCCGAGATCCCGACGATCGAAGGAGGTCGAGGTGCTGTCCGACTCGCACACGAGCTCGGCGCTGCGGTTGCCGCAATCGGTCGTGAGCGCGACGTAGGCCTGGCTCCAGCTCGCGCTCGTCACGCTCGCCATGACGTGCAGATCCTTCACCTGCCCGACCGGGATCTCGAACGCGTACACCGCGTCGCGACCCGCGAACGAGTTGCACGACAGCGAGTAGTCGTCCTCGACCTCTTCGTAGCGACCCGTGAAGGTGCCGCCCGTCAGCGGGATGAGCGTCGTGAGGTCGTTGCAGACGTCGACGGGCGGAGGCACCGTCGGGTCGCTCAGGCGCACCGAGACGTCGAAGGCCTGCGCCGTGGGCGTCGAGACGATGATCGCGTACTCACCCGGGGGAAGGCTGCGACGGATGAGCGTCGGCGGCGAGCCGGTGTTGCACTTGTCGTCGGGGCCCGAGGCGCACTGGTCGAACTGGCGCAGAGCCACCGCCGCGCCGGCGGCCGTGGCGCTGACGCGCACGTCGCGCATCTCCGACAGCGTGAAGCGGAAGACCGCGTCCGGGTTGCTGCCGGCCGCGCAGCCGAGCGCGTAGTTGTGGCGGAGCGCGGTCGTGGCGCCGGAGAACGTGCCGCCCATCGGCCCGAGCGTGAGCACGGTGGCCACGTCGCACGTGTCGTTGGTCGGCGCGCAGTCCGAGTCGTTGAAGTCGCGGCTCCCGTCGCAGTCGTCGTCGCGACGGTTGTCGCAGATCTCCGTGGCGCCGGGGAACACCATGGTGCCGTAGCGCGGGTCGTCGTCGCAGTCGGTGCCGCCCTCACACGTGCTCGCGACGTAGCCGTCTCCGTCGAGGTCGCGCGGCGTGTAGACACAGCCCGTGGCGGTATCGCAGGAGTCGACCGTGCACGACGACTCGTCGTTGCACACGGGGGCCGGGCCGGGCTGACAGCCACGCGCCGGGTTGCACTGCTCGAGGCCGTTGCAGGCGTCGCCGTCGGCGCACATCTCGTGATCCGTCGCGGTCACGCAGCGATCGGTGGGCTCGGAGCACGAGACCGTCGTGCAGTCGATCATGTCCTCGCGGCACGGCTCGTTGCCCGCCTGGCAGGTGCCCGTACGACACTCCTCGGCGCCGTTGCAGAAACAGTGATCGTTGCAGTCTGCGTTGGTCACGCAGACGTTGCCGATCGTCGAGCCGGGCGACGCGCACATCTCCGGGGGGATGGAGCTGTCGATGGCGGCGTCGCGCATGTCCGGGCCCGAGTCGATGTCCGGAACGACGACGTCCGGCAGTGGATCGACCTGCCGGGGGCAGCCCGCGAGCACGGCGCCGGACAGTGCGGCCAAGGCGGCGAGGGCGAAGCGAAGAGGGCGATGTTGACGCATGAAGGCTCCAGAGGGAGGGGGCGGTTCGGGCGATCGCATCAGGAAGACAGGCTCAGGGAGCGGGCTCGACGAGGACCTCGAGGAAGTAGTCCCCTGCAGTGGCCGAGCTGAACGCATCGACGACGAAATAGTAGGTGCCGGCTTCGAGCGTCCGATCGAGGAGACTGTCACCGCTGCCCGCGCCGTCGTCGTCGCAGGCGAGCTCGGGGCTGCACGAGCCGCCGAGCATGTACATGACGGTGTCGATCGTCGAGCCAGCCGTCGAGGCCACGACGTGCTGCCGGGACGTGAGCGTCAGCGAGAACACGGCGTCCTTGGCCGTGCCGCTCGAGCCGCAGGTGGTCGGCGTGTAGTCGTGCATCAGCGTGACGGTCGAGCCGTGGAAGAGCCCGCCCGTGGCCGGGATGACCGTCGCGGTGGCGCAATTCTCGTTGCCGCTCACCTCGAGCACGCTGGCGGGGGGCGAGGTCGCCGTGATGTCGAGCGTGTACGCGCCGGCGCGTGTGCCCTCGACGTACACGTAGTAGTCGCCCGCACTGAGCCCCCGGATGCGGGCCCGGGCCGGCAGGCCGGAGCTACAGAAGAGCGAGGACATGCCGCTCGGGATGGGGCAGGTCGTGGAGATGGCGGTGCTGAGGTAGGAGCGCCCACCATCGACGACGATCGTGACGTCCGCGTCGTCGGTGAGCGTGACGCGGTGGATCATGTCGGGGGCGCGGTAGCTGCACTCGATCGCCACGTCGTCCTCGGCTCCCACCAGCGTGCCTGTGTACGTCGTGCCCGGGGTGACGGGGATCGCGGTCGCGCAGAGATCGCCCGTCACCGGATCGGAGGCGGGCTCGAAGACGACGCTGAGGTCGTAGTCCACCTCGACCCACGACGGCCCCTCGATCGCCACGACGTAGGTGCCGGGCCCGAGGCGATACGTGCGGGCCTGCGCGGGGCTGCCATACGCACAGCGAAGCGTCGATCCCGCGCAGCCGTCGAGCACCGCGAAGCTCATCCCATCACCGGTGTGCGAGGTGAGCGAAACGTTCACGTTGCGCGACTGCCCCTCGGGGATGGTGAACGTGTAGAAGAGATCGGGCTGCGACGACGAGCCACACTCGAGCATGGCGTCGTCGACGACGCCGATGAACGAGCCCGTGTAGGTGCCGCCCGCGGGGAAGGGGACCTCGGTGGCGCTGGCGCACGTCTCGTTCATGGGAGGCGCGGTGGGCTCGTTCAGCTCCACGGTGAGCGTCATCTCGCCGGGGCCGCCGAGGCTCGACAGGATCAGGTAGTAGGTGCCCGGCTCGAGTGCGCGCGCCCGCACGGTGGCCGGATAGCCGCTCCGGCACGTGGTCTCCGTCGTGGTCACGGCGCACTCGGTGCGGAGGCTCAGCGCGGTGACGAAGAAGTCGCCCTGGAGCTCGAGCGAGACGTCCCGCGGCCCGTCCGCGGGGATGACGAGGGCCGCGACCATGTCCTGGCGCACCCCGGCCGTGCAGCCGATCGTGTAGTCGGGGGCGGCGCCTCCGGTCTCGAAGACGTACGTGCCCGAGGCGTCGATCACGAGCGCGTCGTCGCACACGTCGTGCGCAGGCCTGCCGCAGTCGGGCTCGTCGACCATCGTGTCGCAGTCGTTGTCGACGAGGTCCTCGCACACCTCGGCGACCATGCCGTTGCGCGTCGGATCGAAGTCGTCGCAGTCGGTGCCGCCCATGCAGAAGAAGTCGGGATCGCCGTCGGCGTCGAGGTCTCGGGGCGCGCGATCGCACGTCTTTCGTTCTTCGTTGCAGCGATCGACGGTGCAGACATCTCCGTCGTCGCAGGTCTCGCGGGGGCCCGGCACGCAGTCGCGACGCGGATCGCACAGCTCCTGGCCGTTGCAGAAGATGCCGTCGTCGCACGAGGCCGGATCCACCTGGTGCTGGCAGAGACCGTCGTCGCCGCAGCGGTCCATCGTGCACATCACGCCGTCGTCGCAGTCGGCGTCGGTCATGCAGGGGGGGCCGGCGTCGAAGCGCCGAGCGGTGTCGTCGAACTGCACGTCGGGCGCGGCGCCGGCGTCCGGATTGCTCGGCCCTCCACACGCCCCTGCCGTGGCAGACACTGCGAGCGCCAGCAGCGCGGCGAACCAAGTGCGAGAACGCAAGGCAGGGGGAAGCAGGATCACGAAGCTCCTCCCGCGCGAGACGCGCGTGAGCGGGCAGACGGAGACCCGGACGCTCATGCGCCTGGGAAAGTCGAGTCTACACGTGTGCTCCCTGGCAAGCATCCCCGTCCGCTGGGCCCGAGCCCCTTGACCGAGGGCCCCCCATCGACCCAGGCTGGCCCGCATGGAGAACGCTCAGGCGGCCCCGCGCGCCCTCGCGCATGCAACCGTCGCACTGCCGACGGCGCCCTGGTCGTCGCGCGCGGCGCTGTTGTCGCGGGCGATCTGGTCGGTCCTGTTCGCGATCCCCACCGCCGTCGTGGTGACGGCCGCGATGCTCACGCCCAACCCCGTCGGGCACGGCACGCACACGCAGCTCGGCCTGCCCCCCTGCGGCTTCCTGGTCTTCTCGGGCTACCCCTGCCCCGGCTGCGGCCTCACGACCGCGTTCGCCCACATGGTGCGGCTCCAGGTCGTCGGGGCATGGCACGCGAACCCCTTCGGAATCGCGCTGTTCCTCTGCACCGTCGCGTTCATCCCGCTGGCGGCGATGGGCTTCGTCCGCGGCTGGCCCGTGGTCGCGACGCTCGATCGGATCCACGCCGAGAAGTTCGCGATCGGCCTGTCGTTGCTCTCGTTGACCGCGTGGGTGGTCCGCGTGGCCACGCAGATGTTCGGTTGAGCGAGAGCAGCCCCGCACCTCGCGAGCCCTCGACGCGCCTCGGTCCGCGCGTGCGGGCGGCCTTCGTGTCGGTGCCTCCGCCGGACGCGCTGATCCGCGAGGCCGAGCAGCGTCGGCTCACCGGCGTGCGCGCCGCGGCGCTGCGGGCGATGCGGTCGGTGGCCAACCACTACGACGCGAGCGCGTGGCTCGATGCCTACCGGCTCGTGCTCCTCGACACCGGGGGCTTCGATCGGCTCCTTCCCGCGGCCCCGCGAGGCACCCTGCTCGACATCGGCGCGGGCACGGGCGAGGTGCACGCGGAGCTCGCGCGCCTCTTCCGCGCGAGCGTCGCGACCGAGACCTCGGAGGGCACCGCCAAGCGCGCGAGAGACAAGGGAATCGACTGTCGCTCGATCGATCTCGGCCGCGTGCCGTGGCCCGACGCGGCCCGCTTCGACGTGGTCGCGCTCCTCAACGTCGTCGATCGCGCCGATCGGCCCCTCACGCTGCTCGATCGCGCCAAGACCCTCCTCGCGCCCGGCGGCCACCTCCTGCTCGCGACGCCGCTGCCGCTCCGCGCCCACGTGCACCGCAGAGGAGGCACGGCCGACCCGGACGAGTGGCTCGGCGTGGAGGGAGACGACTTCGAGGCCTCGCTCACCTCGCTCCTCGAGCGCGTGCTCGCGCCGCGTGGCTGGGCACTCGTGCGATGGACGCGCACGCCCTACGTGTCGAGCGGTGACGCCAAGAGGGCGCGCTACGATCTCGACGACGCCGTGCTCGTCCTCTCGCGCACCTGATCCATCGCGCGCCCGATCCATCGCGCGTGTTCCGCGCCGTGTTCGCGGGCTCGCGCGATCCGACGCGTGTTAGGCTCGCGCGCCATGCTCGCGGTCGAACGCGCCGAACCCTCCGCCCCCGCATTCTCGCTGCGCTTCGAGCGTGGCCGCGGGCACCTCGTGCTCGCCAGGCCCTTCCTCGTGATGGGCGAGGAGCGACGCGGCGGGGCGCGCACGATCGGTCGGCTCGTCGAGCTCGATCTCGATCTCGGGCCCGTGCGCGGCGGCGTGCGCGTGGCGGGCGGCTGGAGCTCGCTCAAGACCTACCGCACCGAGCTCGTGTCGGCGGTGATCGAGCTCGACGTGGAGGCCCTCTCGGCCCTCGTCGCGGGCCCCGTCGTCTCGATCGAGGGCGCCCTTCCCCACGGCCGCGGCGTCCGCGTGAGCCTGCGCGACGGCCGCCGTGTCGTGGTGCTCGACGTGGTGCCGCGGTGGCGCGAGGGCGACCTCCTCCTCGCCATCGGCGCGCTCCGCGCGAGCGATCGTCGCGGCCCCACGGCGTGGGCGGATCTGCTCGACGCGCTCGCGCCACTGCCCACGCGGCTCGATGCGGAAGCAGGCGTGATCGTGCTCGATCGACCGCTCCGACACCTCCTCGCCGAGGCGCTCTTGCCGCTCGGCATGCGCGTGCCGAGCATCCGAGGGCTCGCGTTCGGGGCGCCCGCCGTCGTCGTCGACGGAAGCGGTCGCGCGCTCCTCCGCGTCGCCGTGGGCGCGGCCGCCACGACCGCGGTCGTGACGAGCTCCTCGAGCGGTGGGATCCCGAGCCCGGCCACGCTCGATCACGCCGAGAAGACGCACGCGCAGGCGCGCCTCGCGGCAGGCGTGACCAAGGCCCTCGTCGACGGCGATCTCGACGCGGCCCGCCACGAGCTCACCAAGATCCGCGCCCGCCTCGACGAGGAAGCGCGGGGCGAGCTCCGCGCGGCCTGTGCGCTCGAGACGCGCGAGCTCACCGACGACCTCGAGGAGGGCACCACGCTCCTGCCGTGCCTGGCACGCGCCCGACGTGCGGTGCTCGACGTGGGGCCGGGCGGCGCGTCGCGAGAGCAGCTCGAGCGCACGATGCGCGCGTGGCTCGACCGCGAGCGCCCGGGCGCGCTGGCGGGCTCGCTCCTCGTGGCCTTCGCAGAAGAAGCGCGACGCGACGATGCGCCTCGCGCGCGCTGGCTCGCGCGGCACGCCGCGACGCGGATCGCCCGGATCCACGGGGCAGACGAGCCCTGGGTCGCGCGCCTGGCCGAGCGCGCGATCGAGCTCGCCGAGGGCGAGATCCCGCGCGCGATCATCGAAGATCTGCTGCCGATCCTCGGCGTCGATGCGCTCGTGGGCTCCGCCATCGAGCTCGCGTCGGCGGGTCTGCCGGCAGGCTCGCCAGCCGCGCTCGACGAGCTCCTGCCGGAGGACACGACGGCCGCGCTCGCCCTCGCGCTCGAGGCGATCGAGCGCCGCGAGCTCGCCGATCGCGCGTGGCTCCGCCTTCGTCAGCGCACCGATCCGGAGACCGCCGTCCTCGTGGCCGCGCGCGACGAGCGACGCGGTGATCGGCTCGCAGCGCTCGAGAGCTGGGACCGGGCCGCCGATCTCGCCGCGCGCGCGGATCGCATGGCCGATGCGCGGCGCGCGTGGATTCGCGCCGGGGCGCTCGCGCATGCGCTCTCGCTCGACGAAGGTGCGGCCCTGCGGCTCGAGCGCGCGCTCGGCGCCCGCGAGGTCGTGACGCCCGACGACGCGGTCGCGCTCGTCGGCGCGATCCGGCGCGCCGAGCTGGTCGAGCTCGCGGGCCGCATCGAGCAGCTCGTGATCGCCGCGCTCGCGGCCGACGCGGGCGAGAGCGCGGAGCTCGTGGGCGCGCTCGAAGAGCTCCTCGGCTGGGCCCTCGAGCGCGGTGCCGCCACGCGCGCGCGGGCCCTGCACGCCGCGCTCGTGCGCGTGCTGCCCGAGCGCGCGGATCTCGATGAGCTGCCGCTCGAGCCGGCGCTGCCCGAGGAGCCCCGGCGACGCGCGGAGCGCCTGCGCGCGGAAGGCCGCCTCGACGAGGCCGCGCAGGTGCTCGCGTCCTTGGGCACGAACGAGCGCGACGCGGCGACCCTGCGCGCGGCCCTCGATCTCGCGGAGCGGTCGGGGGCCCGAGAGACCGCGGGCCGGATCATCGACACGCTGCTCGGCTGGATCGGCGGAGGCCCCGTGGCCGAGGCCCTCCGCAGGCGACGAGAGCGCCTCTGATCAGGTTGCCATGAGGGGCTGTCGCCAGCCCCTCCCCCCGTCGGAATGAATCCGACGGGGCCCCCCTCCCGCGACGCTTCGGTCGCTTCGCTCCCTGCGCGCGGGGCCCCAGCCCCGCTTGCCTCCGGCTTCGGATTCTTCCTAGACGCCCGCGGGGCAGGAGCCGTAGGCGGGCAGCGTCACGTCGCGGCTCGTGCGTCCCTGCGTCACCGTGACGGTCCCCGTCGAAGGCGTCGCGCTCGTGAACGTCACTGTCTGTGAGACACGACCCGTGCTCACCGTGACCGAGCCCGAGCTCGGATAGCAGTCGCTCGCGCGCCACACGACGTCGGTGAACGAGAGCGCGGTGCTCGTTCCATCACGGTCGATCGTCGCGGTTCCGTCGAGCTCCATCGCGCCGGTCGTGCCGAGCACCGTCAGGCTCGTGCTCACCGAGCCGCTCGCGGACGTGAGCGCGAGCTCCACGCCGAGGCTCGCGCCGTCGCTCGTGTGAAAGGCCGCGGTGCCATCGAGCGTGCGCGCGCCGAGGGCCAGCGCGTCGAAGGTCACGAGCACGTCGAGCGCGGCGCCTGCGCGCGCGACCTCGACCGTGACCGAGCCCGACGCCGAGAGGCCGGTCCGCAGCGTGCAGCCGCTCGCGAAGGTCACCATCACCGAGGTGCCGCTCACCTCCGCGGTGGCGCAGCTCCCGATCATGCGGGTGTGCTCCGCGATGGCGGCCGCGTTGAGCTCCGCGCTCTGGCCCGGATCGAGCGTGGGATCGAACGCGAAGAGCGCATCGCTCACCGCGAGGGCTTCGAGCACCTCCACGGTGCCGGCGCCCGCACGATCGGTCGTCGACGTGTCGACCACGTCGGGCGACTCCTCGGGCGGGCACGCGGAGAGGAGCGCGGGGATGACGAGGAGCGAAGCGAGAGCGAGCCGATCTCTTGTGTGCATGCCCGGAGCATGACGGGCTCTCTCGCCCTCGTTTGTTGGCGTTCTGTGGACGAATCCTGGGACGTCGTCGTTGTGGACGTTTCGTGGAGCCCCTCGGGGCCGAGGAGCGGATCTGGCATCGTCCCCGCATGGCCAGCCTCCTGATCGTCGAGGACGAAGCACCGATCGCGAGCCTCTTGTCCGATCACCTCCGCCGCCGCGGCCACGAGGTCTCCGTCGCGAGCGATGGCGACGAGGCCCTCGCCTGCCTGGGCCTCCTCGATGCGCCAGCGCCGGGCGTGCCCGACCTCGTGGTGCTCGACGTCATGCTCCCCGGACGCACCGGCCTCGAGGTGTGCGCGGCCCTTCGTCGCGCGCGCCTCGCGCGGCAGCCCGTGGTGCTCATGCTCACCGCCAAGCGCAACGAAGAAGACGCGATCGCGGGGTTCGAGGCCGGCGCCGACGACTACGTGCGCAAGCCCTTCGGCGTGGCCGAGCTCGTGCGGCGCATCGACGCGCTGCTCGCGCTCGCGGCACGCACGCCGGCCGCACCGCCGCGCCACGCCGGCCTCCACATCGACACGCGCGCGCGCACCGTCCACGTGGGCGAGCGCGAGGTGCACCTCACGCCCAAGGAGCACGATCTGCTCGTCCATCTCGCCACGCACCGCGGCGTGGTGCTGGATCGCGAGCGACTGCTCGTGGACGTGTGGGGCTACACGCACGCCGGCTACGCGCGCACCGTCGACAGCCACGTCACGCGGATCCGCAAGAAGCTCGAGGCCGCGGGGCTGAGCGAGGCGCCCATCACCACCGTGCACGGCGTGGGCTACCGCTACGAGGAGCCGTGAAGGCCGGAGGCTCGATCGTCGGCCGCGTCGGCGGCACCGTCGCGATGCTCACGCTCGTGCAGGCCGCCGTGCTGCTCACCATCTCGATCGCGGCGTTCCGCAGCCAGGTCGCGGTCGCGCGCGTGCACCTCGTCGAGGAAGGCATCGCGCTCGCGCTCCTCGCGAGCGAGCCCCATCGCGAAGGCGAGACGGTCGCGGAGCACCTCGATCGCCTCGCGCCTCTGCAGGGGTTCGCGATCGCCCTCTACGACGCCGATGGAGCGCTGCTCCACGCCACACGCGACGACGTCGAGAGGCTCGCGTCGCTCGATCGCCCGCTGCGCGAGCGTGCCGCGGCGCGCCCTGGCGAGGCGATCATCGTCCGGGGTAGCCCCGACGAGCCGACGGCCGCCCTCGCGGCCCTCCTGCCAGGCTCCGCGACCGCACGAGGCGAGGCCCGCTACCTCGGGCTCTTCGAGGAGAACAGCGCCCACCAGGTCGCGCGCGGTCGTCTCTACGTGTTCGTCGCGCTCTCGGTGGGCGTGGTGCTCTTCGTGCTGCTCATGACGGCATGGCTCACACGACGTGCGCGCGCGAGCCTGCGCGAGATCGAGGCGGTCGTGCATCGCATGGCCGATGGCGATCTCTCGGTCCGCCTGCCCGTCCGCAGCGACGACGAGGTGGGGCGCGTCGTCGGCGACTTCAACCGCATGGCCGACTCGCTCGCGCAGCGGCTCGAGGAGCTGCGACGGGCGGAGGCGCAGCGGAGCCGCACGGAGGCCCAGCGCAGCCGGCTCTTCGCGGCGTTCACGCACGAGCTCTCCACGCCTCTCACGAGCGTGCTCGGCTACCTCGAGTCACTCCGCATGTCCGAGATCGACGGCGATCCCGACACGCGCCATCGCTACGTGGAGATCGCGTACACGCAAGCCCGCGCCCTCGACGCGCTCGCGGAGGATCTCTCGACCCTCTCGCGCCTCGACTTCGAGGGTCTGCCGCTCTCGCGGAGCCACGTCGACCTCGGCGCCCTCGCGCGCGCCGAGCTCGCGCCGTTCGAGCCGCGCGCGGCCGACAAGCGCGTGACGCTCTCGCTCGAGACCGAGGGCGATCTCGCGGCCGACGTGGACGCCCAGCGCGTCGGCCAGGTCCTGCGCGTCCTCCTCGACAACGCCCTTCGGCACACCGCCGACGGCTCGCAGATCGCCGTGCGTCTGGCGCGCCTCGACACCGATCGCGCGAGCCTCGTCGTCCAGGACGGCGGACCGGGCGTGCCGGAGGAGCACCTGGATCGCCTCGGCGAGCCGCTGTATCGCCTCGATGCGTCGCGCGCGCGCGGCACGGGGGGCCGCGGCCTCGGCCTCTCCATCGCGCGAGGGATCGCGCGCGCCCACGGCGGCGAGCTGACGTTCACCTCACCTCCGGGGAGCGGGCTCGTGGCGACCGTCACGCTCCCGCTCCGCGAGCGTCCGAGCGAGCCAGAGCCGCCGTGAGCGCCCCTCGAGAATCAGCTCTTCTTGCCCCTCGGAGAGTCAGCTCTTCTTGCTGCTGCCGAAGAGCTTCGAGAGGAGCCCGCCGTCGCCCTTCTTCTCGTCGCCGCCGGATGCGCTCGCCGTGTTCTTGCCGGTCGTGCCCGACTTGCCTCCGCGCATCTCGGCCAAGCGCACCTCGCGCATCGCGTCGGGGTTCTTCTTGTTCACCTCGAGCGCCTTCTTGAAGCACGCGAGGGCCTCCGCGTCCTTGCCCGTGCGCTGGAGGATCATGCCCTTGTGATAGAGGGCGCGATCGTGCTTGGGCTCGAGCGCGAGCGCGCGATCCACCATCGTGAGCATCTCGGTCACGCGCCCCTCGCTCTGAGGCAGGTTGAAGACGCACCACGCATACGTCGAGAGCAGATCGGCCTCGTCGTTGACCACCTCGATCGCCGCCGTGAGCAGCGCCACCGCGCCCTCGAAGTCGCGACGACGGATGAGCACCTCGGCCTTCTGGTGCTCCTTGGCTGCCCACAGGATCGCCTCGAGCTTGCGGTCGGCCTCGGGCGTGCCGCCGCCGTCCTGCACGTGGCGCAGGTAGTGCGCCCGCTTGGTCTCGTCGGCGAGCGTCTCCTGCGCGCTCGTCATCAGCGCGAACACCTGCTCCACGAACGAGCGCAGCGGTGCGATCTCGCCGATCGCGCGATCGGGATGCCAGCGCTTGGCGAGCGCGAAGTAGGCCTTTCGCACGCCATCGGCGCCCACGTCGCGCGGCACGCCGAGTATGTCGTAGTAGTTCTGCTTGTCGATCGCGCGGCAGCGCGCGACGACCTCGTTCCAGAACGCCGTCGCGTCGGGCGAGAGGCCCGCAGGCGGTGGCGGCGGCACGGGCATCGAGGTCTGGAAGCGCGCCGCGCCCGCGCGATCCGACTGCATCGGGCCCGCGCGTCCCGGTGCGCTCGCGTGCGCGCCCGGAGCGCCAGGGCGCATCGATCCGCTCGCGGGCGCAGCGCCCGGAAAGCTCGCGCGCGCCGGTGGCACCGAGGGCGCAGGCGCCGAGGGCGGCGGCGGCTCGTCGGGCACCGGCATGTCGGGCAGCGGCAGCTCGAAGCCGCCGCCCGCGGGCGCAGCGCTCGACGCCTGGCCGGCGCGCGGGGCGGGCCCAGGCATGCTCACGCGCGGGGCCTCCGCGACCGATCGCGGATCGAAGCGCTCGAGCGCCCTCGTGATGAAGAGGAGGTAGACGAGCCGCTTGGCCATCACGGGTCCGAGCTCGCACTGCGGCAGGAGCTCACCGACCGTCGCGGGCGCCGCGCGGAGGAGGTCGACGAAGCCGGACTCCTTGGGCTGGAGCACGTAGCGCTTCACGTCACTCCCCACCTTGAAGCGCACGTGCGCGTCGAGGCCGAGGCTCGCGAGGTAGCCCTCCACCACGTCGTCGCGCGTGCTGCCGCGCAGGGACGCCGCGAGGACCATGAGCGGATCGACGCGCCCCTTGAGCGTCGTCTCTCCCACGAGATCGGCCTCGTAGAACGCGTAGGGCCCCTCCTTGCGCGCGAAGAGCGGGAGCATCCCGCGGTCGAGCGCGGCGGCCTTGTCGACGAGCCTGCCCGCCACGGGCCAGCCCTGCTCGAAGAGGATGCGATCCTGCCCCTTGGCGCCCTCGGCCGTCGGCCAGAGCACCAGGGTGCCGCTCATCTGCTTGTGGTGGACGTGCAGGAGCACGTGCGCGAAGGGCGTCTTCGCGAGATCTCCCTGTGCGATGGGCTCCGGGGTGTCGCTCATGCCGGGCCGGATCATGCCCCAATCGCACCCGCGTGTTCGAGAGGAACGCGCGCAGCTACGATCGCTGCATGTGGCCACCCATCGAAGCCATGTGGCGCTGGCTCGCGGTCGCGCTCGCCCTCGGCGTCGCCTGGCTCCCCAGCGCGGTCGGCCAAGCGCAGCTGCGCGTCGAGGCCTTCGAGTCGACGGTCACCGCGTCGGGCCCGCCGATGAGCGCGTGGTTCACCGTGCACAACGACGGCGAGCACGCGCTGCGCCTCGAGGTGCGCTCGCTGACCTACGTCCCGATCGAGGGCTCGCCGATCCCGCTCCGTGTGGAGGGGCTCGAGGTCGACGGCGCCGCGCGCTCCGGGCCGATCGTGGTCCCGCCTCACCGTGACGTCCGGCTCGTGGTCCTCGTGGAGGGCTTCCCCATGGAGCCGCAGCGCGAGCGCTACGAGATGCGCGTGACGCTCTGCGCAGGCTCCACGGGGCCCTGCGCCGAGGGCCGCACCGTGGTGCATCGCGCCTACCGAGACCCCATCCGACATTGACCCCGGTCGACACGCGAGACGCTTCGCGCGGTTCGATCGGCCCGTCGGCTCAACCGAGGAGCCCGCTCCGCGCGATCACGCCCAGCACGCCGAGCCCGAGCGCGACGAAGAGCGAGAGGCGCGTCGCGGCCTCGCAGCGCGCGGGACCGAGGCGCGCGCGCAGGCGCTCCCCGAGGTGATTGCCCGACACGAGGAACGTCGCGAGGACGAGCGAGCTGCCGAGGGCGGCGCCGCCGAGCAGCCCCGAGACGCCGTAGCCGGCGATGCGCCCCACGTGCAGGAGCACCGCGACGAACGATCCCGTCGCCACGAGCGCCTCGCCACTCAGACCGCCCGCCACGAGCAGCGGCGCCACGATGACGCCGGCGCGCGAGGTCGCCGCGACCGTGCCGGCCCCGAACGCCACGGGCACCATCCACGACGGCCGCGGGCGGAGCGACACGCGCCCGTACGCGCGGAGGAGCGCGAGGGTGTTCACGGCGACGAGCAGGAGCGAGAGCGCGAGCTCGGGCAGCGCCACGCTGAGCACACCGCCCACGATCGCGCCGGGCAGAGCGCCGATCGCGAACTGCCGG
The DNA here is from genome assembly GCA_019694315.1 of Sandaracinaceae bacterium. GTDB lineage: Bacteria > Myxococcota_A > Polyangia > Polyangiales > Sandaracinaceae > JAFLCL01. The sequence goes on from JAIBCE010000062.1 coordinate 23,314, forward strand.
GCGAGCGGACGATCGATGGCGTGGCGATGACGCGCCGTGCGGTGGAGGTTGCCCACGAGCAACGCCGGGGCCGTCGTCGCCAGCGCCACGTGAGGGCCCACCACGAGGGAGAGCACGGCCACGAGGGCGAGGCCGCCGCCCATGCCTGCCACCGTGGAGAGCGCGCCCGCGGCGAGCCCTCCGATCGCGAGCCCGACGAAGTCGAGGAGGTCCATGTCGCCACGATGGGTCGCGGCGCGAAGGCGCGCCCATCGATGGATGAGCGAGGAACCATCACCTTTGGTTATGCTGAGCCGATGCTCGATCCGCTCCGCTACTTCGTCGGCGTCGCGCGCCGCGGCACGCTCACCGCGGCCGCGCGCGAGGTGGGGGTGAGCCAGCCCGCGCTCACGACGGCGCTCCGTCGCCTCGAGGCCCAGCTCGAGACCACCCTCTTCGTCCGTGGCCGCAAGGGCGCGGAGCTCACCGCCAGCGGTCGCGCGCTCCTTCCCCACGCGGAGCGAGCGATCGGGGCGCTCGAGTCCGGGGTGCGCGCCGTGCGCGAGGTGGAGGGCCTGACCCAGGGCGAGATCCGCGTCGCCGCCGGCGCGACGGTGTGCACCTACGTCCTTCCGCCCGTGATCGCGCGCTTCCGCAAGAAGCACCCGGGCATCCGCTTCGCCGTCACCGAGAGCACGCACGACGAGGCCCTCTCGGCGCTCGAGCGCAGCGAGGTGGATCTCGCGATCGTGGGGAGCCGACACGGCGAGGCGCTGCTCGTGGACGAGATGATCCTCGTGGCGAGCCCGACGCTCGAGGTGCGCGCCGACACACCAGTCGTCGCGTTTCGTCCGGGCGGCAGCACGCGCGCGCTCTCGGATCGCTACCTCTCCGCGCGGCCGCTCGCGATGGAGCTCGGATCGGTGAGCGCCGTGCTCGCGAACGTGGAGGCCGGCGGAGGCATCGCGCTCGTCAGCCGCGTGGCCGCCGCACGGGGCCTCGCGCGCGGGACGATCGTCGAGGTGGCCGATCCGCGCATGCCCGTCTCTCGCACGCTCCGCCTCGTGCACCGCGGACGCGCGCTGCTCTCGCCCGCTGCCGCAGCGTTCCGTCGCGCGCTCCTGGCGGCGCGGGCGCGCTGAACGACGCTTGGAGGGGGAAGTCTTGGGCTACCGACCGCGCAGGGCGCGAAGCAGATCGCGACCGTGCGTGCCGGACTGGCCGGCGATGCGCTCCTGGAGCGGACGGCCGATCGCCGCGAATTGCTGGCGCTCCGCGGGGGTCGGGCGGTGCACGTCGATGCCCGCACGCTCGAGGTTCTGGATGAGGATCGGATCCATGCGCCGCACGCCCTGGCGCCCCTCGGTGACGATGCTCGCGGGGATGTGCGTGAGGAGCTCCTGGATGTCGGCTGGCTGCTGGCTCAGCCAGCTCGACGAGTACACGACGATGCCCGGCTGGTAGCTGTGCTGGCTGAGGTTCAGGTGGTGCGCGGCCTGGTACCAGGACGTCGCGAAGGCGAAGAGCGGCGTGTTGTCGAAGCCGTCCACCGCGCCCGTCTGGAGGCTCGTCAGCACGTTCGTGACGTCGATCGGGTTCGGGCTCGCGCCGAAGGCTCGATACGTCTCGAGGTGCACGGAGGCCTCTTGCGAGCGCATGCGCAGGCCGCGGAGATCGGCCGGCGTGCGGATGGGACGCTCGCGCGTGAACCACGAGCGGAAGCCGTTCTCCGCCCAGAGCCCGAACGTGAAGCCGTGCTCGGTGAGCGCGCTCTGCACGATGGGGAGCGCCGGACCATCGAGCGCCCGATCCGCCGCTGCGGCGTCGTCGAAGAGATAGGGCGTCTCGATGACGTTGAGCTCTTCGACGACCGAGCCGAGCGCCGCGGTGGAGCCCGCGAAGCACTCGAGCGTGCCCTGCGCCACGCGACGCACGAGCGCCTTCTCGCCGCCGAGCGAGCCGCCCATGAACACGCGGACCTTCACGCGACCGTGGCTCTCGCGCTCGATGTGAGAGCGGAGGCTCTTCATCTGCTTCTCCCAGGGCGTGCCCTCGGGAGCGACGGTGCCGATGCGCAGCTGGATCGCCGGAGCGGTCTCCTGCGCATCGGCGGCGGGCGCCTCGGCCACCACGAAGAGGCCGCTCAGAAAGACCGAGAGCGCGGTGATCGCGAGGACGAGCTTCGGGTTCACGGTCGTCATGTGGAGCTCCTGACGCAGCGCGGGGGCCAACGATTCACGGACGGGCAAGACACGGAAGGTCCCTGCTCTAAACAGAATCGCCGAGACAGTGGATCATCCGCGTCGAGGCGATTCTGTTTCGCGGAGCGGAGTTGGGTGGGGGGCCCCGAACCGGCTTCGCCGGGCGGGGGGCGGGTCTGCATCAGACCCGCCGAAAGGAAGGCTACACATGACTCGGCGTCTCGCCGATCATGTGTAGAGAGGGACCGGGCTCACTCGAAGAGCTCGTCGGCGCGCGCGAGCGCCTCGCGCGCCTTGCGCTGCTCGACGACGTTCTCGGCCGCGACCTCGGGGAGCATGTTGGGATCGTTGTCGATCACCCACTGCAGCTCGCGCGTGAAGAGCTCGCGATCCTGCGTCTTGACGGCGTACTCGACGGCGTAGAGCACGTGCGTGCCGAAGTAGCCGGGGTAGCGCGAGATCGAGTAGTCGAAGTGCTGACGCGAGCGCTCGAGGTCACCGCCGGCGTAGCTGGGCGCCACCGCGAAGAACGCGCCGAAGTAGCGATCGGGCCCGCCGAAGAAGTACTCGCGATCGAGCTCGAGGCAGCGCGTCATCGAGGCGCGGATCTCGTCCTTGTACGCGAGCACGGTGGCGAAGCCGTCGCGGCGCGCCCAGCGGCCGAGCGCGGAGCTGCGCCAGTACACGAGCGGCACCGCCCGCTGATCGAGGCTCGCGAGGCCGGAGCTGAACTGGCCCGTCGAGCGCACCTGCTCGGCGAACTGCGGCGAGAGCGCCGCGAGGCCGTGCTCGGCCGAGGTGATCGCGGCCTGGTACATGGCCGTGGTCTCGGCCTCGAGCTCGGGGTTGAACTCCATGTGGCCGTACGCGAGGAAATACTGGGCGCGCGTGAGCTTCGCCCAGGTCGCGTGGTCGCCGGGCACCGCGGCCACGGCCTGCGTGTACGCGTCGACCGCCGCGCGGAGCTGGGCCTCGTCGCCGCGGTTGGCGAAGGCCGCGTCACCCTGGGCGACGAGCTCGTCGTGGTGCGCCTGCGCCTCGGCCGTCACCTCGCCGCCCGAGGTCGTCGTCCCTTCGTCGAAGGCCGACGTGCGCCCGCCGCCGCAGCCCACCGACGCAAGCGCCAGAGCCAACCCCAGGATTTGGATCGTCGTCTTCATCTCGACCTCACCTCGCCCGCACGGCGGTCTCGAAAGCGGCGTGCCCAGGGTGGGCTCCGCCGAGAGGAGACCCGCGTAACACCCGCCTCGGCGCAGTGTCAACGGCGCTGGCCGCGGGCGCGGTCGCCTCGCGCGAGGACCGTGCGTTCGCGTGAGGTGCTCGCCCTGTCCGGGGCGAGGTTTTTCCAGTACGGTGGTCCCCCTCATGAGCCGGGTGCAGCTCACCGACGACGGCATCAAGCACGTCCTGGCCGGCGAGGGCTACGAGGTGCGTCGCATCGCGGAGCTCACGTACCGGGGCACCGTCCGTGCGGGCAGCCGACACATGTCCTTCCACCTCCGCGTCGATCCCGCGGGCTACGTGGTCTGCGCCATCGTGCCGTTCCTGAAATCGCCAGCCGACGAGGACCTCGCGAACCGCCTCTACCAGCGCCTCATGAGCCTCAACCAGCAGCTCATGATGGCGAAGCTCTCGATCGACGACGATCTCGATGTGGTGCTCTCGGTCGAGTACCCGAGCGCCGAGCTCGACGACAGCGAGCTCGCCGACGCCATACACATCCTCGCGCACTACGCCGATCAGCATCACGACGAGCTCGAGGAGCTGGCCGCGGGCGGTAGTCCCGAAGAGCGCGTGTCCATGCCTCCGCCCTTGCGCGCCCCGACGCCCTCGCCCGCGGGCGACGCGTGAGGCTCTTCGCGCGCCTGATCCGAGCCCTCTGGGTCTTCGGCCTGATCTTCTTCGGCTACCTCGGTCAGTACGGGCTCACGCTGCTGCTCGAGCGCTGGGAGCGTGATCCGGCCACGGGGCGCGAGCACCAGGAGCTGCCGGCCTGGCTCGTGCGACGGCGCAAGCGGCTCGATCAGAAGAACGCCAAGCGCCTCCTGAACGGCATGCTCGAGCTGCGGGGCGTCTACATCAAGCTCGGCCAGATCCTCTCGATCATGGGCGGCTTCCTGCCGCGCGTGTACACGAAGGAGCTCGAGCAGCTACAGGACGCCGTGCCGCCGCAGCCCTACGAGGCGATCGAGCGTGCGTTCTTCGAGAGCCTGGGGCGCCTGCCCGCCGAGTGCTTCGAGCGCTTCGACAAGACGCCGCTCGCGGCCGCGTCGCTCGGTCAGGTGCACGTGGCCTGGCTCCGGCCGGAGCAAGAGGGCGCGGTGCCGAGGAAGGTCGCGGTCAAGGTGCTCTACCCGGGCATCCGCGACGTGATCGCCGTCGACCTCCAGGTGATCCGCCTCGCGCTGGTCGTCTACCAGTGGTTCATCCCCGTGCGCGGTCTCGAGCGCGTGTACGAGTCGCTGCTCGATCTCCTGCGCCGCGAGACCGAGTACGAGCACGAGGCCCGCTGCATGGAGCGCATGCAGGCGAACTTCTCGCGCGAGAAGGACGTGCTCTTCCCGTCGGTGCTCTGGGAGCTCACCACGCGCGACGTGCTCACCATGAGCTTCATGGAGGGCACCAAGATCAACAAGATCGAGGAGATCAAGGCGCAGAACATCGAGCCTCGCTCCGTCGCGATCCGCTTCGTCGAGAGCTTCTACAAGCAGATCTTCATCGACCGCTTCTTCCATGCCGATCCGCACCCGGGGAATTTCCTCGTGCAGCCGGGCCGCAACCCGCGCAGGCCCAAGATCGTCGTGCTCGACTTCGGCGCGATCAGCGAGGTCGAGCAGGACATGGTCGACGGGATGATCGAGGTGATCGGCGGCCTCCTCGAGCACGACGGAGCTCGCCTGCTCGACGGCTTCTTCCAGATGGGCTTCGCGTCGCAGGAGGCCAACCGCGAGCTCCTCGCGAAGACCGTGCAGCACTACTTCGAGAAGCTGCTCCACATCAAGGACCGCACGCCCGGCGCGCTCATGCGCGCGAACCAGCGCGAGCTCGAGGCCCTGGTCGATCCGCAGATGGCGCGCGAGGAGCTCCAGGAGCTCATGAAGTCCGTCGAGTACCCGCACGGCTGGTTCTACCTGGAGCGCGCCGCCGTGATGGCGTTCTGGCTGTGCGCGCAGATCGATCCCGAGCTCGACACGATGCAGGTGGGCTACCCGTACATCCTGCCGCTCATCGAGGAGGCCAAGAAGCGCGGGCACCGCAGGAGCGAGGCCCCGCCCGCCCCCGAGGCCCACGCGGACGAGGCCGACACGGCGCTCCATGGGGACGTGCCCGACGCGAAGGGCGAGCCCGAGGAACGCGCCGCGAGCGTCGAGGCCGAGCACGGCGACGACGCCGACCGACGCGACGCGCCGAGCGTGTCTCTGGCTGCACCGAGCCTCGCCGAATGACGTACGAGGTCGACGTCGAGCGCGCGGCCGACGTGCTCGCGCGGGGCGGGCTCGTCGCGTTCCCGACCGAGACGGTCTACGGCCTCGGCGCCGACGCCTCGCAGGCCGACGCGGTGGCGCAGATCTTCCGCGTGAAGGGCCGGCCGAGCACGCACCCCCTCATCGTGCACGTCGCGCGGGTGGAGTCGCTCTCGGACTGGGCACGGGCGATCCCGCCCTTCGCGCAGCGCCTCGCCGACGTGCTCATGCCGGGACCGCTCACGCTGATCCTCCCGCGCTCGCCCCGCGCGAGCGATGCGGTGACCGGCGGCCGCGACACGGTGGGCCTGCGCGTGCCGGCGCATCCGCTCGCGCGCGCGCTGATCGACGCGCTCGGCGCGCGACGGAGCGATCGCCATGCGGGGATCGCAGCGCCCTCGGCCAACCGCTTCGGCTCGGTGAGCCCCACGAGCGCCGCGCACGTGCACGCCGATCTCGGCAGCGACGACGTGGCGGTCCTCGACGGAGGCCCCTGCGAGGTGGGCCTCGAGTCGACGATCGTCGACTGCGCGAGCGAAGGGAGCCCGACGATCCTCCGCGTGGGCGGGGTGCCACGCGAGGCGCTCGAGGACGTGCTCGGCGCGCCCGTGCCGCTCGCGACCGAGGGCCCCG
>JAIBCE010000436.1 GCA_019694315.1 Sandaracinaceae bacterium
TCGCGCATCCTCGCGGGCGTCGGCATCGCGGCGGGCGCGGTGCGGAGCGAGCTCGGCGTGCTGCTCGTGACGGTCGCGCTGCTCACCGCGTTCACGACGCCGCTGGCGCTCGGGGCCGCCTCGCGCGCGGTGAGCTGGACCGATCGTGCGATGCCCGCGCCCCTGCGCCGCACGCTGGGCCTCCACGAGCAGTGGGTCGCGCGCCTTCGTACGGGGGCCGCGAAGACGGAGGCGGGATCGCGGCGCGCCTACACGCTGCGGGCCGCGATCCGCGCGCTCGTCCTCGACGCTGCGCTCGTCTTCGGGCTCGCGCTCGGCGCAGCGCGCTCGGCCGATCGCGTCGTGCCGTGGCTCGCCGAACGGCTCGCGTGGGAACACTCGCTCGCGAGCCTCCTCTGGTTCCTCGCCTGCTTCTTCGTGCTCGCACTGCCCGTGCTGGTGAACGCCGTGCGCACCACGCACACGCTGGCGACCGTCGCGCTCTCCGACGACGCCGCGCCGCCCTCGCGCTCGAGACTCCGCGCGTTCCGCGCCTTCGTCCTCCTCGGCCTCACCGCCCTCGTGGGCTTCCCCTCCGCCACCGTGATCGGCGCCTCGATCTCCGATGGCCGCGGCGTCGCGCTCGTGCTCGTGGTGCTCGTGGTCCTCGCGATCGTCGCGCTCCGCTCGGCGCGCGAGGTCGACGCCGAGGTCCGCTCCGCGGCGCAGCGCTTCGCGACCGCGCTGACGCGTCAGGCGGCTGCACACGGACCGAGCCTCCCTCCCGCGCCTCCCTCGCTGCCCGAGCTCGGCGAGACCGCACACGTCACGCTGGAGCGCGCCTCGCCCGCGTGCGGCAAGACCCTCGCGGCGCTCGATCTCCGCGCACGCACGGGCGCGACCGTGCTGGCGATCCAGCGCGAGGGGCACTCGAGCGCCCTGCCGAACGGCAAGGACGTGCTCGCGGAGGGCGACGTGCTCTTGCTCGCGGGCACGGCCGAGGCGCTCGCCGCCGCGCGGCAGTGTCTCGTGCTCCCTCCGGCGTGAGCGGGTGCCCGCTCGAGCGCGCGCTCAGGCCGTCTGCGAGGTCGCTCGTGTCGCGACGAACGCAGCCACGAACGGGCTCGGCGGTGACGACGCGAGGCTCTCGAGCCTGCCTCGCGCCACGATCTCTCCGTGCTCCATCACGATCATCGGCGCATCGAGCGCGATCACGTCCGCCGCGTCGTGCGTGACGACGATCGCGGGGAGCCTCACGTGCGCGAGGCTCTGCGCGAGAAAGCCACGCACCTCCTGGCGCGCGCGGGCATCGAGGGCCGAGAGAGGCTCGTCGAGCAAGAGCGCGCGAGGCTCCGGCACGAGCGCGCGGGCCAGCGCGACGCGCTGACGCTCGCCGCCCGAGAGGCTCGTGACGGAACGCGACGCGAAGGCGGCGAGCCCGAGCTCGGCGATCAGCGCATCGGCCCGCGCGACGCGACGGGCGCGCGGCAGCCCCGCGAGCTCGCCCCCGAGGAGCAGGTTCCCGCGCGTGTCGAGGTGCGGAAACAGCGCACCGTCCTGCGGCACGAAGCCCAGGCGGCGCGCCTCGATCGCCAGATCGAGACCGCGCTCGGAGTCGAAGAGCACGTGCTCTCCGATCGCCACGCGGCCGCGCAGGCCCTCTTGGCCCCCGAGGATCATCGCGAGCAGCGTCGACTTCCCCGCGCCATTGGGGCCCGCGAGCGCGAGCGGCCCGGGGCCGGTCTCGAACGACGCGCGGAGCTCGAGCGCGCCGATGCGCCCCTCGAGCGCCACCACGAGGCCACCGCTCATGCGCGCTCCTCTGCGCGCGACTCGAGCGCGCGAACGAGCGCGAGCACCACGAGCGCGAGCAGCACGAGCCAGACCGAGAGAGCGCGCGCCACACCCAGATCGCTCTCGAACGCCGAGTAGATCGCGAGAGGCAGCGTCTGCGTGCGCCCCTCCATGTTGCCCGCGAAGAGCAGCGTCGCGCCGAACTCGCCGACGGCGCGCGCCCAGGCGAGCGCCGCCCCGGCCAGGAGCGACGGCCTCACGGCCGGCAGCACGACGCGCCAGAGGACCCGTGCGCGACCGGCTCCCAGCGAGCGCGCGACGAGCACGAGCATCGGATCGAGCCTTCGGAAAGCGCTCGTCGCGGCCTGCACGTAGAGCGGAGCCGCGACGAAGATCTGGGCGAGCACCACGGCGCCGAGGCCGAACGCAGGCGAGCTGCCTCGTGGATAGAGCCAGCCCGCGAACACGCCCTCGTGACCGAACGCGAGCAAGAGCGCCACGCCGGCCACCGACGGTGGGAGCACGATCGGCGCGCGCACGACGAGCTCGACGGCCTGCGCGGCGCGATGTCTCGACTGCGAGATCGCCCACGCGAGGGGCGTACCCGCGATCACGATCGCGACGAGGCTCGTTGCCGTGGTCACGAGGCTGGTCTCGAGCGCAGAGAGGACGCTCGACCGCGCGAACGCATGACCGAGGTCCTCGAGGCTCGTGCGCACGAGGAGGGCCACCATCGGCGCCCCGAGCACGACGAGGAGCAGCCCGGCGAGGCCGGCGCTCACCGCGTCGGGTCGCGTGGTCCGCGCGCTCACGGCGAAGGCACCCCGAGGAACCCTGCGTCGGCGAGCGCGTCCTGCCCCTCGCGTCCCTGCACCATCTCGATCCACGCGCCCGCGAGGGCTGGGTGGGGCGCATGCGTGAGCGGCGCGATCGGGTACTCGGCGATCACGTTGATCTCGCCAGGGATCTCCACCACCGACACGGCGTCCTCTGCGCGCGCGTCGGTGCGATAGACGATGCCCGCGTCTGCCTCGCCCATGACGACCTTCGCGAGCACCTGTCGGACGTTGGGCTCACGCGACACGATCCGCGCCTCGACACGCGCGCGGAACCCTGCCCCCATCGAGCGATCGGCGGCCTCCAGGATCGCGCCTGCGTAGCGGCCGATCGGCACCTCGGGCACGCCGAGCACGATGCGCTCGGCCTCGGGCAGCCCGGCAAAGCTCGTGATCCGTGTGCTCGCGGCGCGCGACACGACCACCACGGGCTCGTTGCGCGCGAAGACCTCGTAGTCTCCGACACGACCGCTCGCGCGGAGCGCCTCCATCGACGTCACGTCCGCGCTCGCGATCACGTCGGCAGGCGCGCCGGCCTCGATCTGCGCGCGCAGCTCCTGCGTGCCTGCGAGCTGAAGGGTCACGTCGGTCCCCGGGTGCAGCGCCTCGAAGCGCGCCTCGAGGACACCGAACACGTCACGCAGCGACGTGGCGGCGAACACGAGCAGCTCGCGCTCCTCGGGGCCGGTCGCGCTCGGCTCGCCCGCGGGCGCCCCACCTGTCCCGGGCGGGCTCGCGCTCCGCTCCTCACGCGTGCCCCGCTCCTCACGCGTGCCCCGCTCATCGGTCGTGCCCGACTCATCTCTCGGTGCGCCCGGAGCCTCGCTCCCACCGCATCCTCCACACCCCGCCGTGCTCGCGAGGGCGACGACGAAGAGCGTGAGGCCGAAGCGCGTGACGGCATTCGTGCGCACGCTCGAAGGAGTCGTCGTCTTCATGCGGCCTCGCCGACGTGTGCGCCGCTCTGCCGCGTGTCGTAGCCGAGCGACTCGAGCTCGCGGCGCGTCCCGCGCGCAGCGAGCGCCTCGAGCAGACGGAGCACGCGGGGATCGTTCTCGAGCGGGGCCTCGAGCACGAGGTCGACGTGCTCGTGCACGAGCGGCACGAAGCCGAGCCCGCGCGCGATCGCGACGGCGCGCGTGGCGATCCCGGCCTCGGCCGCGCCGAGCCCGACGAGCGTGGCCACCTCGCGGTGCCCGCGGGCCTCGATCGCGTGGGCGAGCGTGAGCCCCGCCTCCTCGAGCAGGCGATCGAGCACACGGCGCGCACCTGCCCCGGGCTCGCGCGTCACCACCGTCACCCCGCGGCGACCGAGATCCGCCACGCCCCGGACCCCGCGGGGATTGCCCGCGGGCACCACGAGGCCGGCCTCCCACGACGCGAAGCGCACCACGCGGCGCGGCGCGCGCACCGTCGACGGCGCGCGCGAAGGAGCGCGATGGATGGCCGCCACGTGCACGCGCCCGCGCGCGAGCTGATCGAGGGCGACCGCGCTCGAGCACGGCAGCCACATCACCCGCCCGGCACCACGCGAGGCCCGCTCGCACACGAGTCCGAGGGCCGTCGCGCAGCCCGCCACGAGCAGCGTGTCGCGCGCCTCCGCGAGCGGTCGCGTCGGCTCGAGCTGCGCGCCGCCGCGCCCCGACGACACGACCAGGGCGTCGCTCACGACGGACTCGGGCGAGAGCGCGTGCGCCACCCAGCGCCCGCGAAGCTCCGCGAGCACGGCCCGCGCACCGACCGGCAGCGAGCCCTCGGCCTCGATCGTCTCGGCGCCTCCGGTCGTGCCGAAGAGCTCCTCCACGCTCGCGCCGAGCGCCGCGCACACGCGAAGCGCGACGTCGACGGCCGGCACGGAGCGCCCCGCCTCGATCGATCCGACGCTCTGCCGCGACAGACGCGCCGCCCGCGCGAGATCGTCCTGGGTGAGGCCGCGCGCCTCACGGTGGGCACGGACACGGCTCGGCGGGCTCATATCCACTCTCCTCGACATGATGACAAGCGAGCTTGCCATGCCTCGCGCTCAGGGGCCGACGAAGAGCGCCGTCTGCCCCCAGAACGCGCTGAGCCGCACCGCCACGTCCCAGGTGACGTGCTCCTCGGGCAGGTCGTGGGGCGAGGTCGGATAGCCCGTGGCGTGAGCCACCAGCGCAGCGGCGACGAAGTCGGTGGGGAACCACCGGATGCAGAGCGCACCGCTCAGCACGTCGCCAGGCGAGACGTCCGGCGCCTGATGGCCGAGCCCCAGGAGCTCGCCGCGAACGGCCAGCTCGAGCGCACCACCCGCCCAGCTTCCGTCGGTGCTCGGCGCGCCCCGAGGTCCCTCTCCCACGGCACGCGGCACGCCGACGACGACCCAGGCGAGCTCCGCGTGGAGCCCCGCCGAGACGATGGGGGCGAGCGCTTGGCGAGGCGTATCGGGGTTGCCGTCGTCATCACGCGAGCGCTCTTCGCGCGCCAGCGCGCCCTCGAGCGCCGTTGCCGACCCGCACGATGGCCTCGATCGGCGCCTCCACGGGCCGCGCATGCACCTCGACCCCGAGATCGCGCTGTACGAAGAACGCTCGAACGAACATCGCGTACTCGGGGAACGGAATGAGATGCACGGCCCGCGCCCGACGCGAGACGTGGATTCTTTACACGCAGACAAGCACGCTTGTCATGCGCTACGTCAGTTGGCCTCGCTGCGGCTGTGGGCGACGGAATGCGAAACGCCGAGCGAGGTGAGTCGCTCGGCGTTCGCGTCGTGAGGGACGGGCCCTCGGTCGAGGGAAGCTCGCTCAGGTCGTGGCGGGCGTCTTGGCCGCGGCCTTGAGCTTGCGCTGACGCGCGAGCTCGGCCTTGCGGGCCTCGCGCGCGGGCGCGAAGAAGCGCGTGTCCATCCACTCCGTGATCGGCGCCGCGATGTAGATCGAGGAGTACGTGCCGACGAAGAAGCCGACCATCATCGCGAAGACGATGTCCTTCACGGCCTGCGTGCCGTAGTAGAAGAAGGGGATGATGGACATCATCGTCGTGCCGCTCGTGATGATCGTGCGGCCGAGCGTCTGCGACGTGGAGATGTTGATGATCTCGTCGAGCGTCTTGTCGCGGTAGCGGCCGAGGTTCTCTCGGATGCGGTCGTAGACGACGATGGTGTCGTTGATGGAGTAGCCGATGACGGTGAGGATGGCGGCCACCGTCGTGAGGTTGAACTCCTTCTGGAACACGACGTAGAGGAGCACGGTGAAGAGCGCGTCGTGGATGAGGGCCACGACACCGCCCGGCGCGAACCGCAGATCGAAGCGGAACGCCACGTACACCATGATGAA
>JAIBCE010000063.1 GCA_019694315.1 Sandaracinaceae bacterium
AGGCTCGGGGGCAACGGCGCTCGTGGGATCTCGAGCTCGGCCGCGCGCGCGTCGACCGCCGCCTCGCTCGTGGCCGTCTCGATCGCGACGCAGCCGTCGGCGACGAAGAAGACGGCGTAGCAGCCGAGCCGTGGCGCGGGGCCGTGCCCGAAGTCGAGCAGCGCACAGCCCTCCGCGGTGATCCGAGGACGCTGGTTCTTGCTAGGGTCCGTCGAGGTCATGGCGTCGCCCACCCCGATGCTCGCACGGAAGGCCAGCGCACGGCGCACGCTTCGCGGCGACCGTGGGGCCTCGCTCGCGCTCGTGGGCGCCACGCTCCTCGCGCTGGCTGCCATGGGGTGCGGGCCCAGCCTGCGCCGCGTGGAACAGGCGAACGTGTACTTCGAGCGCTGTCACGCGGCCGATCGCGATCCCGTCCGCACGAACGCCGAGCGACGCTCGTGCTGGCAGGCGTGGCGCGATCACTACGCCGTCGGTCAGCCCGACGATCGTGTGGACTACGTGCGCGAGCGCCTCTTCATGCTCGATCCGTCGAGCGGGGATGCGATCGCGCTCGCGACCACGGACGAGCTCATGCCCGATCCCTCGCTGGCGAATGACGGCACGGTCGAGGCGCAGCTGGCGACCACGCCCGCCGTGGACACCGACGCGCCTCCGGAGGGACCGGAGCTGTCCGACACGATCGCGGATCGGCCGCCCCGCGCGCGACGCCGCCCCGTGCCGCCTCGCACCCGGACGAGCGCCTGCGGGACGGGCTGCGAGCCTGCGTACGTGACGTGCGCGGGAGCTTGCGCCGTGGCCGATCGCGGCTGCGCCGACGCCTGCCGACACACGTTTCGCGTGTGCGCGCGCGGCTGCTTCTGACGGTCGCCGCGCGGGGGCGGATGGGGCCGGTCGCTACCCAGCTCGTCACGGCGGTGCCATCATCCGCCGCGCTCGCGCCGTGGGGCTGCCACGGAGCGCCTCGCATGACGATGCTCCCCGACATCTTCCTCGGCCTCTCGGCCTTCGCCCTCGCCTTCTTCGGCCTCGGCGCGTGGGCTGCCATCCGCCACACGCGCGCGAAGGTCGCGCTCCTGCCCGACGAGGCGCTCGCGCCCGTGTCGATCCTCAAGCCGCTCAAGGGCCACGAGGAGCTGCTCGCGGAGAACCTCCGCACCTTCTTCGCCCAGGACTATCCGCGCTTCGAGATCGTGTTCGCGACCACCTCGCCGGACGACCCCGCGCTCGAGGTTGCGCGCGCCGTCGCGGCCGAGCACCCGTCGGTGCCCGTGCAATTCGTGCTCTCGAACGAGGGCTATGGCCTGAACCCCAAGGTCTCGAACCTCGAAGGCGCGCTCCGCGCCGCACGGTACGAGCTCGTGCTGCAGAGCGACGCCAACGTGCGCGCCGAGCCTCGGTACCTCCGCAAGATCGTGAGCGAACTCGTGCGCGACGACGCGGCGCTGCTCTCGAGCCTGGTGGTGGGCACGGGCGAGGACTCGCTCGGCGCGGCGATGGAGAACCTGCAGCTCTCGGCGATGATCGTGCCCTCGGTGAGCTTCGCGCTGCGCTTCTTCGGCGTGCCATGCGTGATCGGCAAGTCGATGCTGTTCCGCAAGGCCGACCTCGAGGCGGTGGGTGGGCTCGCGTCGGTGAAGGACGTGCTCGCCGAGGACTACCTCCTCGGCCGGGCGTTCCAGCGCATCGGCAAGAAGGTGCTGCTCTCCGCCACGACCGCCGAGAACGTGAACGTGCAGGCCCCAGTGGAGCGCTTCTTCGCGCGCCACACGCGCTGGCTCAAGATGCGCGCGGTGATCCACCCGCCCGCGTTCGTGGCCGACTTCTTCGCGAACCCGGTCGGTCTCGCGGCGCTGGCGGTGGTCGCGTCGGCGGTGGTGGGCCTCGAGCTCCGCGTGGTCGTCGCCGCGCTGTCGCTCATGGTCTCGAAGGTGATCGCCGACGCGTACGTGATCCGCCGCACGCGTGGTAGCGCGATGCGTTGGCGTCACCTCGTGGCGGCGCCGCTCAAGGATCTGCTGCTGCTCGCGATCCTCCCCTACGCCGCGGTCTCGCGCTCGATCGAGTGGCGGGGCGCGCGCTTGCGCATGGGCTGGGGCACCGCGCTTCGTCCCGACGAGGGCCCGCTGCCGGTGCGCTGGTCGCGTCGGGCCTGGCAGGGCCTTCGGACGAGCGGCCGCTGAGAGCACGTGTCACTCGGATGATCGGTGCGAGTGACGCGGGCTCGAATCGGCGGGAGGGAGGCTCTCGCCGATTCACTCCGCGAGAGGGAGGGTCTGCGGCCAGACCCTCCGGCAAGAAGCGAAGAGCGTGAGTCAATGCAAGTGACTCACGCTCTGAGGCCGTCGAGGCTGCGTCAGCCCACGGTGGTGGCGAGCCGCTCGAGCAGCATCGGGGTGATCACGTCGGGGCGCTCCCAGGCCGAGAGGTGACCGGCCTGCGGCACGAGCGCGAGCTCGGCGCCGTGGATGCCGCGCACGATGTCCTCCGAGCAGCTCACGGGCGTCGCGACGTCGTCGATGCCGCAGACGACGAGTGTGGGGCAACGGATGCGGCCGAGCTCCGAGCGGATGTCCTCGCGCGTGAATTCGACACAGTCGACCGCGTGTCCGATCGAGGCAGGGTCCATGGCCGTCAGGCGATCGCGGAAGTCGCGGACGATCTCGGGTCGCTCGATCCGTGTGCGGGGCGAGAAGAAGATCGGCTCGAGGCGATCGAGCAAGAGCGGCAGCGCTCCGAAGCGTCGCGCGACGAACGCCATGGCCCTGTAGCGCGGGAGCTTCTCCTTGGACTCGGCGTTCGCGTTGGTGTCGAAGAGCACGAGCGAGCGGATGCGCTCGGGGCGCCGCAGCGCCGCGCGCAGGCCCACCATGCCGCCCCACGAGAGGCCCACGAGCGCCGCGCTCGGCGCGCCCACGGCGTCCATCACCTCGAAGAGCGCCTCGACGCAGTCGTCGAGCGAGTAGCGGCGGGTGGTGGGGCTGCTGCGGCCGTGGCCGGGCGCGTCGATGTTGATCACGCGGTAGCGCTCGGCGAGCGCGCTCACCTGCCCCACCCACATGCCTCCCTCGCAGAGGAGCGAGTGCCAGAGGACGACGGGCACGCCCTCCCCGCGGACCTCCACGAACAACCGACCCACGCGCGTCTCGACGAGCATGGCGACGTTTATACGCGCCAAACACAAGCCAGAGCAGCGATTCGAACGAGTCGGGCTCGGGAGCCGATCAGTGCGCGGATCCCCAGGTGGGTCCCACGCCGTCTTCCACGAGGAGCGGCACACGCAGCTCGGCCGCGTCCTCCATGGTGCGCCGCACGAGCACGCGGGCCTCGGTCACCTCCGTGTGCGGCACCTCGAACACGAGCTCGTCGTGCACCGTGAGGATCATGCGGCTCGCCATGCGCGCCTCGCGGAGGCGCTGATCGATCCGGATCATCGCGACCTTGAGGATGTCGGCCGCCGTGCCCTGGATGGGCGTATTGCGTGCGATCCGCTCCGCCGCGAAGCGCTGCGACCAGTTGCGCGCGTGGATGTCGGGGACCTCGCGGCGGCGGCCCATCATCGTGCGCACCGAGCCCGTCCTACGCGCCTCCGTCACGAGGTCGTCGAGGTAGCGGGCCACGCCGGCGTAGCGCGAGAAGAACGCCGCGATGTAGCGCTTGGCCTCGGCCTCCTCGATGCCGAGGTTGCGCGCCAGCGCCCGCTCCGCTTGCCCGTAGATCACGGCGAAATTCACGGTCTTGGCGCGCCCTCGCTGCTCGCGCGTCACCGCCGCCTCGGGCACGCCGAAGATCGCGCTCGCGGTCTTCACGTGCACGTCGACGTTCTCGATGAACGCGCTCGACAGCTCGGGATCCTCCGAGAGATGCGCGAGCACGCGGAGCTCGATCTGTGAGTAGTCCGCCGAGAGGATCGAGTGGCCGGGGGGCGCGACGAAGGCCTCGCGGATCGCCCTTCCCTCGTCGGTGCGGATCGGGATGTTCTGGAGGTTGGGATCGCTCGAGCTGAGCCGCCCCGTCGCGGCGACCGCCTGGTTGAAGCGCGTGTGCACGCGCCGGTCGCTCGGGTCGATCTGGCGCGGCAGCGCATCGACGTAGGTGCTCTTGAGCTTCTGCGCGGCGCGCAGCTCGAGGATCGCGCTCGGCAGCTCGTGGAGCTCGGCGAGCTCCTCGAGCACGTCCGCGTCGGTGGAGCGCGCGGTCTTGGTGCGCTTCTTCACCGGGAGCCCGAGCTCGTCGAAGAGCACCGTCTCGAGCGCGCGCGGAGAGCCCACCTGGAACGGATGTCCCGCGGCCTCGTGGCAGCGCTTCTCGAGCGTCACGAGGCGCGCCTCGAGCGCGCTCGCCATGGTGGCGAGCTTGGCCACGTCGATCGCCACTCCGGTCCGCTCGAGGCGCACGAGCACGTCGAGCAGCGGCAGCTCCAGCTCACGGAGCACGCCGTCGAGCGACTCGGAGGCGAGGTGCGTGCGGAGAGGGATCACGAGCTGGGCGATGGCGGACGCGCCGGGCGCCGCGACGCGAGCCACCTCCTCGACCGTGCGCTCCGAGAGGCGCACACGCTGCGAGCGCTTCTCGGGCGTGGCGAGGGCCGGGAGCGTCACCGACAGGAGCGCCTCGGCCACGTCGCCGAGCGCGTGCGCGTGCGAGTCGGCGTGGAGGAGGTAGCTCGCGAGCATCGAGTCGAAGTCGGTGGGCGCGATCGCGATCTCGGCGCCCTCGCGGGCCAGCGCGAGGAGATCGTCCTTGGCGTCGTGGAACGCGATCGTGACGCCGCGGGCGCGCAGCATCGGGACGAGCTCCGCGACGAGGTGCGCGGCCTCCTCGGGGCGCATCGACGGGGGCCGTCCGAGATACACGTGGCCCACGGGGACGTACGCGCTCCGCGGCTTGTCTCCGGCCGTGCCGAGCGCGACGCCCACGAGCACGGTGCGGTGGAGATCGAGGTCCTCGGTCACCGCGCGGAGGCCGAGCACGGCGCCCTCGGGGATCGCCGACACGAAGGCGTGGAGCGCGCCGGCCGCGGTGAGGATCTCGACCGACGGCTCCTTGAACGTGGCCGTGGGGAGCGCCTTCTGGCGCGCCTCGCGCGCGCCGGGCCGCGAGCGATCGAGCTCGGCCTGGGCGCGGTAGAGCTCGAGCTCCGTGAAGAGCGCGCCGAGCTTCGCGAGATCGGGCTCGCGCACGCGGAGCGCCTCGGCCGCCTCCGCGCCGTGCGCCTCGAGCGCGGGCAGCGGCACGTCCTCGCGCAGCCTCACGAGCCGCTGCGAGAGGTACGCGTCGTCGCGATGCGCAGTGAGCTTGTCCTTGAGGCCCTTCTTCGCGATGGAGCCGAGCGCCGCGTAGACGCCGTCGAGCGAGCCGTGCTCGGTGAGGAGCTGCACCGCGGTCTTGGGACCGACGGAGGGAACGCCGGGCACGTTGTCGGACGTGTCACCGACGAGCGCGAGATAATCGCGCACCTGCGCGGGGCCGATGCCGAGCTTCTCGACGGTCTCGTCGGGCCCGAAGACCTTCTCGCGCATCGAGTCGTACATGACGACGTCGGGATCGCCCACGAGCTGGAGAAGATCCTTGTCGGCGCTCGCGATCACCACGCGCAGGCCGTGCGCCTTCGCGAAGCGCACGACGGTCGCGATGATGTCGTCGGCCTCGAAGGTCTCGGCCTCGAGCACCGGCAGCCCGTAGGCCTCGGCGATCTCGCGCACGCGCTGCGCCTGAGGCACCAGGTCGATCGGCGTGTCCTTCCGCGTGGCCTTGTACTCGGCGTAGATCGCGCGCCGGAAGGAGGTGTCGCGCTTGGGGTCGACGGCGACGGCGAAGAACGGAGGGCGACGCTCGGCGAGGATCTTCTGGATCATCGACACGACGCCGTGGATCGCGTGCGTCGGCTCGCCCTTCTTGTTCGAGAGCGGCGGCAGGGCGTGGTAGGCGCGGAACACGAAGCCGGACAGATCGAGCACGTAGATGACGCGCGGATCGCCGGGCTCGGGGAGATGGGCGGGCATCGATCGAACTCCGTGGAGGAGGCGAGTGACGAGCAGCGCCGGCGCCGTGGGCCCAGCAGCGTCGTGCCGTCGAGGCGGAGAGCGGGCGACTGTACCCGAGCCGCGGCATGCGGCACTCTGATCGGATGCGCACCACGACACGGCTGGTCTCGGGCTCCGTCACGGCTCTGGCGCTCACGCTCGGGAGCTGCGGCGGAAGTGGCCCCACGGCCGATGCGGGTGGCGACGCGCCCTGTGTCGCACCGGCGGCGCCCTACGGCATCCGGGTGGGCGATCGCATGGAGGGCTTCACGCTGCCGCGGTGCGATGGCTCGATGATGACGCTCTACGACTCGCACCTCTGCGAGTACAGCCTCATCGTCGTCACCATCGCGACGGGGTGGTGCGGCGCCTGCGCTGCGCAGAGCGAGCAGCTCACGCGCGAGATCGCGATCCCCTACCGCGATCGAGGCGTCCGCGTGGTCGAGGTGGTGTACGAGGACGCCGAGGGCGGACGGCCCGACGCCGCGTTCTGCACGGAGTGGACGACCGCCGCGGGCGGCGGTCTGTCCGAGGTGGACGTGGTCTACACCTCGCACGTGCCGGGCTTCGGCGTGGGCGCCGACGGAAGCTCGCTCCCCATCACCGTCGTGGCGGATCAGCGCGGCGTGATCCGGTCGATCCTGAGCGGCACGGACGATGGCCTCACCGAGCTCAAGGCCGCGATCGACGCCGCGCTGTGACGTGGCCGTGAGCGCCAGCGTGCGGAGGCTCAGCCGCCGATGAGGTCGAGCAGCGTCGAGATCACGTAGGCGATCGCGGCGCTCGCGGGCATCGTCACGATCCACGCGATGAGGATGTTCGTCGCGACGCCCCAGCGCACCGCGCTCACGCGGTTCGATGCGCCCACGCCCATGATGCAGGCGTTGATGCAGTGGGTCGTCGACACGGGAACGCCGGCGTGGCTCGCGGCCATGATCGTCAGCGTGCCCGCCGTCTCGGCCGCGAAGCCCTGGAGCGGCGTGATGCGGATGATCTTCGTCCCCATCGTCTTGATGATCCGCTCGCCGCCCGCCGCCGTGCCGGCCGCGATGGCGCCGGCGCACACGACGATGACCCAGAGCGGGACCTCGGTCTCGTGCGGCAGCAGCGACGCGACGAAGCCCGTGGGCGTCTCGCCCCGCTGCGCGAGCGCCCCGGCGTAGGCGACCAGCGCGAGCGTGATGATGCCCATCGACTTCTGGGCGTCGTTCGAGCCGTGCGAGAAGGCCATCATGCAGGCCGAGAAGAGCTGGAGGCGGCGCGAGAGGCGATGCACGCGCGCGGCGACCTGACGTCGGAAGATCCACGTCAGCGCCACCATGAAGAAGAAGGCGATGATGAAGCCCAGCGTCGGCGAGATGACGAGCGGCAGGAGCACCTTCTGGACGAGCGCCGACCAGCGGAACGCGCCGACCCCCGCGTGCGCCACCACGCCTCCGCAGAGGCCGCCCACGAGCGCGTGCGAGCTCGAGCTGGGGATGCCCCACCACCACGTGAGGATGTTCCACACGCTCGCGCCGAGGAGCGCGGAGAGCACGACGGTCTGCGTGACGTCCGTCGGGTCCGCGAAGCCAGTCGCGATGGTCGTCGCCACCGCGGTGCCCGTGACCGCGCCCACGAAATTGAAGAGCGCCGCGATGAGCGTCGCGGTTCGCATGGGCAAGACGCCCGTGGAGACGACCGTCGCGATGGCGTTCGCCGCGTCGTGGAAGCCGTTGATGTAGTCGAAGACCACCGCGGCGACGACGACGAGGACGAGGACGCTAACCATGCTTCACCGCGAGGTTCGCGAGCGTGTGCGCCACACGCTCGCAGCGGTCGACGGCGTGCTCGAGGTGCTCGAGCACCGTCATCTCGCGGAGCACGTCCTTGGCGTTCTTGGCGTCGTCGTGGAAGAGCGCGGAGATGGCCGTGCGGTAGATGGTGTCGGCCTTCTTCTCGTCCTGGCGGAGCGAGCGGCTCGTGCCCATGAGCGTCTGGTAGTCGTGCTTGCGCAGCGCCGGCAGCGTGTCCTCGAGGAGCTTGGTGCTGTCGACGAGGATCGCGATGAGATCCTGCATCGGCTTGGTGGGCGTCTTCACGCCGAAGAGCGCGCACGTGCGCGCGGCGCTGTTGATGAGATCGAGCACGTCGTCGAGCTCGGCCGACAGACGCTGGAGATCCTCGCGATCGATGGGCGTCACGAAGGTCTTCTGGAGGGCCTCTTCGAGCTCGTGCACGACCTTGTCGCCCGCGTGCTCGTGCTTCTGCACCTCCGCGTTGATCTCGTCGATGTTCGCGCCGGGCACGAACTTCGCGAACGCCTGCGCGCCGAGGTGCGCGACCTGCGCCTGCTTCTCGAGGAAGACGAAGAACTCGTCGTCTCGCGGGAGGAACCAGCGAACAACGTCCTGGAGCGCCATGGGATCGCCTCGTGGTGAAGGGGCAGGTGTTCGGCCCGCGACCCAATAACGCTTCCGAGGTGTCCCGTGGGTGTCCGGCGTGTGACAAACGTGACGCGATGGGTCGGATCGAGCGATCGCTCACGCAAGCGTCAGGGGATCGGACGCCGGAGCGTGAGGCTCGACACCGTCTCGTCACAGTGCGCGTGCATCCACGCCTCGTCCTCCGGGCGCGAGGTGAAGCACTTGAGCAGCAGGCCCTGGCCGTCGACGACCGCCGTCCAGCGCAGCTCGCCTGGCAGGAACGTCACGCGCGCGGGCACCCCCGCGAGCTCGCCCTCGTCCTCGCGTGCGGGGATCCCGTCGAGCAGCGCCGTGACCGCGCCGTTCCACGCGTCGAGCTCGCCCTGCCGCGGCATCGGACGAAAGAACGTGAGCGTCACGTCGTCCTCGGCCGAGAGGCGATACACCGAGTCGATCACGTCGGGGGCGCTCGGCACCGCGTCGACCGCGCCCGCGGGCAGATCGATCTCGTAGAACACGCCCGTGACGTGTCGAGTGTCGGCGCTGCGGGCTGCGTGAGGCGAAGGCGACGAGGTCGCGGTCGTCGTCGTCGTGGTGCGAGGCGGGGTCGCGGTCTCGGGCGGATCGGGAGGACTGCTGCAGCCGATCACACACGCGCCCATCCAGCACGCACCGAGGAGCGCCGTCGGCGCGACACAGAGCGTTCTCATCGCGTGGGCTCCGTGGAGGCGCGAGGAGCGCCCGTGGCGTGAAGGACGCTCGCGCCCTCGCGGCGTGTCGCCGGTCGATCGAATTCGAGGGCGGGATCGTCGACGGGCCCGAAGCGCAGGGCGAGGAGGTCGAGGAGGTAGTTCTGGTAGAGGCGCCACGGGCGCTTGCTCCCCTGACGAGGAAAGCGCGAGAGCGCGCGCTGTACGTAGCCCGACGAGAAGTCGAGGAAGGGGCGCGGCTCGATCGCGGGGTCGTGCTTGCGCGGTGTGCATCGCGTCGCGCCGCGACGATCCATCTCGTTCAAGAGTCGACACACGTGCTCGGCGGTGAGGTCGGCCTTGAGCGTCCAGCTCGCGTTCGTGTAGCCGAAGGCGCACGCGAGGTTCGGCACGTCGTCGAGCATCATGCCCTTGTAGGAGAGGTGCCGATGCGGATCGACGGCGGTGCCGTCGACCTCGATCGCGATGCCGCCGAGGAAGAGAAGATCGAGGCCCGTCGCCGTCACGATCACGTCGGCCTCGAGCTCACGTCCGTCGGTGAGCCGCAGGCCGCGCTCGGTGAAGGTCTCGATGTGCCCCGTGGCCACCGACGCGCGGTCCTCGCGGATCGCGGTGAACAGATCGCCGTCGGTCACGAGGCAGAGCCGCTGATCCCATGGCTTGTACGAGGGCGTGAAGTGCGTCTCCACGTCGTAGCCCGTCGCGAGCTGGTCCTTCACCATCTGGACGAGGCGCTTCTTCACCGGGCCGGGACGGCGGCGCGCGAGCTCGAAGAAGCCGAGGCCCACGAGGACGTTCTTCCAGCGCGTGACGTCGTACGCGAGCTGGCTCGGGAGGATCCGACGCAGGCCGTTCGCGATGGCGTCCTCGGCGGGCTGCGAGATCATGTACGTGGGCGAGCGCTGGAGCATGACCACGTGCGCGGCCTGCTTCGCGAGCTCGGGCACGAGGGTCACGGCCGTCGCGCCGCTGCCGATCACGATCACGCGCTTGCCGCGCACCGAGAGCGATTCGTCCCAGTGCTGCGGGTGCACGAGCGTGCCGCCGAAGCGCTCGCGGCCCGCGAAGTCTGGCGTGTAGCCAGCGTCGTAGCGGTAGTAGCCGGTGCACGCGTAGAGGAAGTCGCAGGTGATCGAGGTTCGCTCCCCGGCAGGGCCCCGCTCGATCTCGAGCGACCAGCGTGCGTCCCGGCTCGACCACCTGGCCGCCACCACGCGGTGCTCGAGGCGGATGTGCCGACCGAGATCGCCCTCACGCGCTGCCTCCTCGATGTACGCGCGGATCGAGGGCCCGTCGGCGATGGCCTTGGGCGAGGTCCACGGCTTGAACGAGTAGCCCAGCGTGTACATGTCCGAGTCGGAGCGGATGCCTGGGTAGCGGAACAGATCCCACGTGCCGCCGAGGGCGCTGCGCGACTCGAGGATCGCGAAGCGCTTGTGGGGACAGTGCCTCTGGAGGTGGCGTGCCGCTCCGATGCCGGAGAGGCCGCCGCCCACGATCACGACGTCGAGGTGCTCGGTCATCGCGCGGATGCTCGCACGATCGGCAGTGCCGCCCAATGGTCCGGCGCGTCGTCGTCGCTGCGCGCACCGACGCGCGCCAGGGGGCCGCAAGCCCCCCGTGGCAACTCAAGCGGCGAGCGCGTCGCGGAGGACCGCGTACACGGCTGGGTGGCTCTGGAGCTGGTGATGCATGACGCCGCCGAAGCGACGCGTCTCGATGTCGAAGTGGCTCTCGCGCAGCACGGGGCCCTGCGCGCTCGGGACGCGCACGAGAAGATCGCCCACCAAGGTGCCGAGAGGGTGATCGGGATCGCGCGTCACCGTCGCCGAGACGAAGTGGTAGGCGACGTGGGGCAGGAGCGGGATCTCGCGGCGCCCTTCGTCGCGGAGCGCGTCGGGATCGCGCCCGAGCCAGTCTTCGTCGACGAGCGAGCCGTGGCGGAGGTCCTTGATGCCGGCGCTGCGGCCCTCGAGGATCCGCGCTGGGATCTGCGTGCCGGGGAGATCGATCGCGCCGAGCACGCCGGCGACGAGGTTGCCGATCTTCTCGAGCGGCGCACCGCGGTGAGGCGAGCCGAGGCAGAAGACGCGGCGCACGAGCGGCACCCACGACGCCTCGTGCTCGCCGCCGTAGTGGCACGCGCTGCGGAGCACGAGGCCGCCCATGCTGTGGCCCACGAGCACGAGCTCCTCGATGGGGCGCGGATACGCGCGCACGAGCGCGTCGAGCTCGGCGGCGAGCGCGCGCCCGTTCTCCGACACGTGGCGACCGGTGTTGTAGCGGACGAGCACCGACGTCGTGCCGAGCTCGCGATGGAGGAGCGACGCGAACGTGGCGCTCGGATCTCCGTGGTACGCGGCGGCCTCGAGGCACCACGACCACTCCGTCGTGCCGAGGCCGTGCACGAACACCACGACGCGGGCGCTGGGCGTCTGCCCGACGTCCTCGAGCGCTTGCTCGATGGCCGCGCGTCCCAGAGGCGCGCGCACATCGACGTAGACCTCGCCGAAGCGGAGCTGCATGCCGAGATCGAGGCCGTTGTCGCGTCGCACGAGGTGATCGCCCACCGCCGCGTTCACGAGCGCCTGGGCGGCGTCGCCCCACCACGCGCCCGCGCTCGGCGCGTTCTCCTTGAGCCGCGCCCACGTCATGAGATCCGAGCGCATCGGCACCGCGGGCGTCATCGCGCGGCGAACGTCGTCGGGCGGAGCGCGCCGCGCCGCGAGGCCCTGCTCGGCGAGATCGAGGCCCACGTCGGTCACGATCTCGACGCCGCGGTTCACGAGGCGGATCGTGCCGAGCACCGCGTCGGTCGTGACGCGGCGCACGCCGTCCACGCCGCGCGCAGGCGCGGCGAGGGGCTCGATCACGTCGGTCACGCGCGTCACCACGCGCGCGGTCGACTCGTGCCCTTCGCGCACGAGATGGGTCGTCTGATCGATCGCGTCGTGGACGAGGGCCTTGAGGCCGCGCAGGCGCTTCACGGGGCGATCATGCACGATTTCTGGGCGTGTTCGGGGATCAGGGGTCGTAGCTCCCGTCGAGGATCCCGCGCGGCCGAGTGGAGAGCAGCGCCTGCGCCTCTTCCTTGCCGACGAGCGCGCGGAGACGCTCGATGGAGCGACCCATCACGTCCACGTCCTCGGGCCGATGAGCGTCGCTGCACGCCGCGTCGTACGCGCCCTCTTCGAGCATGCGCTCGGCCGCGCGTCGGCAGCGTTCACCGTACTTGCCCGACAGCGACATCGTGTCGAGCAGCGTCATCGCGCCCACGTCGAGCAGGGGATCGAGCGGATCGGTCTCGTCGAAGAGCGCGTAGTAGCGCTCGGGGTGCGCGATGAGCGGACGAAGACCACGCACCTGCATGCGGAAGAGCTGCTCCTCGATCTTGCGTGGCCACGCCTCGTAGCGGAACTCGAGCAGGATCGCGAAGCCGCCGCGGTACGGCAGCACCTGGTCGCTCGCGAGGAGGCCGAAGAAGACGTCGTCGCAGAAGTGCTCGGCCGCGAGCGAGAGGCGAGGCATGGAGGAAGGCGCCGGTGGGCCGAGGATCGAGGTGAGCTCGTCGAAGGCCTTGGTGAGACCGGGCTTGCGGTTCTCGAACATCGCCGTGCGGATGTGCGGTGTGGCGACGACCTCGGTGTACCCGAGCGCGGCGAGCCCGCGGAGCAGCCGCTGTGACTCGTCGAGCGTGCGCACCCCGTCGTCGACGCCGGGCACGTAGTGACAGTGGAGATCGACGAAGCCGCTCATCGAGATGCCTCGCGGGACAGCTCGCTCGCGCGCGCCGCGAGGGTGGCGGCCTCGTTGCGGGAGGGATCCTCGATCACCTCGTCGAGGAGGCGCTCGAGCACCTCGCCGACGTAGCGTCCCGGGCCGCGGCCCGAGAGGCGCATCACGTCGGCGCCCGTGATCGCGAGCGAACGCAGGTCGATGGGCTCGCCCCGATCGAGCACCTCGGCGCAGCGACCGCGGAGCGCGCGGACGGCCTCGACCGCCTGCGTCGCGTCGCGTCGGCTCGACGCCTCGGCCTCGAGCGTCTCGAGCACCCAGAACGCCTCGCTCGGGCCGACCGATCGCAAGAAGCGTCGGCTCGCGGGCGCATCGAGCGCGCGCGACGGCGCCTCGGCGTGGGCCAGCACGAGCAGCGCCGCCTCGCGCTCGCGGTTCGAGAAGCGAAGCGCGCGCAGCCACGCATCCACCTCGTCGCGTCGATCGCGGTGATCCCACGCGAGCGCGGCCACCCTCGCGGCCACGGGCTCGCGCGGCGCGCGATCGAGTCGCGTCATCGCCTGCTCGAAGCGCGCGTCGTCGACGGACGCGAGCAGGGGGGCGTGCACCTCGAGCATTCCGGTGCGCCGCATGATGCGGAACGCGCGCGAGGGCTCGGCGGCGCGGAACGCCTTCAGCCACTCCTCGCGCACGCGCTCGGGGGAGACCTTGGCGTAGGTCGGCAGGTTCGGACGGATCGCCGCTTCCGTCGCCGGATCGAGCTCGAAGCCGAGCGTCGCCACGAAGCGCGCCGCGCGGAGCACGCGCAGTCCGTCCTCGGCGAAGCGCTCGCGTGGGTCGCGCACGGCGCGGATGACGCGGCGCTCGAGATCGCCCTCGCCGTGCCAGGGATCGACGATCGCGTCGTCGATCGGGTGGTACGCGATCGCGTTCACGGTGAAGTCGCGTCGCCCGAGATCCTCGTCGATCGACGCGCCGAACGTGACCACGTCGGGGCGTCGACCGTCGGCGTAGCCGGACTCGCCGCGCAGCGTCGTCACCTCGTACTTCTCGCCCCCGAGCAGCACCGTGACCGTGCCGTGGTCGATGCCGGTCGGGATCGTGCGACGAAAGATGCGCTGCACGTCGGCGGGGAGCGCGGTCGTCGCCACGTCCCAGTCGCTCGCGGTGCGGCCCATGAGCACGTCCCGCACACAGCCGCCGACGACCCAGGCGTCGTGCCCTTGCTTGGAGAGCGTCGCGCAGAGGTCGCGCACCCCCTTGGGGAGCGCGCGTCCGAGGGGCGCGGTGGAGCGGGCCGACATGGCTGATTTCGTAGCACGGGGGCCTGGGCACGAGACCTCCGACGCGGCTCTCGTTGGCGGGGCTCTCGTTCGCGGGGCGACCCGCGTATGATCCGCTCGCCGCGCGGACCTGACGTCTGCCCGCGCGAGGAGGCCGCATGGCTCGTTCGTCTCGGTCGCGCATCACCCGCAACGCCAGCTCCCTCAGCCGCACGGCGGCGTGCCTCGTCGCGCTCGGCGGCGGCGCGCTCGCCGGATGTCCGACGGATCCGCCCGATCGACACCTCGACGCGTCGATGCAGCTGGCGGACACCGCGATCCCCGTCACCTGCGATCACACCGAGGACGCCGACGGCGACGGCCTCTACGACGACTACGAGACGGATCGCGACACCGACATGGACGGTGTGCCGAATTCCATGGACACCGACTCCGATGGAGATGGCTATCCGGACATGGACGAGGCGGGCGCGCTCGGCGGCTGCGCGGCGCGCGACACCGACGTCGATGGCCTCCCCGACTACATCGACAACGACAGCGACAACGACGGTCTGAGCGACGGCGAGGAGCGCGACCGCTACTTCACCAACCCTCTCAGTCAGGACACCGACGGCGACGGCTTCGACGATCTGGCGGAGGCCGTGAACGACGAGGCGACCCCGCTCGATCCGCTGATCGGGATCAACCCCGAGGACTTCTACGTCGTGCTGCCGTACAACGATCCGGCCGTGAACCGGACGCTGCAGTTCAACTCGCGCGTCCGGCAGGCCGACGTCTTCTTCATGATGGACCGCACGGGCTCGATGACCGAAGAGGTCACCGAGCTCAAGCGCAACCTCGAGACGGTGGTGACGGGCATCGCGGACGCCATCCCCGACATCGGCGTGGGCTTCGGCGGCTTCGCGGGCTTCGGTGGCCGCGCCGCAGGCGGCTGCACCACCGTGTTCGGTGTCGAGACGTGTCAGGACGGGCCCGAGGGCGACACGCCGTTCCACCTCTACTCGACCATCACGACCGATCGCGCGCAGATGCTCCGCGACGTGATGCTGCTCGACGCCGACCAGGGCGGCGCGAACTGGGCGTCGTGGAACGAGGCGCTCTTCCAGGCGGCGACCGGCGACGGCGTCTTGCCGTGGGTGCCGGCGCAGACCTGCATGGCGATCCCCGACGAGATCGGGAGGCGCTACGGCTATCCGTGCTTCCGCCCAGGATCGCTGCCGATCATGGTCGTGCTCACGGACACGTCGTCGAAGAACGGCCCGCTCACGATGGGCGTCTCGGGAGGCACCTACGACACGTCCGGCTTCACGATGGGGCGTCCGCGCACGTACACGCAGACGCTCGGCTCGCTGTCCATGATCGGCGCGCGCGTCATCGGCGTCATGTCGATCACCGGCGGCGGCTCGGACTGCGGGCCGCAGATCTCGGACCCGACCTGCATCGAGCAGTTCGACGTCGTGGCGCGCGACACGGGCACCGTGGACGCCGCGGGGGATCCGATCACGTTCCAGATCGGGTGCGATGGCTCGGGCCTCGGCACGGGCCTCGTGCACGCGATCCAGACCCTCGCGACCGAGACGCCCCAGAACATCCGCGGCGACGTGCGCGACGGCGACGACTTCCCGCCGGAGGTGGGCCCCGTCGACGCCACGCTCTTCGTGAAGGCCATCACTCCGACGCAGCTGCTCGATGGCGGGACCGTGGTCACGTGTCCGATGTCGGGCCGCTGCGACGATCGCGACTTCTTCGACGTGCGCCCTGGACAGCGCGTGGAATTCGACGTGCGGTTCTTGAACGACTTCGTGCCGCCGCGCCGCACCGCGCAGGTCTTCCGCGCGACGATCTTCGTGGTCGGCAACGGCATCGCCGAGCTGGATGCGCGTGACGTGACCATCGTGGTCCCCGCTGGCTCGGTGATCGACCTGATCTGAGTTGGCTGGAGGGTCCATGCGGACCCTCCCCCGCGAGGCGGGGCCCCCTCCCGCTCCACTCGCTGACGCTCGTGACTCCGCGCGGGGCCCCAGCCCCGCTTGGCGCCTCGCGCTGCGCTCGGCGGGATCTCGATTTCTTCTCGGTCCCTGAAGCGCACCCTCTCGGAGGGTCTTGCGGTGCGTGGAGCTGCGCGCTGCCCTACTCCATCCGATCGCGCACGTAGAGGATGCCGACCGGGACGAGCACATCGTCGGTGCTCGACGCGGCGTCGCGGCGCTCGAAGCGTGAGCGCACGCCGTCCCCATCGAGGTCGCCCTCGGCGCTGTACGTGACGGCGTACGTGTGCTCGGGGGTGCGCAGCTCACAGCCCGCCTGCACCGGCTCGAAGCGGTAGCTGAAGCGGACGGGGCGCTCGCTCCGGAACGACAGCACTCGCCAGGTCGGCGCGTCGTGAAGGCGCTGATCGAAGAAGTCGGTCGTGCGCGCCTCGACGCGTGGCCGCTCGGGCACGGGGCCCGCTGCAGACGGTAGGCAGCGTCGACGCTCCATCCCCTCCACGGACTGGGTGCTGGCGAAGTATGCCGAGGCCCCGAGGTGCATCGTCTGGAGCATCTCGGCGGCCTCGGTCGTCTTGCTCAGCCGCACCTCGCGGAGGAACGCAGGCACCGCCACCGCGAGGACGCTCCCGCCGATGCAGAACGCGATCGCGAAGTAGAGGAGAGTGTTGCCCTCACGACTGCGCCGCGCACGTGCACGCTCTGCTCGAGACACGCGCGCGGCTTAGCACGTCGTTCGCTGGCGGCGCTCCGCTCAGCCGCCGGTCGGCATCTGGAGCGGCACCACGCGGCGCGTCGTCTCGCCCGCCGTGATCTGGACGGTGATGGTCTCGCGGATGTTGAAGTCCGGGTTCACGAGCTCCACGCGGTGCGGTCCCGCGGGGAGCGAGATGCCGCGCTGCGGGGTGTTGCCGATGAGCCGCCCATCGACGCTGACGGTCGACCACGGACGCGACGTGATCTCGAGCGTTCCGTTACCGCCGCCGCCGCCACCCGACGAGCCGCCACCCGACGAGCCACCGCCCGACGAGCCGCCACCCGACGAGCCGCCCGACGAGCCACCGCCCGACGAGCCGCCGCCGCTCGGACGGATCCCCATGCCGCTCGGCAGGATGCCCCCCCCGCTCGAGCCGCCGCCGCTCGAGCCACCACCGCCCGCGCTCGCGACGTGTGTTCCACCTCCGCCGCCACCGCTCGGTCGTCCGCCGCCCGAGCGACGCTCGACGAGCGTGCCCACGTGGGTCGTGCGCGCCACGCCGTCGGCGAGCGCCAGCGTGGCCGAGTAGTCCTCGTAGCCGCTGTGCGACATCGACACGTTCCACGCGCCGCCCGTGACCTCGACGTTGGCGGTGACTGGCGTGCGCCCGATCGCGCGACGCTCGCTGCCACGCGTGAGGAACACCTCGGAGCCATCGGGGCTCGAGCTGAACTCGACGGTCACGTTGCGAAGCGTGAGGCGCGCAGTCTCGAGCTGGAGGATCTGGCCCTGCGGCACGATGATCTGCGTGATCCACGGGGCGTAGTTCTCGCCGTGCTCGACGCGGATCCCGTAGGTGCCCGGCGCGAGGTCCGCGACGCGAACCGGCGTGCGCTGCGGCAGCTCACGCTCCCCCACGAAGACGGTCGCGCCCGTCGGGATCGTGTCGAGCGCGAAGCCCGAGCCTCCCGCGGGAACCGGCGGCGTGGGGCCCGGGCCCGGCCCGGCGGTCCCCGCCTGCGCCACGAGCGCGACGGGCGGGAGGGCGAGCTCCTGCCCCGACTGCAGCTCGATGCGCGTGGCCCAGGTCTCGTAGCCAGTGCGGCGCACCTCGACCAGGTGCGAGCCCGGCGGCACGTTCGCGAGCACGAACGGGCTCGACGTCGACGACGACGCGGGGCTGTTGTCGAGGAACACGATCGCGTCGCCCGGCTGCGTGCTGACGTGGATGGTGCCCGGCTGCGACCGGAAGAACATGAAGTACGCGCCGATGCCGAGAATGCCGACCACGAGCACGGCGGCGATGCCGATGAGCGCGCTCATGCCGCTGCGCGAGGACTCGCGCTTGTTGCGCGTCATCGCGGTGGGCTCGCGGCCTGCGGTGGGCTGCTGCGTGGCAGGCGCGGGATCGAACGGGCTCGGCGCCCCCATCACGGGCGCGGCCATCACGGGCGGCGCCGACATCACGGGCGGCGCGGCCATCACGGGCGGCGCGGCCACGGGCGGGGCAGTCCCTGCGCCGAGCGAGGGGCGAAGCCCGCCGCTCACCTGCGGCGCGAGCATCGGCGCGGCTGCGGAGATCGGCGGTCCGCCGATCGGCGTGCCGCTGATCACCGGCGCGCCGAAGGGCGCGCCGAGGCTCGGCGCCGGCGCGCCGAAGGGCGACGGCGCGCCGCCGCGCGGGACCTCGGGCAGATCGGGGATGCCGCCCGGGCCGCCGAGCTCGGGCTTGTCGTAGATCTGGGTGGAGAGCTCCTCCTCGTCCCAGTCCATGTCGAGCCCACCCGCGGGCGCTGCCGCTGCGCGAGGAGGCGGGGTCGGCGTGGGCGCCGGCATCGACGTGCGCGGCGGCGGAGGCGGCGCGGCGGCGCTCACGCGGGGCGGCGGCGGCGGCACGGCAGCGCCCATCCCTCCCATGAGCGTGGGCTTCTTCGGGGATCGAGGCGGAGGAGGTGGCTGCTGCGGCTGGGCCATGGCTGCGGCCATCGCGGGCTGAGGGGCGGGTTTGGGGGGCGCGGCGGTGGGACGCGGATCCGGCACATTGACGGACGGCTCGAGCGGCTCGATGTCGTCGAACTGATCGAGCCCGCTCGAGGGCGCACTGCCGGGGCGGCCGAGGTCGGCCTCCATGCGGCGGTACTCTTCTTCGCGCGCCGACTCCTTCGCGATCTCCTCCGCGAACGCCTTGCGCTGGTAGGCCGAGAGATCCTTGCGCGAGAAGAAGTTGCCGCTCGTGTACATGAACGACTGGAGGTCGTCATGCAGATCCATCGCGGTCTGGTAGCGGTCGTCGACGTCCTTCGCGAGCGCCTTGAGGACGATCTGCTCGAGCTCCTCGGGGATGCGCCGGTTGTAGGTCGAGGGCGGCATGATCTCGACGTTCTTCACCTTCTCGAGGGTGGAGAAGTCGCTCTCGCCGACGAAGAGCCGCTCACCCGTGAGCAGCTCGTAGAGCACGATGCCGACCGCGAAGATGTCGCTCCGGCGATCGAGCGGAAGGCCCCGCACCTGCTCGGGTGACATGTACCCGAACTTGCCCTTGAGGATGCCCGCCTGCGTCTTGCCGGCCTTGCCCGCGGCCTTGGCGATGCCGAAGTCGATGACCTTGACCTCGCCGTCGTACGACAGGAGCACGTTCTGCGGGCTCACGTCGCGGTGCACGAGGTGGAGGTCACGACCGGCCGCGTCCTTCTTGTTGTGCGCGTAGTCGAGGCCCTCGCAGATCTTCATGGCCACGTAGCAGGCCATCGGCACCGGCACGGTCTCGCCGCGCTTGCGGGCCCGATCGAAGATCGCGCGCAGGTCCTTGCCGTGCACGAACTCCATCGCGATGAAGTAGGAGTCGCCGACGCGGCCGAGATCGAAGATCTGGGCGATGTTCGCGTGCGTGAGCTGCACCGCGATCTTCGCCTCGTCGACGAACATCGTGATGAACTCCTGGTCCTCCGCGATGGAAGGCAGGATGCGCTTCACGGCGACCAGACGCTCGAAGCCCTCGACGCCGAAGGCCTTGGCCTTGAAGACCTCGGCCATGCCTCCGACGTTGATCCGCTCGAGGAGCAGGTACTTTCCGAACGGGATCGGCTTCTTCACGTTCGTCCTCGCTCACGAAGGCTGGGACCGACGACCCATCGGGCAGCGCTTCGACCCGCCATCGGGGCGGATCCGAGAAGTCTAGACGGTTGGGGACCGCAAGGGAAAGGAGCGCGCAGCGACGCTGCGGCCGGGTGAGCAAGAGGAACGCGGGGTGCGCCTCGCGGACGCCGGGCGCGCGGGCCTGGCCAGTGCCCGAGCGCGCCAGCGATGAGCGGTGAACGCTCGCCACGCTGCGCGGGCGCGGAGCATAGAGGCGAGCGCGGAGAGGGGTCAACAGCGCTTTGCGCAGACCGTTGCGCAGCGCTCACGCGCTCGTCACGAGCCCCGAGACTGCCGGGCATGAGGACAGAGACTCCGAACACGCTCTCCCCCTTGGCTCGCGCTCACTCGAAGGACCCTGACGCGGTTTCGGACCGTCGCTCGAGGTCGTTGCTCACGAGACGGGCGATGCCGGCGGCGAACAGCGAGCAGCGCAAGGACCACGAGAGGCCATCCCGGGCTCGACCCGCCGACGGCGCAGCTCGAGGGCGGGGAGGTGATCCCGCCGGCATCCGTCGTCGGCACCGCTGCGTCCATGCCAGAGGTGCTGGCATCTGTGACGCATGCCGTGTCGAGCGGCGGAGGGCACGTGACGGACGCACCATCACATGTCTCTGGGAGATCGCAGTCGCCAGCCGAAGGACGGCATTCGACACCTGCCGCAGCGACTTCGCACCGACCACTGCCGCAGCTCTCGCAAGGATTGTCGCACGCGCTGTCGCAGCACACGCCGGCCACGCAGTGGCCGGTGCTGCACTCCGCGTCCACGGTGCACCCGGTTCCCGAACCGTCGTCGGCGATCGGAGTCGCGCGGATGCGAAGCGGGATGTGCTCCGGGTCCCGCATCATTCGTGCAAAGACGACTGCTCCATACGTCTCTCCAGCGATCGCGAGGCCGGCAACGCCGCGACTCTGCGACTCGTGGGAGACCGACATGGCTGGGCGCGCCATCCCCTCGGAAGTGAAGGTGGAGATCCACACGCTCCGGTCTCCGCCCGCGGTGGTGGATGCCCACGCGACGTAGCTCTGTCCCCGGCGTGGCGCGAGCGCTACCTCGAGCGACGGTCCCGAGGGCGCGAGGCTCACCCCTCCGACATCCAGCACCTCCGCACCGGGGGTGATGCGTGCCACGCGTGGCTCGAAGCTCGTCGTGCCCTCCGACCAAGCCACGAGGTATTGCGAGCCGTCGAAGCCAGCGGCGAGTTGCTCGGTGGGCTGATCGCGCACGAGGAACCCGCCCGCATCGAGCGGCGAGAGGTCCGCGGTGAGCCGCTGGGCGCGCACCCCGCCGAGGCTAGCGAACACGAACAGGAAGTTGTCGCCATCGCTCGCGAGCGTGGCGTCGTACACACCCCGAAGGGCGACTGGCGTGGCATCGACCCTCTGACCGATCGCATCGAAGCGCTGAGCAAGCGCCATGTTCGACGCGTCCGTGACGAGGGTGAGGAAGTGCGTGCCGTTCCAGGCGAGGTCCACATCGTGTCGCCCGGTGCCGAGCGGGACCACAGCGCCATCCGGCGTGCCGTCACGGGTCAGTCGCATCAAGACCGCCGCTCCTGCTTCGAGCGTGACCAAGCCGAACTGTGCTCCCGCGGCCACGAGCACCACCCGGTCCGCGGGCTGCGCCATGGCACGAAGGACGGTCCCCACCGTCGGTCGCGGACGTCCCATCGCGTCAAGTGTCTGACTCACGAGCTCCCAACCGGTCTCGGTCGCGCGATGGAACACGGCGACGTAGCCGCGGTCGCCTCCGGCCACGGCAACGGGACCAGCGTGTAGGTCGGGCCCCGTGCCGACCGAAGGTCGGGGGCGTGACAGGGCCGGGTCGTCGCTGTCGATGTCGAACAACTCGACGGTGGAGTCAGTCACCGAGCATCGAACGAACCGCGGAGCCCCCGTGGCGGCGACGCCTGACGCGGAGGTCCCGATCGAACCGATCGTGATCGTGGCGCTGCCCATGCTCGACCACCCCACCAAGGTTCCCGAGTCGTACGTCTGGACGAGACAGACCCCGTTCGCGTTGCAAGCCATCGGGTGCAAGCGGCTCGAGCTCGACAAGGTCCGGCGCACGGAAGTCCCGTCGTCGAGCAAGCGGAATCCCTCGAGACCAGCTCCTGTCGACAGGAGAACGGCGTAGCTCACGCCTGCGTGCTCCACGGCGACGCTCGACAAGGTGCCGGTCGAGGCGGTGAGGAGGGTGATCGGGGCTCCGATGGGCACGCCCGAGAACATGAAGCGTTGTGCGTACAGCCCGCGCATCGAGGAGATCTGGCTCCATACGAAGAGGCAATCGGAAGGTCCGCACGCCACAGCGCCGTACGAGCCGCCAACCGGGCTCGCGACGGTGAACGGGGCGCCGAGCCCGCTCTCGAAGTCGACCGGCGTGAAGTCACTGCCCCCCCGATCGATGAGCACCCCGGTCGGTGTGGCCACCAGCCGCGGCCGCTCCGGCGCCATCACACCATCGAGGGTGTCGTCGGCCAGGACCGTCCCATCCGTCCGCAGACGCACCACGCGAAGCGGGATGCCTCGGTCCACATCGGCCGCGATGGCCACGCAGCGCGTCTCGTCCAGGCACGCCAAGGACACGACGAGGAAAGGGAGGCGCGAGGCGACTTCGTGGTCCAGCGTTCCGTCGAGACGAAGAACCAAGAGTCTGGTTCCGTCACCGGTCGTCCGGTCCGTCATCGCGAGAATCAGACTGGCTCCCGCCCGCGCCAACACCGGAGCGTCCTGGCTGCCCGCCGTGCTTCGGACGACGGGAGTCGTGAGATCTTGCTCAGCCCCGAGCCGCTGCGCCGCTGCGGGGCTCGTCAGAGCGCAAGCGACGGCACAGCAAACCGCACACACCCACCCTTCCATGCGCATCCGGCGAGACTATCAGGTCGCGTGGGAGCGGGTCGCAGGGAGTGGGCGCGACGTCTGGCGCAGTCACTCCGTCGGCCGGACGAAGCGGGGCGGCTGGGTGGGGAAGTAGCGGACGCGCTGGCCCTGGAGGTAGCCCCAGCGCGAGTAGGGCATGGGCTCGTTGTCGGGCCAGAGGACCTCGGCCGAGGGTGCCTCCTCGGCCAGGAGCGCGATGCCCGCGCCCAAGGTGCGGGGGTGACCGTCGGGGCCCGCGGTGCCTGCGTCGGTGTCGAACGCGATCGCTGGCGCGCCGAGGTCGAGCGCGGTGGTCACGCCCGCGGCCGCGAGCAACGACACCGCCGCGGGGCCCTCGGCGTACACGAGGAATCCATCTCGATCCGCGCCGATCGCGGCCGTGCTCGAGGGACCCGCCAGCGTGCCGCGCGCGATCTCGAGCCCGCTCGATCCCATCGCGTCCACCGAGAACGATACGCCGACCGTCTCCTGGTGCGCGAGGAGCACGTGCGATCCCGAGCTCGGTCCCGCGAGGTGCGCGAGGGCTCGGGTGTGACGCGCCTGTGCGATCGGCTGCGGCACGGCACGGCTCGGATCGATGCGCACGATCCAGCTCGCACCCTGCGAGGCGCGCGCGAACGCGTAGGGCCAGCCGGCGTGCGGAAGACCGTCCGTGGACAGCGCGACGCCGCCCTCGAGCGCAGGTCCGGGCAGCGTGGGTCGGAGCGTCAGGTAGAAGAAATCGCGCGGGTCGCGCGCCGTGTAGCGCGGGAAGCGCATCTGCATGGAGCGCACGGCCTTGCGAGCGCGGAGGCGCATCCCGTCGGCGCCCGGCAGCTCGCCGTCGAACTCGCTCTCGTGATCGATGGACGCCACCGCGGGCAGGACGGGATCGCGCGGGTCGGGAGTCTCGCGGTAGGGCCGGAAGAACTCGAAGCCGCAGTGCCCGCTGTTCATGTCGAGGTGCATCGAGCGCGTACAGCGCGCCGCGATCATCGCTTGCCCGAGCGACTCGGGGCCGAGCGAGCCGCCCCAGAAGAAGGCCATGAAGCCCTCCTCGGTGACGCACATGCCGCTCCGGTGCGTGAACGTCTGCTCCGTCGCGCCCGGCGGCGCGGCGCCCCACCACCAGCGCTCCCACGGGTTGTAGACGCCGTCTTCGACGACCGACGTCAGGTTCTGACGCATGTCGACCATCGCGTCGGGGATCTGCCGGTTCGCGAGGTTCTCGTCGAAGAACTGTCCACGCCAGTCGGGCGCGGGCCAGCTGCCCATGCCCACACGGCCGTCCTGCATCACGGCGACGGTCGCAGCCCACGGCTTGGGCGGCAGGTACACACGGTCGTCGCTCATCATGCCGAACTCGCCGTGCATCGCCTGGAAGCCGCCGTCGAAGGCGCCCACCAGCAGGCGTGAGGTGTGCTCGTCGCGCGGGATGTAGCCAGTGCCGCGCTGGCCCGTGGCGCTCTCGGGCTCGCGGGTGCCGCTCATGATCCGCAGCTGCACCTGACGCGGATCCCAGAGCGTGATGAAGACGTTCACGTACGGCCGCTCGCGGTCGGCGCGCACGAAGGTCTGGGCGAAGGCGGCGGGCGCGTTCGGATAGGCGTTGACGAACGGATCGTCGACGACGGGCACCCACTGGCCCTCGCCCTCCATCGCGTCGTCGAACACGCCGTGCAGAGACGCCGGCGGAAAGCCGATCTCGGCGGCGGCCTCGTCGAAGAGCTGCTGCTGCTCCTCGGTGAGGTGCGTCTCGGTGGGCACGGCCATCTCGGCGGCGACCTCGGCGGCCACCTCCGACTCGTCACCGCCGCCGAACCACGCGTAGCTCGTGCGATCCCACCAGTCCTTCACCGCGAAGACGCGGTTCTCGAGCCACTCGATCGGCTCGGGCCCCACGAACGAGAGGTTGCGGACCGTATCGACCACCCACGTGATCCCGCCGGGCACGCCCTTGTCCTGAGGGTGCACCTCGAGCAGCTCCGCGCCGCGCGTGGCCTCCGAGGTGTCGAGCGCGATCTCGATCGCTCCGCCCGAGGTGCTCGCGCGCGCAAGGTCTGCCTCCACCGTGAGCTCGAGCGAGGACTCGGGGGTGATGAGCTGGAAGCGCGTGACGCCGAGGCCGTCGGTGCGACCCGTCTCCTGCCAGTTGGTGATCGCGTTCTGCAGGCGCTGGGTGCGGGTCCAGTCCTCGGTGAGCGACGCGGGCTCGCCCCGCACGTCGAGCACGGTGATGGCCTCCACGCCGTCGGCGGCGCGCGTGGCGAAGAGCACACGATCCCCGGCGCGCTGGAGCTGCTCTTCCGAGGCGCCCCCGCTGCGCGTCAGGTTGGCGACGTCGCTGACGTCGAGCACGGCGCCCGAGGCGCCGAGGCGGACGCTCGCGGCGATCACGTCGGCGGGTCCATCGCCCTCGCTCGCGAGGAACACGGCGGGCGTCTCGCCCCAGCTCACGCGGTCGTCGAGCCACACGATCGAGCCGGTCTCGACACGATAACCCTGCCGCTCCATCACGGCCGCGAGCGACGCCTCGCGCGTGCTCTCGGAGGCGCCATCGCGTGCGGCGTGCACGCCGAGCGTGGCGAGGAGGCCCGCGCCGAGGGCCGTGAGGTAGGGCTTTCGCGGGCCGAGCCAGCGCGCGAGCCACGAGGCGCGGCTCGTGCCGACGACCCGGCCCTCGGGCTGGGATCCCTCGGGATCGCCCTGTTTCATGGGCCTTGGGTGCGCTGCAGCCGTGGGCATGGCGCCGACGGGTAGCACGCCGCGATCCACGCGACGAAGTTTGCGGGGCACGGCGTGCTCCGAGGCGCGGTCGACCCTTGCCCTCTCCGGCCGCCTTGGCCAAGCTCGCGCGCTCCAGACCTCGGGGGCCGGCGGCACGTCCCAAGCGTGGCGCGGCTTCGTGGGTTTCTCTCGTCGGCTCCTCTTCGCACTTCGCGCCTCGGTCATCGAGGCAAGGGCACAGGTCGTATGCGACGCGTCACTCTCGTCTGCACCGTTCTCGCGCTCGCGCTCGGGCTCTCGGCCACCGCCGACGCCCAGCAAGCTCGTCGGACGCCCGGTCGCCGGCGCGCACAGCCGACCGAGGCCGTCGAGGGCGGCGGCCCCGCGCCGTCGCTCGAGGACCTGCCGACGATCGCGGCGCGGCTCCACAGCGCGAACGCCGACGAGGTCCGCGAGTCGATCACGCTGCTCACGATCTTGAACGAAGAGGCGGCCGTGCCGCACCTCGCGGATCTGCTGCGCTCGGGCCAGAACGACTCGATCACGGACGCGGCGCTCGAGGCCCTGCAGCGCCTGGCCATGCCGAGCAGCATCGACGTGCTCACGGAGTTCACTCACCACCGGCGCGTCGGCGCGCGTCGCCGCGCGTACGCGGGGATCGCGGCCATCCGCAACGATCGACGCGTGCCGACGCTGCTCGAGCAGGGCCTTCGCGACAGCGATCGCGGCATCCGCGAGGAGTCGGCGGAGGCGCTCGGCCGGATGGGCGCGCGCGGCTCGCTCGAGATGCTCTTCCGTGCCTTCGAGCGGGGCGTCCTCGGGGCCGGCGAGGCCATCGGCCGCCTCGGCAACGACGCCGACGTGGCGCGCTTCAATGCCTTCCTCGGCCGCATGCCGATCTCGGTCATGCTGGGCGGCTACGATCAGTTCCTCCAGCGCCGCGACATCTCCGACGCCGTGAAGCTCGACATCGTGAACCGTCTCCGCGACGTGTCGGGGCGCATGGTCTGCCAGTCGCTCCTCACGTATCGCGACACGCTGCCACCGCTCGGGCGCCAGGCACCGAGCGAGCTGCGCCGCGCGCTCACCCAGGCGCTCGATCAGATCGCGTGGGACGGTGGCAGCACGCGCTGCCGGAGCCTCGACCGTGCGCCTGCGGCGGCGGCCGAAGGAGGTGCGCGATGAGCTCGGTGCGACCCACCTCGATGCGTGCCCTCCGCCTCGTCTGCGCGCTGGGCCTCGCGGGAGCCACGACGGTCCTCGGTGCCTGCGGTGGCTCCGGCACCGGGACGATGGCGTTCAGCCATCAGTTCGCCGACAACCAGGCAGAGACGCTCGGCGCCGTGATGGAGCGCCTGCCCGCGCCCCAGGCGGCGAGCCAGCCCCAGAACGCCACGAGCGCGCACCTCGCCGTGGTGACGACGCAGGAGGAGCCGCGACAGGTCGTGGCGATCGATCTCGACTCCGGGCAGCCGCGCTGGAGCTTCGCCTTCGACGCGCAGACGCGCCCCGAGATCCTCGGCGATCTGGTGATCACGTCCGAGCGACACCGCGTGGTCGCGATCGACCTGACGAGCGGCCAGCAGCGCTGGGAGATGCAGCTTCCCGATCTCGCGTACGTCGGCGCCGACCGCGACGGGGGCACCGTCTACCTCGCGTTCACCGTGGGCGCGCTGGGCGGTGCGCGTCGCCAGGGTCACCTCGCTGCCGTCGACGCCAGGACGGGCAGCCAGCGCTGGCGTCACGAGATCGAGGGCGTGTTCGGCCAGCCCGTCGCGTCGGGCGGCATGGTGCTCGTGCCCTACGAGCGCCAGAACATCTCGATCCTCGACGGGGTCACGGGCTTCGAGCTCGCGCGCCTGCGCTCGACCGACGACGTCATCGCCTGGATGCGCCACGATCCGACGGGCATCTACTACGGTCACCGCGGCGTCTACCGCCTCACGAACGACTCGGTCCACGGCACGCGCGATCGCGCGGTCCGCATGGAGCCGCCGATCCCCAGCGTGCCGCCGCTCCACGAGGGCGAGGCAGAGCGCCCGGTCGATCTCGAGGACGACGGCTTCCTCCCCAAGCCCGGCACGCGCACCGCGCGAGGCCGCATCCGACTCTACTACGCGCCGCGCCTTCCGCAGGGCGAGGAGACCATCGGCGTCCTCGGCGACACGTACTACTTCGTCTACTACCGCTATGTGTTCGGCATGAACACCGACGGCTCGCTCCGCTGGGCGCGCATCCTCGAGCAGGACGTGATCGGTGCGCAGGTCGTCGAGGGTGGCCTGCTCACCGTGGGTGAGCAGGGGCAGATGCGCGTGCTCGGCCGCAACAACGGCCAAGACGCGTGGAGCGGCGGCAGCGCCATGCAGCTCTCGTCGGTGGCGCTCGACGCCGCTGGCTTCAGCGCCACGCCGACGGCCGCGGAGCCGCGTCCTCTGCGCGAGGTGCTGAACGAGATCGCGCTCGACCCCGACAACCGCCTCGTTGC
Source organism: Sandaracinaceae bacterium (assembly GCA_019694315.1). Lineage (GTDB taxonomy): Bacteria > Myxococcota_A > Polyangia > Polyangiales > Sandaracinaceae > JAFLCL01. Next base: position 28,054 of record JAIBCE010000063.1, read on the forward strand.
GGCGCGCGCCTACGCCGTGCGTCTGCTCGCTGGCCTCCCGGACGCCGAGATCACCCGCGATCTCCTCGACCTCTACCAGCAGAGGTCGATGCCGCGCGCGCTGCGTGAGTCGATCGCGACGACGCTGCGCACACGCACCTCGGGCAGCGAGCACCTCGTGGCCGCACTCTCGCGACGCTACGACTTCATCGAGGGCACCGAGGGGCCGCCGCTCGAGCTGATCGTTCCGTCGCTCATCGAGATGCGCGCGACGCAGGCCGTGCCCGGCCTCGTGCAGCAGATGAACGATCACGAGACGTCGCCGACGGCGCTCGTGCTCGTGGTGCGCGCCGTCGCGGAGCTCGGCGATGCGTCGGTGCTGCCCGCCCTGCGGAACTTCCTCGTGCTCTACCGCGCCGACTCGTCGTTCGCGGAGAACGCGGAGGCGCTCACGTGGGCCGCGCGCGGGATCTTCCGCCTCGGCGGCCCCGAAGGTCGGCAGCTGCTCTCGGCGCTCGCGGCCGATGGTCGCACGGTCGCGCCGCTCACCGCATCGATCAACGGCTTCTATGAGGAGGAGCGTCAGCAGGCCGAGCGCCTCGCGGCGCAGCAGGCGGCCGACGCGCAACGCGCGGCCGACGAGGCTGCGCGCCAGGCGGCTGCGGCGCTGCCGAACCGGCTCACGCAGGAGCAGATCAACCAGACGTTCGCGGATCACACCGAACCGCTGCGTGCGTGTGTGGCGGCCGAGGTGCAGCGCAATCCGCTCCTCGGTCAGGTGCGCTTGGTCTTCATCCTCACGAGCGATGGCCACGCGAGCGAGATCGGGGTCGCGCCGAGCACGCCCGAGCTGGTGCAGTGCATGACGGAGCAGGTCGCGGGCATCCAGTTCCCGCAGTTCCGCCAGCGTCGCCAGCGCGGCTCGTTCACCGTGGCCCTGCGCGGCGGGCAGCCCGTCGCGGCCACGTCGCAGAGCGCGCTCGAGCAGCGCATTCCGGCCGACGCGCCCTGGTGGACGTGGTGGAATCGTCGCGCCGAAGCGGGCGCGAGCACGACGGTCGGCGCGGCCGAGGGCGTGACGCTCGCGTGGTGGGATCACCGCGCTGCACCCGAGCGTGAGAGCGCGGCGAGCAACCCCGCGCCTGCCGTGCCCGAGGGCACGGACCTGCACGTGACGACCGTGGGCTCGGGCACCGACGTGGGGACATCAGGGGGCACGGGCGGCACGAGCACGGGCGACACCGGAACCGACGCCGCTGGCGCAGGTGGAACGCCGTGGTGGATGGGCGCTGGCGCGGGCGCGGACGCACCTGAAGAGGTGGCGCCCACGCCTCCGCCGGTCGCGCCGCCTCCGCCCCCCGA
>JAIBCE010000437.1 GCA_019694315.1 Sandaracinaceae bacterium
ACAGCGCCCGCCGCTGCGGTGACGACGGCCAAGCCGAGCCCCACGGCTCCGGCGATGGAGAGCGGTCGCGAGCGCTCGTAGGCCTCCTCCACGCTCGCCCACGTCGCGCCGCGCGGGGCACCTTCCCCCGCGCCGTCGGCGGCGGCGGCGAGCCCCAGCGCGATCGCGAAACCCACCCCTGCGATCCCGCCGCCGACCATCAGCCCGAGCGGCCCCGCCACGTCGGGCTCCGACGGCGGAGGGGCGCTCGCGGTGTCGAGGCTCGCGGGCGCTGCGTGCGCCTGCTCGATCACGGCGATGCGAGCCTCGATCGAGGCACGCTGCGGCGCGTCGGGCGTGGCCTCGAGGTACGCGCGAAAGGCCTCGAGCGCCTCGTCGTCGCGCCGCAGCCGCTCGGCCGCCATCGCGATGTTGTAGAGGAGCACCGCGCGCCCGCTCAGCGCGTACGCCTGTCGAAAGTAGGCGAGCGCGTTCTCGAAGCGCCCCTGCTCGTAGGCCACCGAGCCAGCTTGAAAGAGCCCACGTGCCTCGTCGTCGGTGCCCTCGCCGCTGGTGGACGTCTCGTCGCTGAGCGCACCCTCCTGGGCGACCGCGGGCCCGCACACGAGCCACGCCGCGAGGACCCCTGCGACCATCCCGTGCCGACGCACCATCACCTGACCGTACCACTGGCGCGTGACTGGACGCGCCGCGAAGCGCGCTCGGCGGGTCAGCGTCGGCCGGGCAGGCGAGAGAGCGCCGCGTGCGTGTCGCGCGCGTCGAGCAAGGTGGCCGACACGTCGCCGAGGCGGATCTCCATCCCGCTCCGCAGCACGGGTGGCGCGCTCGCGTCGATGCGTCGACCATCGACCAGCGTCGGGTTCCTGCCGCTCACGTCGACGATGACGACGGTGCCGTCCTCGAGCGTGCGGAGGTGCGTGTGCAGCTTCGAGATCGAGGGGTGGCGCACGACCACGTCGCAGTTGGGCGCGCGACCGATCGACACGCGATCGGTGTACGGACTGTCCTCGCGCTTCACGAGCGGCAGCACGAGGAGCGTCCCCTGCGACTCCTCGCTCGAGGCGGCCAGCTCCGTCTTGAAGCCCACGGCGTCGGCCTTCTTCGACATGTAGGCGAGCAAAAAGAAGCACCGATGTCGCGCCACGAACGCCTCGCGGCTCGAGGTCTTGGCCTCGTCGACCCAACGCCCGAGCTCGCTGCTCCGCACCGACACTCGATCACGATCGACGAGGTGCACGCCTCGACGCAAGCCGCTCACCAGAAGCGCGGGAAGAACGAGATGGCCGCGGTGATGTGGAAGTCGCTCAGCTCGATCATGTACGAGGTGGTCCAGCGCACCTCGAAGATGGGATGCCCCGACGTGGCGCTCACCGTGTGACCGAGGAAGAGGCCGACCTGGCCGGTCCAGCGCCTGCCGTCGAGCCAGCCCGCCGAGCCCTGTGCGCCGAGGAAGAAGCGCGGCGTGACGTTCGCGGTGATCTGGAGAGGCACGATCGCCCACGGCGAGATCTGCGAGGTGAGCAGGAGGTCGATCTCGAGGGCCGCGGCGATGCGAAGGAAGGAGACCGGACGGATCACGACCGGGACACCCGCGCGGACGACCGTGTCTCCCGTGGTGATCGCAGGGATGCGCGCCGAGGCCCGCACACCGATGTCGATCACGTCCGACGAGAACACGCGCACGGTGCCGAAGACGGTCGGATCACGCGTCCAGGGCCACGCGACGCCGAGCTCCACGTCGTTGGTGAGGCCTGCGGTGAGCGTGTTGGGGGCCTCGAGCGCAAACGCGAGCACGTTCCAGTCGAGCACGTGGTCGAGACGCCACACGCCGCCCGCCAGCGTGAGAGGTCTGCGCGCGGCCTCGACGGCGTAGCGACGACCCGCATAGGGATCGGGGGGCGGAGGGATTGGGCTGGCGAGGGACTCGGCGGGTGTTCGCGCGATCGGCGCCTCGGGCACCCTCGCTGCGCGCCGGCGCCGCCCGACGCGATGCTGTTCGATCGGGTGCGCCACGGGCGGACGCTCGTCGTCCCTGGCCTGTGCCACTGGCGGAGGGAGGGACGCCGTCGGAGGCGGAGGGACCTCGGGCCGAGACGGCGCCTCGCTCGCGTCGGCCTCGACGCCTTGGGGAGGCGGCGCCGGCGCTTCGCCCTGCACGACCTCCACGCCCGGCGCGTCTTGCGTCTGTGGCGCGTCTTGCGTCTGTCGCGCGTCTTGCGCCTGCGCCGCGCTCGCGCGCAGCAGCGCGAGCGTGAGCGCGACGCGAACGAGCGCCCTCACGACCGACGCCGCCGGGCCACGAGGCCGAGCGCTCCCGCGAGCGCCAAGAGCGCGAGCGGCGTGGGCTCGTGGCCGACGCCAGCGGAGCAGCGGCGGTACATCGAGCCTGCACCGCGCGTGATGCTCCCCGCCGGCTCGGTGCCTCCGCCTGCGACGCACACGGTCGCGCAGTCCGGCTCGGGCGCGCGGTTCAGCTCGTGGGTCACGTCGATGAGCGTCCCGAGGTCACCGCCCTCCGACATGCGGAGCGTGAGGTCGTCGCGGAGATCGTTCGGCGTGAGCCGCGTGCGCAGCCTCGTGAGGTACGCGTCGGCGGGAAGGGCCGCGCGCACGACCGCGACGTCCTCGGCCGCGCTGTTGACGGTGCCATCGGCTCCTCGGCTCGTGTATGTCTCGAGCGTCGTCCACGACGTGACGGGCTGCGCGTACTCCGTCACCCAATTCGTGCCCACGCCGTCACCCGCGAAGAGGGCGTCCTCGAAGCGCGCGTCGTAGTCGAAGGTCCGCGCATTCCAGTCGTATGTGATCGCGGCGCGATCGACCTCGGCGTTGCCGAAGCTCGAGGCCTCCATCCGAGACTCGGCGAACACGAAGAGCTCGAGATCGAGATCGATCGAGACACCGGCGCGCACCATCCGCAGGGGCAGGGTCGTCGACAGGCCGGGCGTCGTGACGCGCACGGGCTGCATGCGATCGATGTCCGCCCCCGGACGCAGGCGCAGCACCGCGAAGCTCATGTGCTGGGCGACGTAGTGATCGATCACCGGCATGATCGAGTCGTCCACGGCGTAGCCGTTGTCGTGGAGCCACGCGACGAGGGCGGCCGGATCCTCGGAGCCGATCGTGGCGGTCTCGTAGGGACCGACGACGCCCTGGTGGTACACGGTGACGGGCATGCCGGAGTCCTCGCGACGCGGCGCTCCCGCCGAGGCCCCGAACCCGAACGGACCGAAGCCACCACACGGGTCATCGCACGTCAGCCTCGGAGGCGCCGGCGCGCGCATCGTGATCAGCGTCTCGCTCGAGAGAGCCTCGAAGAAGCCGTTGTCGGCGAGCTCCACCTGCGCGGTGCCCGCGATGGGGAGGACCCACGCGAACTCCTCGGGGTCGCCGGTGTAGACGATCTGGTCCCAGAGGGTGGTCCCCTCCGGCGAGACCGTGAGCACCATGCGATGCGCGTTCACCTCCGTGGGGTTGCCCTCGGGGGGGTGGAAGCAGCCGCCGCACGCGGCAGCGGGCGAGGCATCCACGCACACGGCCGCCGCGAGCACGGCGCCTGAGCCCAGAACGAGCAGCTTGTTCATCGCGACCCTCCGCCTGGCGCAGCCAGGCACAACCGAACTCCCAGAGCGTCGCGTTTCAGGACCCGTGCCACCCCGATCTCCGGACGGCCCTCGTCCCCCAGAAAGAAAACGAGGCGCCCCCTCTTGGGAGCGCCTCGCCGTGTGGGCCGTCGCCTCGGGAGCGGCTCAGGCCTCGGCCTTCTTCGCCTTCTCGCCACCCGCGGGCTTGTGGTCGGCCTCGGCCGAGCCGATGCGCATGCCGTAGAACGAGCGGTACACGAACACCGCGCTCGCCACGAAGAGCACCGCCGCGATCACGAAGCGCATCGAGCGGCCATTCTGCTGCTCGAGGATCTCGGCGAGCTCGACCGCCAGGAGGCCGAACAGCGTCGTGAACTTGATGACCGGGTTCATCGCGACGGACGAGGTGTCCTTGAAGGGGTCACCCACGGTGTCACCCACGACGCAGGCCGCGTGGAGCTCCGTGCCCTTGGCCTTGAGCTCCGTCTCGACGACCTTCTTCGCGTTGTCCCACGCGCCGCCCGCGTTCGCGAGGAAGAGCGCCTGGAAGAGGCCGAAGAGCGCGATGGCGATGAGGTAGCCGATGAAGAAGTAGCTCTCGAGGAACGCGAACGCGAGCGTGCCGAAGAACACCGTGAGGAAGATGTTGAACATGCCCTTCTGCGCGTACTCCGTGCAGATCTGGACGACCTTCTTCGAGTCGGTGATCGACGCCTTCTCGACGCCCTCGAGCTTGATGTTCGCCTTGATGAACTCGACCGCGCGGTACGCGCCCGTCGAGACCGCCTGCGTGGAGGCGCCGGTGAACCAGTAGATCATCGCGCCGCCCGCCATGAGGCCGAGGAGGAAGGGCGGGTGGAGGATCGAGAGGTTGATCATCAAGTCGGGCTGCAGGCCCGTGAGCACCAGGATGACCGAGAAGATCATCGTGGTGGCGCCGACGACCGCCGTGCCGATGAGCACGGGCTTCGCGGTGGCCTTGAACGTGTTGCCCGCGCCGTCGTTCTCCTCGAGGAGATCCTTGGCGATGTCGAAGTTCGGCTCGAAGCCGAAGTCCTTCTTGATCTCGGCCTTGATGTCCTTGACGTTCTCGATGAGCGACAGCTCGTAGACCGACTGCGCGTTGTCGGTGACCGGGCCGTAGCTGTCGACGGCGATGGTGACCGGGCCCATGCCGAGGAAGCCGAAGGCCACGAGGCCGAACGCGAAGACCGGCGAGACGTCCACGCCGTTGATCGTCATGAGCGAGCCGATGCCCGCCGCCGTGCCCGCGTCGATCGTCGTCACGTAGTACGCGATGCCCATGAGCACCACGAAGACGATGCCCATCCAGTACGCGGAGAAGTTGCCGGCCGTGAGGCCCGCGAGGACGTTGAGCGACGCGCCGCCCTCCTTGGACGCCTGCACGACCTCGCGCACGTGTCCCGACTCGGTCGACGTGAAGATCTTGATGACCTCGGGGATGATCGCGCCCGCCGCGGTGCCGCAGCTGACGATGATCGAGAGCTTCCACCAGAGGCTCGTGTTCCCACCCACATCGGGGATGAGGAGGTTCGAGATCACGAACGTCAGGATGATCGAGACCACCGACGTGAGGATCACGAGGTAGGTGAGCGGGATCTCGAAGTTGAAGCGCACCTCGTTGCCGAAGCGGCTCTTCTGCATCGCCTCGTTCACGAAGTACGAGAGCGCGCTCGCCACGACCATCACGATGCGGATCATGAAGATCCACACGAGGAGGATCGTCGCCTCGGTCTGGTGGGTCGGGTAGATGGCGAGGAGGATGAACGAGATGAGCGCGACGCCCGTCACGCCGTAGGTCTCGAAGCCGTCGGCCGAGGGACCGACCGAGTCGCCGGCGTTGTCGCCCGTGCAGTCGGCGATGACGCCGGGGTTACGCGCGTCGTCTTCCTTGATCTTGAAGACGATCTTCATGAGGTCGGAGCCGATGTCGGCGATCTTCGTGAAGATGCCGCCCGCGATGCGGAGCGCCGAGGCGCCGAGCGACTCGCCGATCGCGAAGCCGATGAAGCACGGGCCCGCCCAGTCCCCGGGGACGAAGACCAGGATGCAGATCATCAGGAAGAGCTCGATCGAGATGAGCAGCATGCCGATGCTCATGCCGGCCTTGAGCGGGATCGCGTAGACGTCGAAGCCCTTGCCGCGAAGCGAGGCGAACGCCGTGCGCGAGTTCGCGAACGTGTTCACGCGGATGCCGTACGCCGCCACGGCCACCGAGCCGGCGATGCCCACGAGCGAGAAGACGAGGATCACGATCACCTTCGTGATCGGGAAGCCCACGAACACGCCGTAGTACACGGCCATGAT
>JAIBCE010000438.1 GCA_019694315.1 Sandaracinaceae bacterium
ACGCGCTCGCACCGCTGCTCGCGCCGCGCGCAGGCCATGGACGCGGGCGCTGGCTCGTGCGCGCGGCGGACATCCTCGCGGCCGCCGGGCGCGCGCACGAGGCGCGCGATCGCTACGACGAGGCCGCGCGCGAGCTCCGCGGCGGCGCTGCGCGGCGGCCGAGCGCGGCGGTGCTCACCGATCTCTCTCGCGCGCTCTTGGGGCTCGGGCGCCTCGACGAGGCCGAGCTCGAGGCGCGTCGCGCCCTCGCGGCCAGCCCGAGCGTCGAGCGAACGGACCTCCTCACGGCCATCACGCGGGCCCGCGCCATCGAGTCCGCGCGCCCAGCACAGGGGGGTGCGCGATGAGACGCACCTCTTCGGCCAACCTCGCCGTCCTCGCGACGCTCGTCCTCACGGGTGTGGGCGCGCGCGCGAGCGCGCAGTCCATGCGGCGCCCGTACGTGCAGCGCACGACGAGCACCGAGGCCACGATCGTGTGGCGCGACGCGATGCCCTCGCTCGACGGTGTGTGCGTCGGCGCGAGCCCCGACGCGCTCGATCGCCACGTCGGCGACGCAACCATGGGCACCGATCACGCGGTGGTCGTCGATGGCCTCACGCCGCGCTCGACGTGGTTCTACTCGGTGCGCGAGCCCACGTGCCCGCCGCCTCATCCGGCGATGCCCGGCGATTCCTTCACGACCGCGCCCGCGCCTGGCGATCCCGTGCCGTTCCGCATCTGGGTCGTCGGCGACTCGGGCACGGGCGACGCCGCTCAGGCACGCGTGCGCGACGCCGCCTGGGCGGCGAGCCGCGATCGACCGTTCGACATGTTCGTGCACGTCGGTGACATGGCGTACCTCTCGGGCACGACCTCGCAGTTCGACGACAACTTCTTCGCGCCCTACGCGGAGCTGCTGCGCCACACGCCCGTGTTCCCCGCCATCGGCAACCACGAGGGCATCTCGTCGGACTCCGCGTCGCAGACCGGGCCGTACTACGAGGCCTACGTCGTTCCCACCGACGGGCGCGCGGGCGGTCTGCCGAGCGGCACCGAGGCCTACTATGCCTACGACTGGGGCGACGTGCACTTCGTGGTGCTCGACTCGTTCGAGAGCTCGCGCTCGCCGACGGGGCCCATGCTGAGCTGGCTCGACGCCGATCTCGCGTCGACGACGGCCACGTGGATCGTCGCGTTCTTCCACCACCCGCCCTACAGCCACGGCACCCACGACAGCGACGGCGAAGCGGAGCTCGTGCAGATGCGCGAGAACGCGCTGCCGATCCTCGAGGCCCACGGCGTCGATCTCGTCCTGGCCGGACACAGCCACATCTACGAGCGCAGCTACCTCCTGCACGGCGCGTACGACACGCCCACCACGGCCGCGGGCATCGTCGACCACGGCGATGGCCGGAGCGACGGCGACGGCCCGTATCGCAGCGGCGCGGAAGGCGCGCTCTACGTGGTGGCCGGCCACGGCGGCGCGAGCCTGGGCGGCGGCGCGATGCACCCGGTGATGTACTTCGCCGAGATCGCGCACGGCTCGTCGATCATCGACGTCGACGGCAGCACGCTCACGCTGCGCAACATCCGCGACGACGGTGTGGAGACGGATCACGTGACGCTCGTGAAGGGCGATGGGCTCTTCGTCAGCGAGCCCGTCGCGGGCAGCACGCATCGTCCCGGCGCACCGCTCGACATCGCTTGGTTCCACACGGGCGATCCCATCGCGCGCGTGGACCTCGAGGTGAGCTTCGATCTGGGCGCGCACTGGATCGACATCGTGCGAGGCCTCCCCGACACCGGCCGCTACACGTGGGACGCGCCGCCGTTCACGCTGCCGCACGTGCGCGTGCGGGTGCGCGACAGCGATCGCCCCGCGGTCGATGGCGTCTCGGGCGACTTCGCGCTCTCGGCGATGGGCGAGCTGCCCGTCGTACCGCTCGGCTCGGTGTGGCAGTACCACGACACCGACACGGCACCGCCCGCGGGCTGGGCGACCGGCGCGGGCGACGGCTGGAGCGAAGGCCCCGCGCAGCTCGGCTACGGCGACGGCGACGAGGCCACGACGATCCTCGACGCGGATCCCAACGTGCCGAGCGACTACTTCCGTCGCTCGTTCACGCTCGCAGGAGCGCGCGTACGCGGCGCCTCGGTGAGCGGCATCTACGACGACGCGATCGCGATCTTCGTGAACGGCAGACTGGTTCACAGTGTGAACATCGCAGACCCCGCGGATCACGCGGCCTACGCCACGGGCTCCGACGGCGACAACGCGATGCTGCCGCGCACCAACATCCCCGCCGATGCGTTCGTCGACGGCGAGAACTGGATCGCGGCCGTGGTGAAGCAGGACAGCGCGGGATCGAGCGATGTGTCGTTCGATCTCGAGCTCGACCTCGATCTCGAGTACCCGCCACCGCCTCCGGCCGACGCCGCGATGCCCGACGCCGCCTCGTTCCGAGAGGACGCCGGCCCGAGCCCCGACGCGCCCGATCTCGACGAGATCGACGCGGCCGGAAGCATCTCGCTCGACGGCGGCGCAGGCGGCGAGACGGGAGGAGGGTGCGGCTGTCGCGCGGCACGACCGACGCGCGCGCCGACCGCCGCCCTCGCATCGCTCCTCGTGCTCGCGCTGCTGCTCACGCGACGACGTACGCGCGGCCGCTGAGCGATGCGCCGGGCGCTCGAGGCAATCGTCCGCCCTTCGCGAAAGAGCGACTGTCTCGGCGATTCTGGTTAGGCTGCGCCGGTGCGATCAGACGATGCCGCTCGAGCGATGGCCAGCTACGCGTGGACTGGCTGGTCGTGTGTCGCTGCGCTCGGGCGACACGCGATGGGAGGAGACGCGACCGACCTCGCGCGCCACACGCGCCGATGGGCGCGCCGCCTCGAGCGCATGTGGCGCCTCGAGCTCAGCGTCGAGGGCCTCGAGCACTATCGCGAGGGCACACCGACGGTGCTCGTGGCCAACCACCAGAGCTACATCGATGTGGTGGCGCTCTTCCTCGTGCTGCCGGAGATGCCTGTCTTCCTCGCGAAGCGCGAGCTCTCGCGCGTGCCGCTCTTCAGCCGCGTGATGCGCACGCGCGGCGACGTGTTCATCGATCGGCAGCGTCACGACGCGGCCGCGACCACGATCGATCGCACCGCGCGGATCCTGAAGCCCGGCTCACCGCTCCTCGTCTTCCCCGAGGGCACGCGCACCCGCGAGCCGCGCATCGGCCCGTTCAAGAAGGGCGCGTTCCACCTGGCGAAGCAGGCCCACGCGGCGCTCCAGCCCATCGGCATCCACGGCTCGCTCGAGGCGTGGCCGCGCGAGGCGCCCGCACCACGGGGCGGGCCAGTGCGCGTGTCGATCGGTCCCGCGCTGAGCGCCGAGACCGTGCAGGCGATGCCGATCGAAGAGCTCGTCGCGCGCGCACGCGCCGACGTCGCGCAGCTGGCGAGCCTGCCCCTGGCCTGAGGACGAGCGTGGCCGTCGCGGGGAGCTTGTCGCGCGTACACGCGTAGGATGCCGCCACATGCGGAGCGCGACCTGACATGAGCCTCTGGCGCAAGCTCACCGACTGGCTCGGCGTCTCGAGCACGCCCGCCGCGCCGAGCGCGCCCGCTTCGAGCGACGACACTTCTCGTGGCCAGCCCGAAGCTTCGGTGGACACGCGAGAAGCTTCGGTCGACACGCGAGGAGCTTCTCGTGGCCAGCCCGATGCTTCTCGCGTGTCGACCGATGCACCCGACGGGACGAACCCACCCGAGCAGGTTCCGCTGCCGGGCGAGCCCGGGCCACACCGCACATCGCGACGTCCTCGCTGGCCCGAGCTTCTCGACGACGTGCGCGAGCACCCCCTCGGCGGCATCGCGAGCGCGAGGCTCCCCGAGGGCGCCACGATCCAAGGGATCCCTTGCGCCAAGGGCAGCTTCGTCGCGTTCCATCGAAACGGGCGGCTCTCGTCCGCCACCCTCGCGCGAGCGACCGATCTCGACGGGGAGCCTCTCGTCGCGGGCACGACGCTCGGGCTCGACGAGGAGGGCGTGCTGAGCACGTGGACCGTGACGCTCACGAGCGATCGCGAGGTGCTCATCCGCTCGGCGAGCGGCACCACGCTCGATCTCCCGCTCGTGCTGCCGGCCGGGAGCCGCGCCGTGTTCGAGCACCGTCAGCTCCGCACGCTCGGGCTCGGGGCCGCGATCGAGATCGACGGAGTGACGTTCCCTGCGCAGGTCGAGCTCGTCTTCGGCGACAGCGGCGCGCTCTCGCACGCTCGATCGAGCGAGGACCTGCGCGTCCACGGCATCCCGTTCGCGGCCCACGAGGACGTCGTCTTCCTGTATGGGCGGCTCCGGGAGGGCTGGCTCGCGGCGGACCACGAGATCGATGGAATCCCTTGCCAGAGAGGCGAGATCGTCCGTTTCTCCGAGAGCGGGCGGCTCGCGCGCGCGTTCCTCTCGCGCGATCACACCGTGCGCGGCGTGACGTGCCGCGAGGGCACGCGCGTGTACCTCGACGACGAGGGACGCCTCCTCGAGGGCACGCTCGCCGAAGACGCCACGCTCGAGGGGATCCCGGTCGAGGGGGGCTCTGCGGTGCTGCTCGATGGCGGTCGTCCCATCCTGATCACGCCCCAGCACGACTGCGAGCTCGACGGGCGCGCGCTGCTCGCGGGCGCACCGGTCGAGCTCCGCGAGGGCCGACCTCGCGCGTTCTCGGTCGCGCGCGCCGAGACGTTCGCGGGGCTCACGGCGCCGCGCGGCAGCAGCGTGGTGCTCGACGAGGCGGGCGCGCCGCTCCTGGTCGTGATGACGAACGGCGACGACGCGGGCACACCGCGGCCCGGCACGTGGAGCTTCTTCTTCGGCGAGGACGGCTCGATCCGCCGTCGCCTCCCGACCGACACCTCCTCGCGTCTCGATCGCGTGCAGCTCCGCGAGGCTGCCGAGATCGATGGGGTTCCTGCGATCGAGCGCATGCCCATCGAGCTCCACGAGGACGGCTCGCTGAAGTCGGTCGTGCTCGCGCGCGATCACCGCGTGGGCGGCGTGCTCGCCAAGCGCGGCACCCGCGTTCACCTCCACGCGGGCGGAGCGCTCGCACACGTGACGCTCGCGGAGGACACGGTGATCGGTGGCATCCCGTGCCGCGCGGGTGTGCGCCTCGGCAGCGTGATGAACGACCTCGAGCACCGCTACGAGGAGTACGTGGGCCTGCACGCCAACGGCACGGTCGCGTTCGCGACGCTCGCGCGCGCGCTGGAGCTGGATGGTGTGCCGCTGACGGCGCACAAGACGATCGCGCAGCGTGAGGACGGCTCGCTCCTCGTCGGCACACTGGCGCGAGATCACACGCTCCCGAGCGGGCTCGTGGCGCGCGCGGGCACGCTCTTCGGCCGCTTCGCGGACGGTACGCCGAGCGCGATCACGCTGGCCGCGCGCGCCGAGCTCGGCGGCGTCGTCCACGAGGCGGGTGCGGCGCTGACGTTCCGCGAGCCGGGCCTGCTCGAGGCCGCGCACGCGCGGGTGCCGCTCACGGTGGAGCCGCTCGCGCCGCAAGCGTGACGTTGCGCCCGCCGAACCGGGTGTTGCGTCAGCTCCGGGCCCGTGGAGGGTCCTGATTCCTTGACGATCCTCGCCCATTTGCTAGACGGCGCGGCCGTCGAGCCGTTAGCTCAGTCGGTAGAGCAGCGGGCTTTTAACCCGTCGGTCGAGGGTTCGATCCCCTCACGGCTCAGCGCCAGCTCGACACGTTCTTTCCGGTTCATCTCTGTCCCCATCGTCTAGAGGCCCAGGACTCCACCCTTTCACGGTGGCTACGAGGGTTCGAATCCCTCTGGGGACGTTGCAAGAGCGCGCTGTGAAAGAGCGCGCAGCACCAACGCATGCGAGGGCGCGGGGCAGAAGAGCGCGCGGTTGGGGCACCG
>JAIBCE010000439.1 GCA_019694315.1 Sandaracinaceae bacterium
ATGCGCACGCGCATCCAGAGACGCGTGCGCGCCTCGCGCTCGACGACCGGCGCCGCGGGCGGGGCCTCGACGGCGGCCTCGGGGCGCACGCTCTTTCGGGCGACGTTGCGAGCGCGCGACGGTGCGCGCGCGGCCGGTACGGCAGCGGGCATGGGCGCGGCGAGGCCGGGCACGCGCGGGCTCATCGCATCCTCCCTGCCGCAGCGCGGCGTGTGCGTGCGCCGAGCGTCACGACGCGCTCAGGCGCCGGGACGTCCATGCCGAGGCGACCCCGGGCCACGGCCTCGACACGCTCGGGCGCACGCAATGTGGCGGCCTCGATCGCGAGCAGGCGCTCCTGCTCGACGAGGCGACGCTGCTCCTGGCGCGCGTGGTCCACGTCGTAGCCGAGGCGCACGGTCTCGAAGCGCAGCGCGAGGTGCGCGACGAAGGCGAGGGCTGCAGCGCAGATCGCGGCGATCCAGAGGGCGACGAAGCGGCGCTTCACGAGCTCACCTCCGCATCGTTCGCGCGGGGGCGTCGACGCGCCCCGCGGAGCTTGGCGCTGCGCGAGCGCGGGTTCGTGCGCGCCTCGTCGTCGCTCGCCTCGATCGGCTTCTTCCCGAGCACCTCGAGGCGGGGCTCGTCGCGGAGCGTGTGCTTGACCGCGCGATCCTCGAGCGAGTGGAAGCTGATGATCGCGGCGACACCGTCGTCGGCGAGCACGTCGGGCAACGACGCGAGCAGCGCCTCGAGCTCCGCGAGCTCCGCGTTCACCACGATGCGGAGCGCCTGGAAGCTCCGCGTGGCCGGGTCGATCCCTGCGCGGCGCGGGCCGGTCACGCGCCAGATCGCGCGAGAGAGGTCGAGCGTGGTCTCGAGGCGGCCGTCGAGCTCCGCGCGCTTGATCGAGCGGGCGATCGGGCGCGACTTGCGCTCCTCGCCGTACTGGAAGAGCACGTCTGCGAGCTCGCGCTCGTCGAGGCTCGCGATGAGCTCGCGCGCCGTCTCGCCGCGCGAGGCGTCCATGCGCATGTCGAGGGGCCCCTCGCTCTTGAACGAGAAGCCGCGCGCGGCGTCGTCGAGCTGCGGCGAGCTCACGCCCAGATCCGCCACGAGCCCGTCGACGTGAGGCGCGCCCGCGCTCACGAGCTCCTCGCGGAGGCTCGAGAAGGGCGCGTGCACGAAGCTCACCCGCTCGCCGAAGCGGGCGAGGCGCGCGCGCGCCTCCGCGATCGCCGTCTCGTCGCGATCGATCCCGATGAGCCGCCCGCCCGGCGCGCTCGCCTCGAGGATGGCCTCGGCGTGACCGCCACGACCGAGCGTCACGTCGACGTACACGCCTCCATCGCGCGGCGCGAGCAAGCGCAGCACCTCGTCACGCAGCACCGGCAGGTGCGAGCGGGTGATCGAGTCGATGTCGCCTTGCTCGCTCACAGGCCGAGCTCCGCGAGGCGCTTGCTGATCTCGAGGCGCTTGTCCTCGGTCGCGATCGCGGCGCGACGCGCGGCCTCGAAGCGCTCCTTGGACCAGAGCTCGAGGTGGTCGCCCATGCCGGCCCAGAGCGCCTCGCGCTCGAGGCCGGCCAGGTCGCGCAGCTCCTTGGGCACGAGCAGGCGCCCGAGCTTGTCGACCTCGACCTCCACCGCGCTCGAGACGTAGAGGCGACGGATCATCACGACCGAGGGATCGAACTTCGGCAGCGCGGCGAGCTTCTCCTCGAACGCGAGCCACTCCTTCATCGGATAGGCGAGCAGACAGGGATCGACGCCGGACGTGACGATGATGCGGAGCTCGCCGTCGCTGCCGGCGTGCGAGAGCGCGTCACGCGCGAGCTGATCGCGGAAGCGCGAGGGCACGGAGGTGCGCCCCTTCGCGTCGATCGCGTGCTCGTGGTGACCTCGGAACACCGCTCTCAGCCTCGTCTCCGTGGCGTCGTCGGCTCGCTGGTGGGCTCGCGATCCTCGCGATCACACTGCTTGCCACTCGTTGCCACCGGGCCGGAAGCTAGAGGGGCCAGAGGGGGTGTGTCAACTTCCTTCGTGCAGGAATTTGACGTCTTTGGTGGGGTTCCGGACGAGGTGGCAAGCGGTGGATCGAGATGGGCCGTCGGCCACGGATCGGATGTTCATGTGGGTCCGACTGAACGCGCGACTTTTCGACGAGACGGCGGGCTGGGTAGGCTGTGAGGCGATGAGCGAGAGCCAAGACGCCCCGCGCCCCGACGCGCCCGCGGACGAGGAGCCGCGGGCCGACGCGGAACCTCGCGCGGACGCGGAGCCTGCGGATGCGACGACATCGGGGGATCCGATCGACGCTGCATGGGCGGCGGTCGAGGCGGCGTGGGAGAGCGCCGAGGCCCACAAGAAGTTCCTCGTGCTCTCGGACTCGCTCGATCGACTCGGCGAGGCGGGTCGACGCTACCGCGCGGTGAAGGAGTCCGATCCCAAGCGGCGGGCCGAGGCCGAGAAGCAGATCGACGCGCTCATCGGCTATGCGATGCGGCGCGTGCAGGTCGACAAGGTCGAGCCCGCCAAGACGCGCTCACGCATCGAGTGGATCGCGTTCGGCCTGTCGTTCGTGCTCGTGGCCGCCGCGATCGTGTCGATGCTGCGCATGCTCGGCCACGGGCCCTGATCGTCCCGAGGCTCGGGCACGACGCTCGCTGTTGCCGCGCTCGGGTCGGTCCCGATACCATCGCCGTTCCCACAGGGAGACGGAGCGTTGCAGCTCGACTTCAAACAGCGCGAGCTGACCATCAAGCTCGTCTACTACGGGCCCGCGCTCAGCGGGAAGACGACGAACCTCCAGGCGATCCACGAGCTCGTGGCGCCCGAGTCGCGCGGGCGTCTCATGACGCTCGAGACCAAGGACGACCGCACGCTCTTCTTCGATCTGCTCCCGCTCACCGTGATGGCGGGCAAGGGCCTCCAGATCCGCGTGAAGCTCTTCACCGTCCCTGGTCAGGTCATCCACAACGCCACGCGGCGCCTCGTGCTCCAGGGCGCCGACGGCGTGGCGTTCATCGCGGACTCGCAGAAGAGCGAGACGAACGCGAACAAGGCCGCGTTCCTCAACCTCCGGCAGAACCTCACGGACAACGGCCTCGACCCGGCCAAGATGCCGCTCGTCATCCAGTTCAACAAGCGCGACATGCCCGAGGTGCGGAGCGACGCGGAGATCGACGAGATGGCCCGCAAGGGGCGCGAGCCCGTGTACAAGGCGATCGCGCTCCGCGGGCAGGGCGTGATCGAGACGCTGGTGGGCTTGTTCGAGCTCACGTGGAAGCGCCTCGAGCAGGAGCACCAGCTCGGCCAGAAGTTCGGTGTGGACGAGGGCCAGCTGCTCGGCGACGTGCGAGGCAAGCTGGGCGTGAAGCGCGTGGCGCGGGAGGCCACACGATGAGCTCCCACGACGCCGAGCTCGGGCTCGGGGATGCGCTGTCGCTGGGGGAGGTCGCGCGGCTCGAGGAGGTGGTCGATCGACGAGCGCTGACGGAGGTCTGTCGCTCGTTCTTCGAGCTCTTTTCGATCCCCGTGCGTGTCTTCTCGAGCGAGGGCGCGCTGCTCGCCGACGCGCACGAGGAGCAGGAGATCTGCCGCTACGTGAACACGCTCGGCAACGGGCGTCGCGCCTGCTCGAAGCTCGTGTCCGAGGTGAAGCGCCTCGACCCCGACGGTCGCGCGATGAACCACCCGTGCTTCACCGGCGCCGAGTACCGCATCGTCCCCATCGTCTACCAGGGACGAAGGCTCGGGCGCTTCGTGGTGGGCCCGTACATGCCGGCCGAGCGACGCGAAGTGCCCCGCTCGCTGCTCGTGCTCGACGCTCGCCTCGACGCGGAGGCCGCGCGCGCCGCGCTCCAGGAGATGCCGCGCGTGCGCGCCGAGACGCTCGAGCGCATCGGTGAGCACCTCGCGCGGGTGCTCGATCTCATCCTCTTCAGCGGTCACCGCGCGTTCCTCACGAGCAACATGCACCTCGCGAGCGTGAAGGAGAGCTTCCGCGAGATCGTCGAGAAGAACACGCAGCTCCAGCAGGCGGTCGATCGACTGCGCGAGCTCGATCGGCTCAAGTCGAATTTCCTCGCCACGGTGAGCCACGAGCTGCGCACGCCGCTCACGTCGATCATCGGCTACAGCGACATGCTGGGCGCCGGCATCGGCGGCGAGCTCACCGAGGAGCAGGCCGAATTCGTGGAGACGATCCACGCCAAGGGCGAGCACCTGCTCGCGCTCATCACGAGCCTGCTCGACATGAACAAGCTCGAGCAGGGCACGATGCGCCTGCACCGCGAGCTCCTGCCGGTGAAGGCGCTGCTCGACGATCTCCAGAAGACGCTCGCGCCGAGCGCGGCGAAGAAGGGCGTGCGCCTCGTGGTCGAGCGCGCGCCCGACGCGGGCAGCGTGCTCGTGGATCCGGTGCGCATCAAGCAGGTGCTCTTCAACCTCGCGGAGAACGCGCTGAAATTCACGCCGAGAGACGGCACGGTGCGCTTCACGGGCCGCGTCACCGAGTCGGCCGCCGACGACGACGGCTTCGGCGCGGTGCTGCTCTCGGTGCCCAAGCGTGCGATCGAGATCGGCGTGATCGACTCGGGCATCGGCATCGCGCCGGAGGAGCACGACAAGATCTTCGACGCCTTCTACCAGGTCGATGGATCGAGCACGCGCGAGCACGGCGGCACCGGTCTCGGACTCTCGATCGCCAAGCGGATCGTCGAGGCGCACGGCGGGACGCTCCGCGTGGAGAGCGAGGTCGGTCGCGGCGCGGCGTTCTTCCTGACGCTGCCCGATCCCGAAGAGGGCTGAGGGCGAGCGTGAACGTCGAAGAGGCCCGCATCGGTCGGCTCCGGGCGCTCTTCGCCCAGGGCGCGGCGCGTGCGGGGAGAGACGTCGAGGTCGACATCGGCGACGACGCCGCGGTGCTCGCACCGAGCCTCGGTCGCGACGTGCTCTCGGTGGACGCGCACGTCGAGGGTGTCCACTTCCGTCGCGCGTGGCTGACGATGCGCGAGCTCGGCACGCGCGCAGCGACGGCAGCGCTGAGCGATCTCGCCGCGATGGGCGCCGAGCCCCGTGCGGTGCTCCTCTCCCTCGCGCTCCCCGCCGAGGTCGACGAGGATCAGCTCGACGCGCTCGCGCTCGGTGTGCGCGACGCGTGCGACGAGGTGGGGGCGCGCGTGATCGGCGGCAACCTCGCGCGGGCCTCGGAGCTGTCGATCCACACGACGGTGCTCGGGCGTATGTCGGAGACGCCGCTGACGCGGCGCGGCGCGCTCGCGGGCCACGGCGTGTACGTGACTGGCACGCTGGGCGCGGCGGCGCTCGGACTGGCGGCGCTCGTGGAGGGACGGACCGACCCGGCGCTCGCGCCCTTCGTCACCCGCTGGCGCCGTCCGCGCGCGCGCATCTCGGAGGGACGCCGGCTGGTGGAGATCGCGTCGGCGGCGATCGACGTCTCCGATGGTCTCGCGCTCGATCTGGCGCGCCTCGCCGACGCGAGCGGGGTCGGCCTCGAGCTCGATCTCGTGGAGCTGCCCACCGAGCGCGACTTCGCGAGCGCGGCGGCTCTGCTCGGTCGCGATCCGGTGGCGCTCGCGCTCCGTGGCGGCGAGGACTACGAGCTGGCCTTCACGGCGCCCGAGTCGATCGCCCTGGCGCGGCTGGCCACGAGGATCGGCGTGGTGGTCCCGCAGCGCGGCCTGCGCGCCACCGGCAGCGGTGGCGCCGCGATCGCGGTCGCGGGCTTCGATCACTTCGGGCGCTGAGCACCCTCGCTCGGGTGCGCCGCGAGGCGACGCAGCATCTTCTGGAGCCCGAAGCGGGAGATCCCGAGGGCGCGCGCGGCGTGGGTGCGGTTGCCGCCGTGCGCCTCGAGGGTGGCGAGGACGAGCTCGCGCG
>JAIBCE010000440.1 GCA_019694315.1 Sandaracinaceae bacterium
ACCTCGGCGGCGTGCTCGTATCCGAGCAGCTCGGTCGCGTGCGTCGCGGGCTCGTGCACCGCGGGGACCGAGCAGCCTCCGGCGTACTGCAACGCGGGCGCGTGCGCCGCGGCGCCGCCGACCAAGAGTTGCGGTTTGTTCGCCTGCGGCACGCTCACGTGCAAGACGAGCTGCGCGGTCGACGCCGACTGCGTGTCGACCGCGTTCTGCAACACCACGACCTCGGCGTGCGAGCCGAAGAAGCCGAGCGGCAGCGCGTGCACGTCGGGGAGCGCGTGCGCGAGCGGCTTCTGTGCGAGCGGCGTCTGCTGTGACAAGGCGTGCACCGGCGCGTGCGAGTCCTGCAACGCCTCTGGCTCGGTCGGACTCTGTCAGACGCGTCCGAGCGGGACGACCTGCGGCGCCGACGCTTGCGTCGGCAGCTCGCTGACGGTCGCCGCGAAGTGCGACGGTGCGGCGACGACGTGCCCGGCGCCGGCGCCCACCGCGTGCCCCGGCGGCCTCGTGTGCGCCGACGGCAAGACCTGCAAGACGTCCTGCGCGACCGGCACCGACTGCACGTCGGGCTACTGCGATCTCGCGACCGGCAAGTGCGGCACGCCGCCGGGCGACGGAGGTGTGGCCGACACGGGGGCCGACACGGGGATCGGCGTCGCAGAGACCGGTGCGCCGGCCGTCCCGGCGAAGCCATCGGTCGACGGCTTCCAGCGCTGCCGCAAGTCGAGCGAGTGCTCGACCGGCTTCTGCGTCGATGGCGTCTGCTGCGACAGCGCGTGTGGCGACCGGTGCCACAGCTGCGCGCTCTTCACGAGCCCCGGAAAGTGCACGGTCGAACCCATCGGCGTCGATCTCCGGAACGAGTGTGGTCCCGCGAACCAGTGCCTCGGCACCTGCGACGGCACCGGGCAATGCATCGGAGCGGGGACCGGCACGATGTGCGGTCGCAACCGCTGCACCACGGCGAGCGCCGGCGTGGGCGCCGCGTACTGCTCTGCGCCGGGCGCGAAGTGCCCGCTCGACGAGGCGACGCCGTTCGAATGCGCGCCCTTCGCGTGCGAGCCCGCGTTCGGCGCCTGCCTCACCGCCTGCGTCTCCAGCACCGATTGCGCCAATGGCTTCGTGTGCGACCTCGCGTCGAAGACCTGCGTCGCGCCCGCACCTGCCGCGGAAGACTCCGGTTGCGGGGTCCACGGCGGCGCGGCGCCGTTCGGCGCGTGGGTCGTCGCGCTGCTCCTCGCGGCCGGTGCGAGGCGCACGCGAACCTCAACCTCTCCGCGAGCCAGGTGACACAGGCGTCGGTTCACCTCGAGGCCGGTCAGGTAGAGCTACGACATCGTCTTCGAGGGCTCCTGTCGGAGCGCTGACCGTCCTCTCGTCGACCCATACTCGTCGGCGCGATGTCGAGGTGCGAGTCGGTCGTCGTGGTCGCGGAGTGTTCGCACCGTCAGCCGATCGCCTCGCCGAGGTGTGCGCGCACCAGCTCCACCGTCCGTCGGTTCACCTCGAGGCCGGTCAGGTAGCCCTCGCGGAGCGCGGGCTCGAGGTTGCTCGCGCGTCGACGCAGGTCGTCGCGGGCGCGCTCGAACGCGCTCCGCGCATCGAGGCCAGCGGCGAGTCGCGCCTCGGCGAGGGTGGTGAACACGCGGCTCTCGTCGGTGGTGATGTGGCTCGTGTCCTCCAGCCGCCGGATGTTCTCCTCGGCGAGGGAGAGCGCCTCGGCGGGGGCGCCCTTCGCGAGCAGCGTCCGCGCGAGGGTGCACCGCGCGGCCAAGGCATCGCTCGACGTGGGAGAGAGGAGCTCGAGCGCGCGTCGTGCCTCGGCTTCGGCCGCCTCGAGGTCGCCCTCGCGACGCGCCGTTTCTGCGACGATGAGCCTCGCCTGGGCGGGCTGCCCTCCCGCCGGGGGCAGTCGCTCGAAGACCCAGGCCGCGCACGCGCGGACCGTCTCGCCGTCGCCGAGCTCGCAGGCGACCCTCGCGAGCTCGATCCGGGCGAAGCCGCCCGGGGTGTCGAGGCCGACCGCGTCGGTGCGCTCGATGAGGCGCGCAACCGACGCCTCGACCTCACGCAGCTGTCCCAGGCGGAAGAGCGTCGTGCAGAGATCCAGCGCGACGAGGCTCATCGTCGCGCGGTCGCCCGCCTCGTCGAAGCTCGCCATCGCGCGCCGGGTGAAGGAGAGCGCCGCGACCAGATCGCCGTCGAGGTAGCGTGCGGCGTACGCCCTGGCGCGCTCGAGGTTCGCGCGGGCGCCCGGCTCGATCACCGCGACAGGGGCGGTGATCACCTCGAGGCGCTCGAGCATGCGCCGCGCGGTCGAGCGCGAGCCACCGGCGAAGTACAGGACCGTCGAGCCCGACGACAGCGCCCACGCGAGCGCCCCGCGCCCCCCCGGCTCGGGCTCCACCTCGAGGAGCGCCTCGAGGACGGGAGCGCTCGTCGAGTGCTCACCCAGCGTGATCGCGGCGAACGCGACCGTCGACGCCGCCATCGACCAGTACTGCGAGCCGCGCGGGACGAGCGCCATCAGCGCGTCGCCGTAGCGCGCGGCCTCGCGCCAGCCGCCGCTCCAGGAGTGCGCGGTGCACGCGGCCGCGAAGAGCTCGACCCGCAGCGCGCCCTGCACGTTCGCCCCAAAACCACGCTCGGCGCACGCGATCGCGTGGTGGACGTCGCCGCCCTCGAACGCCTGCTGCGAGGCGCGCGCGTAGTGGGTCGCGGCGCGCTCGGGCCTCTCTCCCCGCTCGAAGTGCTCGGCGAGCACCAGCGCGTTCGTCTCACCCGCGCCCTCGAGCCAGGTCCCCGCGGCGAGGTGCGCGGCGCGTCGATCGTCGTCGGTCAACGTCGCGTACGCGCCTTCGCGCACCAGACCGTGACGGAAGGCCAGCTCGATCTCCGAAGGGAACGTGGCCGTCGCCCGTCGCACCAGGAGCTCGCGACCGATCAGCGACTCGATCAGCGGCTCGATCGAGTCGGGCGAGCTCCCCGTGACGGCCGCGATCCCGCCGCTCCAGAACACCTCGCCGAACACGCTCGCCGCGCGTAGCACCCGGCGTTCGCGCGCGGGCAGCGCCTCGGTCCGCGACTGGATCATCACCAGCACCGTGTCGCTGGTCTCGCCGTGGCCCTCGGCGAGCGCGCGCACCAGCTCCTCGAGGAAGAACGGGTTGCCCGCCGCGCGATCGACCAGCCGCGCGATCACCCCCTCGGACGCGGACGGGCCGAGCGCGTGCCTGGCCAGCGTGGTCGACGCGCGCCGCGTGAGCTCGGGGAGCACGAGCTCCTGCACGCGTCGGCCGCGCCAGAGGTTGGGGAAGAGCTCGTGGACCTCGGGACGCGCCAGCGCGAGCACGAAGAGCGGCGCGTCGCTCTGCGAGCGGAGCACCGCGTCGACGAAGCGGACGCTCGGCAGATCGCCCCAGTGGAGGTCTTCGAAGACGAGCAGGAGCGGGTGGACCGCACACTCGGCCGCGACGAGATCCTCGAACGCGCGGAGCACCTCGCCGGCCATCAGCATCGGGTTCTGACGAGCCGAGCGGAGCGGGAGGCTCGCTTCGTGGTCGGGTGTCGGCGCGCCCACGAGCTCCCCGAGGAAGTCGGTCACACGACCGCGATCGAGAGGAGCGACGTGCCGTCCGACGCGTGAGGCGAGCTTCCGGCGACGGACGTCGATCGGCTCGCCGTCGACGATCTCCGCGACGCGACGCAGCGCGGGCCCGAGCAGCGCGAAGGGAGAGCCGACCGACACCGGATCGCCGCGACCGAACCAGACCTCGGTCTCGGGGAAGCCGCTCGACACGCGCCGCAGCATCTCGTGGCGCAGCCGCGACTTCCCGGTGCCCGCGGGCGCGGTGACCACCACCGCGCTCCCGACGCGCTCGCTGATCGTCTCTTCGAACAGACCCAGCACGAACGAGAGATCGCGTTCGCGGCCGACGAACGGCGTAGCCCTGCCGAGGAAGAGACGGGTGTCGTCGAGCTCCTCGCGTGCGCCGAGCAAGAGCGGCTGGCCCTCGCGCAACTCGACCTCGAAGCGCGCGCCCACGAGGCTCGCGGTCACGTCGTCTAGCCACACGCCAGCGTCGTCGTGCCCGAGGAGCCGCGCCGCTGCGCGATCGATCGCGTCGCCCCAGGGCATCCCCGCGCCGACCACCGCGAGCCCCGTGGTCAGCGCGATGGCTCGGCGCGGCAGGCGCTCACGCAGCGTCAGCGCGCACCGCGCCGCGGCCGTCGCGCGATCGGTCGCCGCGCCGCGCCCGGCGATCAGGGCGACGAGGGTTCCGTCGGTGAGTTGTTCGACCGACGCGCCGTAGGAGGCGAGCTCCCCCCGAAGCGCCTCCACGTCGCTGAGCGTTTCGGAGGGAGCGTCGGGCGCGACGAGCGCGATGCACACGACCTCCTTCTCGGAGGGGGACGTCACCGCGAAGCGTGTGGTCGTCGCCTCGACGAAATCCGAGGTGATCGGCTCGAGCGCGGCCTCGACGGCGCTCGCGTCGATGGGCCGTCGAGCGCGGTCCTTGGCGAGCATCGACGTCACGAGCACTTCGAGCGCAGGCGGGAGGTCCCTGCGCGACGCGCCGACGCGGGGCGGGTCCTCGAGCACGATCTTGGCGAGCAGCGCGATCGGGTGGTCGGCCACGAACGGCGGGCGGCCCGCGAGGCATTGGTAGAGCACCGCGCCGAGCGAGAAGACGTCCGCCCGCGCATCGAGGGCGCGTTCGGCGAGCGCCTGCTCGGGCGCCATGTATCCGGGCGTGCCGACGATTGCGCCGTGTGCGGTGAATCGACTCTGCGCGTTGGCGAGCCAGGCGAGCCCGAAGTCGAGGACCTTCACGCGCGCCACGTCCCCCTCGACGAGGAAGAGGTTCTCGGGCTTGACGTCGCGGTGGACGATGCCGCGCGCGTGCGCGACGCCGAGCGCTGCGCCACCCCGCGCGCGAGCAGGAGCGTCTCTCGCAAGGGCAGCGGCCCCCGCGAGAGACGCGCCGAGAGCGGTTCGCCCTCCAGCCACTCCATCACGAGGTACAGGTCTCCCTCGCGGGTGACGCCGTGGTCCAGGCATCGCACGATCCCTGGAGCGCTGAGCTGTCGCAGCACCTCGCCTTCGCGCTCGAAGCGGCTCACGATCTGTGGGTCGGTCTCGTGCAGCGTCTTGAGCGCCACGACCGTGCCGGTCTGCAGGTCCACCGCGCGGTGGACGACGCCCATGCCCCCCGCGCCCGCCCGTTCCTCGAGCCTGTAGCGGTCCGAAAGGACGTCTCCCGAGCGCAGCGCCCCCCTTGTCATCGGCCTCATCAAGATAGGCCAACGATCCAGGGGGGCACCATGCCTCAGTGGAACGAGGACTCGACCCGTGACGGCGGGCTCTTGCTCCGCACCATGGGCGCGCGCGGCGCGTGGACGACCTGGCGCACGCTCGTCTCGCGATCGAGCTGGAACCGGCTGACGAGGGCGGTGAGCTCCTGGGCCTGGGCCGCGAGCTCCTGCGCCGCGCTCGCCGACTCCTCGGAGCTCGCCGCGTTCTGCTGGGTGACCTCGTCCATCTGACCGACGGCGCGGGTGACCTGCTCGATGCCGCGGGTCTGCTCGTCGCTGGCGGTCGCGATCTCGGAGACGATCGACGACACCGAGGTGATGGCGCCGACGATCTCCTCGAGCGTCTTGGCCACGCTGCGCGAGATGCCCTCGCCGCTCTCGGTCAGGGCGACCGACTCGCCGATGAGGCCCTCGGTCCGACGGGCGGCCTCCTTGCAGCGCGCGGCGAGGTTGCGCACCTCTTCGGCGACCACCGCGAACCCTCGACCGGCGTCGCCCGCGCGCGCGGCCTCGACGGCGGCGTTCAGCGCGAGGAGGTTGGTCTGGAACGCGATCTCGTTGATGTCC
>JAIBCE010000441.1 GCA_019694315.1 Sandaracinaceae bacterium
AGCAGGCGATCGCCCGACGCGTACACGCGGATGAGCGAGGGGCCGTCGCCCGCGCCCCACCAGAGGCGACGCCACACCGGTCGACCGTCGTCGGCGATCGCGCGCGCGACGATGCGGCCGGGCGCCGCGGCCGACACCTGCGCCGCCGCGTCGAAGCGCGCGCCCATCAGATCGTGTCGGGTCTCGACGCGCTCGGGCCGGATCTCGACGCCCTTGCTCGCGAAGCCCACGCGCGCGGCGAAGCCCTCGGCGCCGACGACCACGGCCTCGCCGAAGCGGCTCGCGTCGATCGCGGAGAGGCGCGGCATCTCGCCGTCGAGCGGGCGCAGATCGCGCAGATCGCCGTTGGTGGTGTTGACCGAGACCAGCGCGCCCACGAGCAGGTCGAGATCGGTGGTCGCGGTCGGGCTCGCCTCGCGCGGCATCGCGTCGCCCGCGGCCAGCACCACTCCGGCCGAGTGCGGCGCGAGCGACCACAGCGCGCGCACCCCGGGCATCTTCTTCGGCGCGAGCCACTCGCCGCCGCGCGCGCACCACACGACGGCGCTGCGCCCCGGCCGACGACCGGCGGCCACCAGCATGCCCTGCTCGTTGCCCCAGAGCGCGGTGTACTCGATCGTGGGATCGGTGCCGCGGAGCAGCTGCCACGAGCCACGCGTGAGGAACGCGAGCAGGCCCTGGGGGCCGCCGAGCGCGTAGCGGTCGGGATCGAGGCGCGCCACGCAGGTGAACGCATCGCGCGAGAGGCCGTCGGGGAGCGGGATCTCGAGCCAGGCGCCGCCGTCCCAGAACCGCACGCCCTGCGCGCCGACCGCGAGGGCCTTGCCGTCCTCGCCAAAGGCGACGTCGGTGACCGCCTTGCGCCCCTGATCGACGCCGCGCACGCGCCAGTGCCAGGGCTCCTCGCGCGGCGCCGTGTCTTCGGGCGACGGCTTGCCCGGCGGGACGGCCGGCACGATGCCGGCGATGATCTCCGCGCGGGCCGCCGGCATGGTGCCGAGCGACATGCGGTGCGCGGTGCCCACCTCGCTCGTCGGCGCGACGATCGTCTCGAGCGCGGCGAGCTGCGCGTCGAGCGCGCGCCACAGCTCGCGCACGTCGTGCGGGCGCCCCTCGAGCTTGGGCCACGTGGCCTGCGCGATGAGCTTGTCGATGGCCTGCACCTGCTCGACCGCGTGCTGATACGCGCCGTGCACCGTCGGCGCGTCGAGCAGCGAGTGGCGATGCGGCCTTCGCGCCGCGCTGAGCGAGGCCTGCGCCTCCTGGGGGAACAGCGCGCAGCCGGTGAGCACCTCGTAGGCGAGCGCGCCGAGCGAGAAGATGTCGGACTGCGTGCCGACCTGCGTGTTGCCGGGCACGTACTGCTCGGGGGCCGAGTAGCCGACGGACACGGCCACCACGCCGGCGTGCGACGCGTCGTCCTGCACGCGCACGATGCCGAAGTCGGTGACCTTCGCCACCTCTTCGCCGGGCGGGCCGGCCACCAGCACGTTGGTCGGCTTGAGATCGCGGTGGATGAGGCGCTCGGCGTGGATGTCGCCCAGGGCGCGCGCGATGTGCCGGAGGATGCGCCGCGCGCGCTGCGGCGCGAAGCCCTTGCCCGTCTCCTTGAGCGAGCGGTGGATGCGATCGTGGAGCGTGGTCCCGTGCGGCCCGCCGTCGACGTACTCGAGGATCAGGTAACGAATGGGGATCGTCTCGTCCTTGGCGCCCGTGGCTTTGGAGAGGATCGGGACCTCGACCTCGCCCTCGTCGAAGAAGCGGACGATGTACGGGCTCGGCGGGCGGCGATCGGAGAGCCGACGGAGGGCGAGCGCCTCGCGCCGCGAGGCTTTGACGAACGCGGCCCACTGCGCGGGCGCGAGCTGCGGCGCGATGACCTTCGCGACCACGGGCGCGCCGTCGGGACCGTCCGTCGCGCCGAGCACGACGCCCATCCCGCCGACGCCGATCAGGCCTTCGACGATCCAGCGCTCGCCCAGCGTCGCCCCCGAAAGGGCACGCGCGAGTGCTTTGCCGAGCTGCTCGCCTCGGTTCTCCGGGCGCCCCCGTTGGGACATTCGTGGCGCAGACTACCGTATGTGTCCGACGGCGCGGGGGAATTCGCC
Organism: Sandaracinaceae bacterium; assembly: GCA_019694315.1. Lineage (GTDB taxonomy): Bacteria > Myxococcota_A > Polyangia > Polyangiales > Sandaracinaceae > JAFLCL01. The sequence continues at coordinate 2,109 of JAIBCE010000441.1, forward strand.
GCGGGATGGCGGAGCCAGTCCGGGAGCTCGAGGGCCGAGCCCTCGAATTCGGGGAGCGAAGCCGTTCCGGGAGCTCGAGGGCCCAGCCCTCGAATTCCAAGGATCCTTGGTGGGGCACGGGAACGAAGCGGAACCGAAAGAAGAGACCTCCGCCGGCCGTTGCTCTAAGGGACGCACGTGCGCTGGCGATGGACGATTCTGGGGACGGCGGCGCCCCTCCTGTGGGCCGGGTGCTCGGGCCCGTGTGGGAAGAGCACTCCCTATGTGCCCTTTCTCGAGGACGCAGGCGCGTCGGCCGCGAAGGACGGTGAGGTCGCGGCCACCGACGCGGCCCTCGACGGCGGCAGCAAAGCTGGATTCCAGAAGGTCCAGTCGACGCTCGCCCCGACGGGGGCGGCACGCTTCACCGTCGAGGGGCTCTCCATCGACGCGCCGTCGGGCAGCGTGGTGGTCGCCGCCCTCGCGCGCGACGTCGACGGCGACGGGCTGAAGGACGTCGTGGCCTGGACCCAACCGCCGGGTGGCGGTGGCGGCGAGCTCCGCTTCCACAAGGGCTCGAGCTCGGGCCTCCTGCCTGGTCGCGCCGTCACCGGGACCACCGCGGGCGCCGACGTCTCGCTCCCCGCGCCGTGCCTCGCGAAGCCCTCGCCGACCATGCTCGTGCTCGTCGGCCCGCACAGCGTCGCGCTCGATCTGCGCCCCAACTGCGGCGACGGCGCGCCCGCCGCCCGACGGATGCTCTTCGCCGCCTTCGCCCCCACGCCTTCGATCCGTTGGAGCGCGCGGCTGGGCGAGCCGCCGGACGGCTTCCAGGTCAACCTCGAGATCGACGCGAGCGACACCGACGGCGACGGCATCGACGACCCGGAGATCAAGCTCGCGCTCGAGGGCGGCGGCGCGCCGTGGGAGCCGGGCGACAAGGTCCTCGCGCGGCTTCCGTACTGGGATCGGCCGGCCGGCCTCTCGCGTGACCGCAAGTTCCCCGAGGCCTCGTTCCAGTCGATCGCCGCGCAGGCGCTGGCCCGCTCGGGCAAGAAGGGTTCTCCCGGCGGCGCCTTGTCGCTCGTGCGTCGCCTGCGCGTCCTCCACGGCGCGCTCTGCGCAGAGGGCGGCGCGCCCTGGCTCGAGCTCGGCGGCGAGCGCGGGGTCGCGTGCGGCCCGTCGAAGGCGCTCGAAGACGCCGGCCTCGCCGAGATCAAGGCCTCGCTCGCGGGCAACGATCTGCTCGTGGCGCTCGCCGTGCGCGAGCGGCTCGCCTCGGCCTCGTTCGCGCGCACCAAGAAGACGCGCGACGAGATCGACAAGCTCCTCGACTCCGCGACGACCGCGAGCTGGGGCACGATGCGCGAGCCCAAGGTCCCGCCCCACACGCCCAACAAGGGCGCGCCCGCGTGGGGAGCGCTGGCCTTCGAGCCGTCGGGCAAGCTCCTGGTCCGCACCACCACGGGCGTCTTCCGCGTCGACCCGACCACGCTCGACGAGCGCGACGCCGACGACGTGCCCAGCTGGCCGTGGGAGGTCGCGCTCCCCGGCAAGGACGCGCGCCTCTCGTCGGTGCTCGACCCTTGCGATGCCCCGCACCTGGCGGCGCGCGTGGCCGGCCACGACGTCCCCACCGGCGCCGCGCTGCTCGCCCTGCCGCTCCTGCCGGTCACGAGCCAGGGCCGCTGCAGCGGAGGCGGCGGCACCTTCGCCGCCGTGCCCGTCGCCTGGGGTCCATCAGGTCTCTATACGTTGGTGGCCCACGAGCCCGTGTGGATCCCCGCCACGGTGGTCACCGACAGCGGCGCGCGCGCGAGCGGCACCATCCCACCGCCCAACGCGCCCGTGCAGGGGCCCTTCGTGCAGGGCGCGCCCCGGTCGCCCAACGGCTCGTTCCTCGTCGTCCCCTCGCGGTTCGGCCTGGTCCGCCGCGACGACTCGGCGGGCGGCCGCAGCACCTACGTCCGGGTGAAGGAGCTCGAGGGGCTCTACCCCAGCCTCAAGGAGTGCGCGATCGCCGACGGCGGCCAGCGGATCGCGTGTGTGCGCGAGAACAAGGTGGTGATCGTCGATCTCGCGAGCGCGGGTGCGACACCCGCCCCATCGGCCTCGGCCGAAGACGGATGACGGCGACTTGCCGCGCGACTTGCCGCCAGGAAAGCCCGAGCATACTGGCCACGCCGTGGCATCCGTGAAGGACATCCAGGCGAGAATCGAGAAGCTCCAGCGCGCCGAGGAAGAGGTGCGGCGGCTCCAGGACGAGTTGATCGAGGACGCGGAGCAGTCCCGCAGCGCCGCGGTCGAGGCGTTGCGCGAGGCCGTGATCGAAGGTCTGGGCAACGGTGAGGGCCCCGAGGCGGCGGCCGCGCTCGTGCCCCTCGCCGAGGTGCTCGGCGAGCTCGAGGGCCCCGAGGTGTGCGACATGTTGATCGACCTGCTCGGCTCCGAGGAGCCCGAGGTGCGCTTCACCGCGGGGCGCGCGATGCAGGATCTCGCGTTCGATCGCTTCAAGGAGGTCGCCGAGGCGACCGAGCGCGCGGCCAAGCGCCTCGCCCGCGACAACCAGGCGCTCCGCGAGCTGCCCTACGTGGTCGCCGAGGTGGGCGAGCCCGGCGTGCCCAAGATCCTCCGCGGCTACCTCGCGCACGCCGACGCCGAGGTGGTGGCCTCCGCGATCGAGGCGCTCGCGGCGCTGGGCGATCACGCCGCCATCCCCGAGCTCAAGAAGCTCACCCGCGATCCGCGCACCGTGCAGCTCGACGAAGAAGAGGCCGACGCCCAGGCCTCGATCGGCGCGCTCGCCGAAGAGGCCATCGCGATGATCGACGAGGGCTCGGGCATGGGCGCGCCGGCCCCCGAGCACCCCGGTCGCAAGGGCCCGCCGCCCCCTCCCGTGCGTAACCCGCAGGGTGGTGGTGGTCGCCCCGGCGGACAGGGCGGAGGACGTCGTCGGTGAGCAACCGCGGCCGCATCCCTCCCGCCGACGCGAGCAGCGGCCTGGTCGACGTCGCCGCCGCGCGTGAGCGCGTGGAGCACTCGGTGGTCACGCCGCTCGCCCCTGGCGACGCCGCGATCTTCGAGACCTTCGTCAACCCGCGCTACCTGCGCCACTTCGGCGAGCTGGTGCTCGACATGGTGTCGCCGCCGCACAACCCGGGCGACGCGATCGTCGCGCACTTCGGCTGCCGCACGGGCTTCCCCGACCGACTGCTGGTCGAGGCGCTCGGGCCGATGCGCCTCGTCGGCACCGATCCCTCGCTCGCGGCGCTCGAGCTCGCGCGCGCGAAGGCCGCGGCCACGCCCGATCTCTCCGCCGACTACCGGCTGTTCGAGGGCTTCCCCTCGCCGATGCCCGATCAGTCGTTCACCCACGCGCTGGTGCTGCAGCCGCCCGGCCGCGCCGCGAGCCGCGTGCTGTTCGTCGAGGACGCGGCGCGCGTGCTCGTCCCCGGAGGACAGCTGCTGCTCGCGTTGCCCCTGCGCGGCTCGTTCGCCGAGCTCGCCGATCTCCTGCGCGAGCACGCGACCAAGTTCGATCAGAAGAAGGTCGCCGACGCGGTCGAGCAGGCGGTCTCGCTCCGCCCCACCCCCGAGTCGCTCGCCGAAGAGATGGAGGCGCTCGGGTTCGTCGACGTCGACGTCGACTTCCGCGCGATCACCATGCCCTTCCAGAGCGGCCGCGACTTCCTCGAGGACCCGACCACGCGCCTGCTCCTCTTGCCCGAGTGGCAGATGAACCTCGGCCTCGACGACGAGTCGATCCGCAACGCGTTCCACTACGT
>JAIBCE010000064.1 GCA_019694315.1 Sandaracinaceae bacterium
GGGGGGAGTTGCCGACTCCCCCCGACCGCGCCGAAGGCGCGAAAAAACTGTGTTTTCCGAGGGGACGCGTGTCCCCTCGCCCCGCCGAAGTGAATTCGTCGGGGCCCCACTCCCCCAAGAGCCCCGAGTCCATTTGATTCCTGGGGGAATCAAACGGATCGGTGCGCTAGGGACTCACCGAGACGCCGATCCCTGTGTCGCCCTTCCTCCGGCGGGTCGGATGCAGACCCGCGCGATTCTGTTTAGCTTCGCGGCCACGTGACGCGCGCGTTCGATCGACGGCTCGGTGACGACTTCCTCGAGAAGGTGCCCCGCACGCCGGGCGTGTATCGCGTGCTCGATGCCGCGGGCACCGTCGTCTACGTGGGCAAGGCGGTGAACCTCCGGCGGCGGCTCTCGCAGTACCGCCACGCCACGCGACGCAAGAAGCACCGCAAGATGCGCGAGATCGTGAAGAGCGCAGCGTCGGTGGTCTTCGAGGCGTGCGCGAACGAGCTCGAGGCCGAGCTGCGCGAGACCGCGCTGATCCAGGCGCTGCGCCCGCGCTGGAACGTCGCAGGCGCGTTCTCGTTCCTCTATCCGTTCGTCGGCCTCGGCGAGCGGGGCAAGGGCCACGCGGTGCTCGCGTTCTCCAGCGCGCCCGAGGAGCACCCCGAGCTCGCGTGGCACGGCGCCTATCGCTCGCGCGAGATCACGGGCGAGGCCTTCTTCGCGTGGGTCCGGCTGCTCGCCATGATCGGGCACCGCGAGAGGACCGCGCGACGCGAGAGAGGCACGCGCACGTGGTGCTTCGAGATCCGCAAGCTCGACGCCGGCTGGCAGGAGCGCTGGAGCGCGTTTCTCCGCGGCAGCTCGCGCGACGCGCTCGCCGCGCTCGCGTTCTCCCTCCTCGACAAGCCGCGCGCGCGACGCGACGCCAAGACCGTGGAGGCAGACCTCGCGGCGCTCGATCGCTTCTACCGGCACGAGGCCGAGAAGCTCGCGCGCGCATGCCAACGCACCGGGGAGACGCGCTGGCCCGTGCCGCAGCGCGAGCGCGATGCGCTCTTTCTCCGCGCCCGACGCATCGCAGCGCCGTAGCCGCGAGCGCGCGGCGGCTCGCGCGCGCGATGGGACGCGAGGCACCGATCGACGCTGGGAGCGAGCGCGTGGGTTCGAGTACGATGCGAGCCTCGTCATGAGCACGGTTCTGGGCACCTCGCATGCGGCGGATCCGCGCATCCTCGAGCTCTCGCGCTGCGCGCTCACGGTGCTCTCGGGGCCCGAGCGCGGGCACGAGCGCATGATCGATCGTGACCTCTTCCGCATCGGCAAGAGCCCCGAGAACGACTTCGTGCTCTCCGACACCACGGTGTCGCGCGCGCACTGCGAGATCGTGCGCGAGCCCAAGGGCTACCTGCTCCGCGATCTCGGCTCGACGAACGGCACGCTGCTCGACGGCGCGGAGATCAAGGAGGCCTGGCTCAAGCCGGGCGCCGTGATCACCGTCGGCAAGGTCGAGATCAAGGTGCGCCCCTTCGCGGAGCGCATCGAGCTCATGCCGTCGGACAAGGGCGAGCTCGGCGAGGTGGTGGGCCGCTCCCTCGCGATGCGCGCGATCTTCGGCCTGCTCGAGCGCCTCGCGCCCACCGACGCGACGGTGCTCATCGGCGGCGAGACGGGCACGGGCAAGGACGTGCTCGCGCGCTCGATCCACGCCGCCTCGCCCCGCAAGGGCAAGCCCTTCGTCGTGGTCGACTGCGGCGCGGTCGTCGGCACGCTCATCGAGAGCGAGCTCTTCGGTCACGAGAAGGGCGCGTTCACGGGCGCGACGGCGAGCCGACAGGGCGCGTTCGAGATGGCCAACGGCGGCACGCTCTTCCTCGACGAGATCGGTGAGCTGCCGCTCGATCTCCAGCCCAAGCTCCTGCGCGCGCTCGAGCAGCGCGCGTTCCGACGCGTGGGCGGCAACAAGGAGATCCGCGTCGACATCCGCGTGATCGCCGCGAGCAAGCGCAACCTGAAGATGGAGGTCGCGCGCGGGAAATTCCGCGAGGATCTCTACTTCCGCCTCGCGGTCGTGCCGGTGGAGATGCCCGCGCTCCGCGAGCGCCGGGAGGACGTTCCGCTCCTCGCGGCGCGCATCCTCGCGGACCTCGCGAAGAACGAAGGCAAGAACGAGCCGCCGCTGCCGCTCGCCAAGGAGGCGCTCGACGCGCTCTCGGCCCACGACTGGCCCGGCAACGTGCGCGAGCTGCGCAACGTGCTCGAGCGCGCGAGCTACCTGGCGCGCGCGCAGGGCCTGCCGGCGATCCCCGGCGGCGCGCTGCCCATGGCCGCCGCGCCCGCGAGCGCCTCGCCCCTCGCGCCGGCCAGCTTCGACCCGCACAAGAGCTATCGCGACACGCGCGCGGAGTGGGAGGCGAGCTTCGAGAAGTCCTACGTGACGTGGCTCCTCGAGCGACACCACGGAAACCTCTCCGCGGCCTCGCGCGCGGCCGACATGGATCGCAAGTACCTCCACAAGCTGGCCAAGAAGCACGGCGTGCGCGGCGAGGGCGAGGACGAGGGATGAGGTCGGCGCGGCGGTACGACGGCGGTCGGACGACGGTGTGACGACGGTATGACCGCGGCCCCCGACGCGCATCGCGTGCGCTCGCTCCGCGCGAGCGGCTTCCGCAACCTCGTGCCGCTCGAGCTCGCGCCGGGCCCACGCCTCAACGTGATCGCGGGCGACAACGGCCAGGGCAAGAGCAACCTCCTCGAGGCGATCCACTACGCGGCCACGCTGCGCAGCTTCCGCGGCGCGGGCACCGACGAGCTCGTCGCGACCGATCGCGACGAGGCCTACGTGTCGATCGTGGCCGACGCGCGTCCGCTCGCGCGCACGCTCGAGGTGGGCCTGCGACGCGGGCAGGCCCGGCAGCCCAAGCTCGACGGAAAGCGCCCACGCTCGGGGCTCGCGTGGCTCGGCGTGCTGCCCGCGGTGCTCTTTCATCCGGGGGATCTCGCGCTCGCGCAGGGCGGCCCCGAGGGCCGACGCGCGCTGCTCGACGAGGTGCTCTCGGAGATCGATCCCACCTACGCGACCACGCTCGCGAGCTACGTGAAGGCCCTGCGCAGCCGCAACCGCCTGCTCAAGGAGGAGCCCGTGAACCGCCGCGCGGTCACCGCCTTCGACGGTGTGCTCGCGGCCGCAGGCGCAATCCTCGGGCAGGCGCGCGACAGGCTCGTGTCCGACCTGCGCCCGCGCGCGACCGAGGTGTGGCACGAGCTCTTCGAGACCACGGTGCCGCTCGAGATCGCGTTCAGCCCGCGTGTGGAGCCCACCGAGAGGGCCCTGCTCGACGCGCTCGCCGAGAGCCTCGAGCGCGACGTGCTGCGCGGCTTCACCGCCGAGGGCCCGCACGCCGACGACGTCGCGCTCCGCGTGAAGGAGCGAAGCGCCAAGCACCACGCATCGCAAGGGCAGCAGCGCGCGCTCGTGCTCGCGCTCAAGGTGGCCGAGCTCGAGGTGCTCGCGCACCGCACGGGGCGCGTGCCGATCCTCTTGCTCGACGACGTCTCGAGCGAGCTCGACGCCACGCGCAACCGTCGCTTCTTCGGCCTGCTCGCGCGCATGGGCGGGCAGGTCTTCCTCACCACGACCCAGGCCGCGCTGATCCACGTCGAGGACGCACGCACCGACTTCCACGTCGTGGCAGGACGGCTCGAGCGAGCACCGTGACCCAGCGCCCGTGATCCAGCGCCCGTGACCCAGCGCCCGTGACCCAGCGCCCGTGCGATCGCGCGGAGGCCCGTGTGCGACGATTCACCGCATGCGCTATCTCCGCGACGAGGCCTACATGCCGAGCGATCGGCAGCCCCCACCGCGGCTGCCCCACGAGGTGCCCATGTCGTCGATCGCGCTCCGCCCCACGTCGCTCGTCCCCCCCGTGTTCTTCGCGCTCGCGATGGCGAGCTGTGGGCCCTCGACGCCCGCGGGCACCAGCGTGGAGCTCTCGTTCGAGGCGCGCGTGGGCGACGCGGCCTTCGCGTGCGGTCAGACCTACGACGGCGTCGGCGCCACGAGCACCTCGCTCACCGCCTACGATCTCCGCCTCTACGTGCACGACGTCCGCCTGGTGACGGCGAGCGGTCACGAGGTGCCCCTCACGCTCGACGACGACGACTTCCAGAACGGCAGCGTGGCGCTGCTCGACTTCGAGACCGGCGGCGCCGCGCGCGAGGCGGGCAACGCCCCGACGCACACGACGCTCACGGGCACCGTCGCGGAGGCCGGCCCGTACACGGCCCTGCGTCTTCGCATCGGCGTGCCCGAGTCGCGCAACCACCTCGACTCGGGCGGCCAGCCCTCTCCGCTCAACCTGACCTCGATGTACTGGGGCTGGCAGGCCGGCTACAAGTTCCTCCGCTTCGAGGCCGGAACGACCGGAGTGCCGAGCGGCATCGTCTTCCACCTCGGCGCCACGAATTGCACGGGGGACGCGACGATGGGCACGCGCACGTGCGCGAACGGCAACCGCCCCGATCTCGAGATTCCGCTGCCCGCGGGCTTCACGCCGGGCACGCACACGTTCGTGCTCGACGTGGCCTCGTGGCTCGCCGATCTCGATCTCGATCACGACATGGGCGGCGATCCGGGCTGCATGTCGGGCACCTCCGATCCGGACTGCGCCGCGTGGTTCGGCACGGTCGGACTTCCGAGCGCGACGACGCAGACGATCTTCACGGTGGAGGCGCGTTGATGCACGGGTCGACGCGCACGGAGCTGGTGGAGCCCTCCTCTTCACCGCGGGGGCCCGCGCTCGCGTCGATGGGCCTCGTCGCGCTCGCGGCCGCGCTCGGCTCCTGCCAGAGCGAGCCCGCGTGGGACTGGCAGCTGCCGCCGGGCATCCCGGCGCCCGCAGTGCCTGCGGACAACCCGATGAACGCCGCGAAGGTGGAGCTCGGTCGTCGTCTCTTCTACGACGTGCGCCTGAGCGGCAACCGGACGCAGAGCTGCGCGAGCTGCCACGCGCAGGAGCGCGCGTTCACCGATGGGATGCCCGTGGCCACTGGCTCCACGGGCGATCACACGCCGCGCAACGCGATGGGGCTCACGAACGTCGCCTACAACCCCGTGCAGACGTGGGCCAACCCGTCGCTCGTCTCGCTCGAGGATCAGGCGATGGTGCCGATCTTCGGCGAGCACCCCGTCGAGCTCGGCCTCTCGAACATGGAAGACGAGCTCGTGGCGCGCCTGCACGCCGAGCCGCTCTATCCCGACCTCTTCGCGGAGGCGTTTCCTGGCGAGGCGGACGCGATCACGATCGCCAACGCGGTGCGCGCGATCGCGGCCTTCGAGCGCACGATGCTCTCGTTCGACTCACCCTACGATCGCTACGTCTACCGGGGCGATCGCACCGCGCTGAGCGAGTCGGCCCTGCGCGGCCTCGACCTCTTCAACTCCGAGCGCTGCGAGTGCTTCCACTGCCACGGTGGCTTCAACTTCACCGACAACCTCATGCACGGCGGCACACGGATCCCCGAGGTGCAGTTCCACAACACGGCGCTCTACAACATCGACGGACGGGGCGGCTATCCCGCCCCGAACCGCGGCCTCTTCGAGCTCACCGGCGAGCCGCGCGACATGGGCCACTTCCGCGCGCCCACGCTCCGGAACATCACGGCGAGCGCGCCCTACATGCACGACGGCACGGTCGTGGATCTGAACGCCGTGCTCGATCACTACGCCGCGGGCGGCCGCACCATCGAGTCGGGCCCGAATGCAGGCGTGGGCAGCGAGAGCCCGCTCAAGAACGTGTTCCTCCACGGCTTCACGCTGTCGGACGGTGAGCGCGCCGATCTGCTCGCGCTGCTCGAATCGCTCACCGACGAGACCTTCCTCCACGACCCGCGCTTCGCCGACCCCTGGCGCTGAGCTGGTCACTCGCAGCGATGACGACGATCGTAGCGACGTCGAAGCTGCGTGCGCAGCGCGCTCGCGCCTGACGGATCCCAGCGCGCGAAGCGCGCGAGCGCGAGGCAGTCCGCGCGGTGACGGTGTCGCACGACGCGTGCAGCGAGGAGCTCCGACACGCTCGGATCTCTGCGCAGCGCTCCCGCGCCGCGCGCTGGGGGCTCTGCCCCGATGGCTTCTCCGTCTCTCGGGGAGCGAACGTCGCGCAGCGCTTCGCCCGCGACACCCTCCGCCTTGGGCTCGAGATCGTCACCGTACGGTCGCGTGCGCGAGTCGGCGCGCGCGAGCTCGCGAGGGCGCGTGATCATCCAGGCGGCGCGGTCGCGATCGGGACCATCGCGCAGCGCCCGGTACCAGCGCTCTTCGGGCGCGAGGCCGCCGCGTGTCGCGAGGAACGTGCGCACGCGCGCGGCGCTCTCCTCGAGGCTCGCGCGCTTCGCGAAGAGGTCGTCGACGAGGTCGGCGATCGCGAGGCCGGGCTCGGCCGGGGCCAGGTCGGCGATCGCGTAGACGAGGTTCAGCGCGGCGTACGAGACGGTCACCACCGAGCCGGGCGCGCGCACGATGCGGGTGACGCGCGTGTCGTGCACGAACGCATCGAGGAGGGCCTCGATCGCCGCAGATCCGCGCGACATCAGGGCACGACCGATCGGATGACGCACGATCACGGTGCGGCTCGAGAGGCTGCTCGGCGGTCCGTCGAGCTCGTCGAGCGCATCGACCAGCTCGGCGATGGACGCGTGCTCGAGATCGAGCGGCGGCACCCACGCAGCCTCCTCGAGCTCGCGCTCACGTCGTTCGAGGTCGAGGAGCAGATCGACCCAGCTCGCGCGGAAGGCCTCGGAGACGAGCTGCGGATCGTGAAGGCCCGCCTCGAGCAGCGTGTGGGCGAGCCGGCCGTGCTCGATCGCCGTGCGATCGTCGTGGAGCGCGAGGGCCTCGAGGGCGCGCTCGACGGAGACGACGAAGCGCACGTCCCGCGCGCCGCGACAACCCTCGCATCTCCCCGCGCGCAACGGATCGCCCACGAGCGCTTGGTCGAGCCAGAGCACCCCCGAGACCCCGGGCTCGTGCAGCGGCGCGCGTGGATCCGAGTCGAGCCAGCTCCGCTCGATGCGCGTGAGCTCCAGCCGCGGATCGCGACGCTCACCGAGCGAGAAGATGGGCTCGACGATCCCTTCGAGCGTGAGGGCGTGCTCGCCGTCGGGGAGCACGAAGGCCGAGGCCTCGACCAGACGCGCCTCGCCCGTGCGCGGATCGAGACGACGCAAGGAGACGCGATGCAGAGGAAGACCGCGTGGATCGGGCAGGCCCATGGCGAGCGCCCGATCGACGTCGTCGAACGTCAGGAGCTCGTCGGGCAACTCGAGCACCGCTTCACCGAGAGACCGAGAAACAATCGTTTCTCGGGATCGAATGGTCGTGCGGGGTTCGGGGGTGAAGCCCCCGGAGCGTCGAGCAGGGGGGAATGGGGGGGAGTTGCCGACTCCCCCCGCCGACCGCGCCGAAGGCGCGAAAAGATCGGGTGTCTCGTCGCTGGGAGTGTCTTCGCCGGGTGTCTCGAGGCCTCCGTCGCACACACACGCGTCGTGATCGCGCGCGTGACGAGGCTCGGGGCTGGGTGTCGTGCAGGCACCGATCGCCGCCGCAGCGAGCGCGCCCCATGTGCATCGCGTTCGTTCCATGGGCGTGCCCAACGCGAGCGTCCGCGCCGCGCATTCCTCGCGATCGGGACGGCGTGAGCCTTCGTTCGATCCGCGTCCGGCTTCGACGAATCGGAGGCGGAGTCGTGCAGCTCGTGTGTCCGGTCGATGGCGATCTCGAGGCGCTCGTGGCGTTCGTCGCAGCTCGTCTCACGGAGCGACGCAGCGATCGAGCGCCTCGAGCACCGTTGCGCGCGCGCCTTCGTCGCGGAGGATGCCGACGTGCGTGGTGTGGAAGCCGCGCACGACGTGCGCCTCGCGCTGGGCCTCGTCGCGGAGCTGGCTCGTGAGCGGCACGACGCCGTCGCCAGCGTGGCGACCGTCGAACGCGAAGAGGAGCGTGTGCTCGGTGCTCGCCGAGAGAGGCACCTCGTACTGCGCGCGCAGGAACGGCCCGTCGGGCACGAGGCTCTGCCACGACGGGATGCGAAACGGAGACATGCGCACCGCCGTCGCGGTGCTCGCGATCCCACCGAAGGGCGAGGCCAGCGACACGAAGCCCCGCACGAGCGCGCTCCGACCGCGCTCGTCGAGCACGCGCAGCGCGCGACGCACGACGAGGCCCCCCATCGAGTGCGCGACGACGCAGACACGCGGCACACACAGCGTCTCGGCGAGCTCCACGATCGCGCGCGCCAGGTAGTCCGCCACGGCGTCGAGCACCCAGCCCGACGGATACGACACGAGCCACGGCTCGAAGCGGCCGTGATCGAGGGCGCCGACGATCGCCTCGAATTCCTGGGGATATCCGCCCATCCCGTGCACGAAGATCACGGGCGTGCGCGACGCATCGTGCGGCGCGACGAGGTAGAGGCCCGCGCCGAGCTCCTCGAGGAACGCGAGGGGCTCCCACATCCCGCGCTCGCCCGCCTCGGGCCCGAAGCGCGCGTCGGCGAGCGGCACCACGTCGCCCACGTGCAGGCTCCGCGTCTCCGCGGTCGGCATGAGCACCTCGGGCATGGGGCCCGGCACGCCCGCCGTGATGGCGATCGGGAGCTCGCGCGTGTCGCCCTCGTCGATGACGACATCGGCGAAGCCGTCCCACGCGCCGAGGGGCTCGTCGGCGTCGTACTCCTGATCGCGATCGCGGTCTTCGAACGCGATGACGCGATAGCGCGCGGGCGGCACGAAGAACGAGTACGCGCCGGCGCTGGGCAAGAGCTCGTAGTCGACGATCTGCAGAGGATCCTCGCCGTGCTCGGGCACGCGCAGGATCGCCACCAGGAGGGGCGCGCCCGTGGGCGTCGTCGCGAGCGTCACCTCGCCTCGCACGGTGCCGAGACGCGCGCGCTCGTGCTGGTCCTCGAGCAAGCGCACGACGGGGCTCCCGCCGCAGCCGACGAGAACGACGGCGAGCGCGGAGCACGTGAAGGCGCGCAGCGAGGGCCACTTCCGCATGCGTCGAGCATCGCCCGACGCCTGCTCGCGCACCAGACGCGCGACGGGTCGCGATCAGGCCAGGCGCGTACCGATCAGGGCAGGCGCGCGATCGGTCCCGTCTTGGCGCCCGTGGCGCGGAGGTAGTCGCGGGGCGCGACGAGGATCTGGGTGCCTCGCTGTCCCGCGGACACGCTGACCACGTCGTGCACCTCCATCAGCTCGTCGACGATCACCGGGAAGGCCTTCTTCGCGGCGAGCGCCGTCACGCCGCCGCGCACGTAGCCGGTGAGCGGCTGCACGTCCTTGAGCGGCACGAGCTCGCACGCGCGAAAGCCCGCGAGGCGCGCGCAGGCCTTGAGGTCGAGCTCCGCGTCGCCGGCCACGACCGCAAAGACGTGCTCCTTGGCGTCACCGCGCAGGAGCAGCGTCTTCCACACCTGCTCGAGCGGCAGGCCGACCTTCTCGGCCACGCGCCCCGCGGAGAGATCGTCGAGGTCGACGTCGTACTCACGCAGCTCGTAGACGATGCCGAGCTGATCGAGGATGCGGCAGGCGTTGGTCTTGGGCATCGTCGGCGCCGAGCGTCAGATCCGCTCGACGAGCAAGCGGTACGCACCCATCTGGCCGTCGCGGCCGCGGATCTCCAGGTAGCCGCCGCCCGGCGCGTGCAGGAAGAAGTGGCTTCCGTCGCTCTCGGTGCTGGTCTCGATGAGGTTCTGCGCGCCGTCGTAGAGGTACGCGTCGAGCTGGCCCACGTGGCGATCGAAGCGGACCTGCACGCGGTAGTCGGAGCCCGCCTGCAGACGGAAGAAGTCGGGGTTGGCGCAGATGCGTCCGTTGACCGTGCCGCCGTTCGAGGCGATCGCGTGCGCGAAGTCCTGCTGCATCCACAGATCGCACGTCGTGCTCTGATCGAGCGCGCCACCGAAGCCGAAGCGCCAGCGGAAGGTGTACGGCGCACCATCGACCGTCGCGGAGATCTCGGCCTCGTAGTCGGTCTGTGCGAGCGAGCTCCCCACCTCGGGCACGAGCGCGATCGTGTGCTCCACGTAGCCTGCCTGCTCGTGCTCGCTCGGGCCGCCGTCGTACCAGATGTGGAAGAGCGTCTGCTCCTCGCCGGTGTCGAGGCGGTGGAGGTGACCCGTGACGTCGGAGATCGAGCGCGCGTCGTGCAGACCGAGCGACGCGATCGTGCCGCTCGGCGGACACTCGCTCGCGTTCAGCGGATCCTCGACCGTGGGGCAGGGGCTCTCGGAGCCACCGAACGTCGCGTTGGTGAAGGTGCCGTCGGCGATGGGCCAGAGCACGGGATGATCGGCCGTGACCGAGCCCACCGTACCCGGTCGGTACTGGATGCACGCGTAATTCGAGTCGAACGCGATGCCCACGGCGCGCAGGCCCGGATCGATCAGCGGCAGGCGGTGGTAGAGGGTCGCGAGCCATCCATCGATCGCCTGACGGATGTCGCCCTGGCCATACGAGAGCACCGAGTCGATGCCTGCCTGGTTGCCCTCCTCGCTGTAGTCGGGCGAGGCCGGATCCTCCTGGTGCTCGAGGTAGTAGGGCAGGCCCTGCGCCTCGGCGTAGGCCTGGAGGTAGTCGAGGTGCACCTGACAGGTGCGGCTCTGCTCGGGATCCTCGGTGACCGAATCGAGACCGAGCATGGAGCGATAGAAGTTCAAGAGGGCGAGGCCATCGGCCGAGGTGTCGCCGGTGGCCGTGGGCTGCGCGCTCGGATAGTTGCAGACGTCGCGCTGGTCGGCGTTCGCGAGCGAGGGGCAGTTGTCGTCCGCGTTCGCGACGCCGTCGCCATCGATGTCCTCCGCTGTCGAGGGCCCGGGCATCGGATCGGGGCGACCCACCACGCCCGTGGGCGGCATGTCCCCTCCGCCACCATCACAGGCGGCCAGGGCGAGGAGCGAGAGGGGAAGCGGAAGAAGAAGCTTGGAGGCGCGCGACATCGAGCGAGGGTAGCCCGCGACAGCGCCCCGGGCACTCCTCGAGGGGGCCATGGACAGCGCGTCCTTGGTAGCCTCGAGACATGTCGACGCTGATGTCGGAGGCCTGCCCGCGCTGCGCACACCGCCTCGAGACGATCTCGATCAGCATCCCGCGAGGCGCCGGCGGCTATCGCGATCTCGCGGGCTTCGAGGCCACGGGGTACCGCTGTCCGCGCTGCGGAGTGGGCCTGATCCCGGGGCCGGTCGTGCAAGAGCTCATGAAGGCGCTCGCCGTCGGTGGCGGCAAGAGCGAGCGCCACCGCAGGGGCACGCGGCTCGCCTGCCCGGGGTGCCTGGGCAACCTCGACGAGGTGCTCCTGAGCTGGAGCACGACCTTCGTGGAGATCGAGCAGTGCCCCCGCTGCAAGGCGATGCTGCTCGAGGCGGGAGAGTTCCCGAAGGTCTTCGTCATCGAGCACGAGGCGAAGGGGTGAGACCCAACCTACCGAGACCCAGCCTACCGAGACCGACAGGGTCGCCGCGCGCGGCCTGACGGCAACACTGCTTCACACTTCGCGCGGCGGATCGGGCCAGTGCGCCGCAAGTACACGCTTCTCAAGGAGAATTCGGCACGTGGCGAGGTCGTGGACGAGCGCCGTCGTGCAAGGCGGTCGCACCTACCCCGTTGACCGGGCTCGATCACGACCCAGGGTCTTTTCCCATGTCGAACACGAGCCCGCTTCGTCGTCCCACCGTCGGTGAGCCCCTGCGCGTGATGCTGCTCGGGCGGGACCCGCTCGCCAAGAGCGCCCTCGCCACCCAGCTCGCACAGCTCGGACGCGACGTCGCGCTCGAGGACCGCGAGGCCCACGCGCACGTCGCCCTCCTCGACGTCGGCCCCGTCACCTCGCCCGTGCCCGCGCCGGGAAAGCGCGTCGATGCGGACGAGGCCAAGGCGAGCCGTCATCAGCTCGACGAGGCGCTCGCGCAGCTCGCCGAGCTGAAGATCCCCGCCGTCGTCCTGCTCGCCGACGAGCCCCAGGCTCGCGCCGCGGTCAGCAAGGGCGCGCGCGGCGCCGTGCGTCGCGCGGCCGACGTGGCGCGGATCAAGGCCGCGCTCGACGCGGTCGCCTCGGGCCTGACCGTGGTCGACTTCGCCCTGGTCCAGGGCAAGAACGAGAACGAGCCCGAGACCCACCTCACCGCGCGTGAGCAAGAGGTCGTGGAGCTGCTCGTGCAGGGCTTCTCGAACCGCCGCATCGCCAAGCGCCTCGGCATCAGCGAGCACACGGCGAAGTTCCACGTGAACGGCATCCTGCTCAAGCTCGGCGCCGGCACCCGCACCGAGGCCGTGGTCATCGCAGCGCGCCGCGGCCTCGTGATGATCTGAACCCGCCCGCGCCTGCGTGGTGTCCAGGCTGCTGCTCTCTTAGGGACCGAGAGAGAATCGATTTGGGGCGCCTCGCGGCGGGGTGAGCGCAGCTCACCCCTGGAGCGGGAGCGATGCGAGGAGCAAAGCGACGAAGTGAGCGACGGGGAGCTCGAGGGGCCGGAGGTCCCTCGACCCAGGAAACTCAGAAGCGGAGCTCGGCGCTCAGGCCGTTGGTCTGGCCGAGCATCGGGCGCACGCGGAGATCGAGGCCCGCGACGGGGCGCCACTCGGTCACGTCCTCGCCCATCACGCCGAAGACGATCATCACGATGCCGCCGGCTTGTGCGAGGGCCTCGAGCACGAGCACCGCGTAGAGGCTCGTGTCCGCGAAGGGCGGCGCGAAGCCGAGCTGCACCCACGGACCGATCACCGGGATGAAGCCGAAGGTCACGTAGTTGTTGAGCTGCTCCGCCGTGTAGTCGGGGCCCGTGGAGAATGCGCCCACGATGCCGCTGAAGAGCGTGACGAAGACCTCCAGCACGTAGCCGCCGGCGAGCAGGCCGATGCCGCCGCCGAGCAGGCCACCGCTGACTCGGTGGCTGGTGACCTCGTGCATGCAGACCGGCTGGCCCCAGCGATTGGGCATCATCTGCGCGCCGGCCGGGCACTGTGGCGCGACCTGCTGCGGCTGCACTGCGTAGCCGCCGGCGGGGGCATCCGTGTAGCCGCCGTAGGCGGGCGGCGGCGTCTGCGTGACGACGACGTTGCCCTGGACCTGACCTTGGTCGGGCTGGGCGGTGACCTCCCCTTGGATGACGACCTGCGCGGACGCAGACGCGGCCTGGAGCGCGAGCACGAGCGAAGCGAGCGCGGCGAACGCCGCGGTGCGGGTGATGATCATGAGGACCCCTGGGTTGGGCGCCGAGCGAGCCCAGCGCGCGAGACGAGCATAGGCCCCGCGCCCTGAGCAACGCCAATGCCGAGCCGGTGTCGGCGAAGAGCCCTGTGATCCGTGGCTGTCCCACTTCCGGAGACGTCGTTCTCACCGTGAACGCGAGACGTCATGCGAAGGGTGGTTCACGGTCTGTGCAGGAACTCCGACTCGGAGAGACCTCGTGATAGCGTGATGCGATGATGTCGCGCTTGCTGGGGCCGCTGCTCGCCTGCGTCATGGCGGGGTTCGCGCTGGGCAGCGGTGGATGGGCCAGGGCACAAGACTTCGATGCCCGACCGCGGCCGAGCGCCGAGGATCGTCGCCGCGCCGTGGAGCTCTTCGAGCAGAGCCGCCACGCGCTGCGATCGGGCGACTACGAAGAAGCACGAGACATGTTGCTCGAGGCCTACCGCCTCTTTCCGCAGCCCGCGCTGCGCGTGTCGCTCGCGCGCGCCTACGACGGCCTCAGCGACGAGGCCCACGCGATCGAGCACTACGAGGCCTACCTCGAGGAAGAGCCGGATGCGCCGGATCGGGGCGAGATCGAGGGACGTCTGGTGGAGCTCCGCGCGCAGGCGCGTGAAGAGGCTGGCGAGCCCGAGCCGCCTCCGCCGCCGCCGCCGAGCGGGCCCGATCAGACCGGGCCGCTCGTGGGCTACACCTTGCTCGGCTTCGGGATCGCGGGCCTCGTGGGTGGAGGTGCCCTCGCGGGTGTCGCGAGCTCGGAGCTCGGCACGGCCACTCGTGCGAGCACCACGCAGCTCGAGGCGCAGGCGGCCTATGGACGCGCCCGAGATCTCGGCACGGTCTCGGTGGCCCTCCTCGCGGGAGGCGGCGCCGTGGCGCTGGGCGGTCTCATCGTCGCTCTCGTGAGCGGCGAGTCGTCGAGCCCCGCCGAGCCGCCGCGCGGGCGCGCGCGGGTGAGCCTCGGCCTCGGCGGCCTCACCGTGGAAGGGAGCTTCTGATGCGGGCGATCGCGTGGCTCTGTCTCTCGCTCACCGCGGCCGCGATCAGTGGCTGCTGGTTTCAGCCCTTCGATCCGAACGGTCACGCGTGTGCGTCGCAGAGCGACTGCCTCACGGGCTATCGCTGCGAGGCGAACGTGTGCGTCGCGGGCGAGCCGCTCGACGGAGGCATGGACGCCGATCTCGACGCGAGCGAGCCCGCCGACGCACGTCCGGACGCCACGCACGACGCACCGATCGTCCCGGACGCGCCGATGGACGCGGTGGCGATCGACGCGTTCAGTCTCGATGCGTTCAGCCTCGATGCGGGCCCCGATGCACCGAGCACCGGCGACGCCGCGCTCGAGGCGGGCGCGCGCGACGCGGGCGACGCGAGCGCGATCGACGCGGCGAGCACCGACGACGCAGGCGACGCCTCGATCACCGGCGATGGGAGCCTCGACGACGGCGGCACCGACGCGGCGAGCGTCGAGGACGGCGGCGCCGACGCGCGCTGACGAGACGCACACGCGCGCCTGTGCTGGAGTGGAGCAGTGCCGGGGCTGGGGGCGAGGACGACGCCGCGGATCGGCGCTACCCTCGCGGCCGCGAGGGACGGCGTCACACCAGCCGTGACCTCCGAGGAGAGCTCCATGCGTCACGTGCACGTGTCCCGCGTTCTTTCGGCCCTGGCCCTCATGCTCACCGTCACAGCCCTCGGCTGCGGTGGCCCGATGAGCATCCGCAGCTTCACGCAACAAGCCCCTGCGCAGCCGCGCATCGCCGTGGTCTCGGTCTCGGTGGGCGACGCGAACGGCGCGCTCCAGGGCTGGAATTCGTCGCGCTCGAGCGACGTCATGGCGAGCCGCGCGGCGCGCATGGTCGACGTCGCCGAGCAAGTGCTCGCCGCGCGCTTCACGGTGATCCCTGCCGCCTCGTTCGTCGCCAACCCGCAGTACCAGGCCGTGCCGCACTACCCGGCCGAGGTGGCCGTGCCGCTCATCAACGGCGCGATCATGCCCGTCTTCGGCTCGACCCGCGGCGAGGTCAACAGCGCCGTCATCGGCCCGGTGCAGGCGCAGGCGCTCTGTCAGGCCACCGGCGCGGAGTACGTGGCCGTGGTGCACTCCGAGTGGGGCGTCGCGACGGGCGGGTTCATCCCCACCAGCAAGGCCCTGGCGACGACGACGCTCTCGATCTTCGACTCCGCGGGCGTGCACGTGGCCCGCACGCGCCTCCAGGATCGTGGCGAGCGCACGCTCGGCGCGTTCGGCGCGGTCGTGGTCGACGACAACTCCATCGACGAGTGGGTCGGCGCGTACGGCGCCTCGCTCGCCCGCATGATGCAGTGAGCGCCCGCTGCGGGAGCATGCGCGGATCGACGGACCGTCCCCGTCATCCATGCGCTCCACGCATGACCTTCCCCATGGCCCGACGCCCCACGCGGCTCTCACGCGCGGGGCGTCTTCGCGTTCGAGGCGCCGTAGGATGCGCCATGCTCGACCGCCTCTGGCGCTCCCACGCCCTCGTCGCCTCGCTCGCCCCGCTCGCGCTCGTCGCCGCGCTCGCACCGACCGCGGCGGCAGCACAGGACGTCGACCTCCTCCACGCCGTGGGCACCGACCTCGCCGTGTCCTCGACCTACCGCAACCAGCGGAGCCAGGCCGACGCGCTGATCGACGGCGACCTCGAGACCGCGTGGAATTCGCGCACGGGCGAGCTCACCACGAGCTGGATCGAGGTGCGCGTGCCCGCGACCGCCCACGTGAGCGCCATCGCGATGACGGCGGGCTTCACGCACCAGAGCGCGCGCGCGGACCTCTTCACGGGGAACCATCGCGTGCGTCGCGTGCGGGTGTCGCGCGACGGCGTGGTGCTGGGCGAGCACACGCTCGATCCCCAGCAGCGCGGCCTGCAGTCGATCCCCGTGAGCGGCCCCGGCGGCGTGTACCGCGTGGAGATCGTCGAGACCCTGCCCGGCTCTCGCACGGACTGGCGGGAGATCTGCATCTCGGAGCTCCGCGTGATGGGCACCGATCCCGGCGCACGACCGGGTCAGCGCATCCCCCGCGTGGCCGTGGGCACGTTGCCCGCGCCGCGCGTCGCGACACCGCCCGATCGCGCCGCAGTGGGGCGCGCGCATCGGCAGCGCGTGGCTGCCTTCGAGCGGAGCTGGATCTCGATCGAGCAGCTCGCCGAGAGCCCGCGCGTGGGCTCGGCGCCCGACGAAGAGCAGTGGCCCTCCGACATGCAGGAGCTCGCGCGGACGCGACGCACCGCGCTCACCGCGCTCGCGGACTTCGTCACGAGCGTGGACGAGGTCGAGGGCGACGCCCTGCGTGCGCGCGCTGCGCTGCGTGTGCCACTCGAGTGGCAGAGCGGTGATCGCGAGCGGATGCTCGTCCAAGACCTCGAGGCGGCCGGCCACGCGATGGACGTGGTGAGCACCTTCCTCGGCGACGACGAGTCGCGCTGCCGCTGGGCCCGCTCGCTCGGCCTCGTGTACCTCACGCGCGCAGCGGCCTTCGCGCGCGGCGACGCGTCGCTCTCCGATCAGAGCGCCTCGGAGATGGAGGAGATGGGCGAGCGTCTTCCTCGCGGCGAGGGCCGGCGCATCGACTCGCTCTATTCGCTCGGCGACACGCTGAGCGACGCCGAGCGCGAGTGGTCGCGCAACACGCGCGGTGTGGCCGCGCGCCTGCACCGCGTCACGCCACCCGCGCAGGCACGAGCGGCCGACGATCTCGCGCGGGTGATGACGCAGGTCGGCGTGTGCGAGCAGCGCTGCGGCTGGCCCCGCGCGCAGTGACGGCGGCGATCAGGCGCGGCGAAGCACCGTGAGCTCGCCCGAGCGCGCGAGGCTCGCGACGACGAGCGTTCCGTCGGCGAGGAGCGTGTGCACGCACGGGCGCGGTAGGGGCCCGAGCACCTCGTCGTCGAGATGCACCCACGCGTGCTCGCCCTCGGCGCGCTGGAACGCGACGCGCGCGCCGTCGGCCGAGAACGCGACGCGCTCGTAGCGCTCGCGACGTGCGCCGTCCTCGAGCGCCGACGAGAACGGCCCGAAGCTCTTTGCGCCGAGGTGCACCCAGTGCGTGTCGTGCGCGCGATCGAGGCCGAAGAGGCACACCTCCGCCCTCGCGGTGACGCGCACGCTCGAGCCCTGCTCCCAGTCGATCGCGTGCGGCAGCACGTGCTCGGCTCCGTCGAGCACCGCGAAGGCCTCGCTCGTGCCGTCGTCGCGCGCGCGCTCAGCCGCCCAGAGCAGGTGCGCGCCATCGTCGGACCACCACGGCCCGTCGCTGTAGCCGAGGCCCTCGCGACGCACGCCGTCGGCGTAGAAGCCCGCGAAACCGCCCTGATCGTAGGCGAACGCGAGGCGTCGCCCGCTCGGGCCCGTCGCGCGATCGAGGCTCCGCACCGCGCTCACGCGCGCGATCGTCGTGCCGTCGCCGAGACGGGTCTCGCGTGGCGACGGACCCGCCTCGCGTGTCGACAGGAGCTTCGGGCTCGTCACGAGGCGGATCTCGGTGTCGCTCCGCGTGTGCACGATCGCGAGCACGAGGCTGCCGTCGGCGCCGAGCGCCACGCGCGGGCACATCGCGAACGGCCCGTAGAGCGCGGGCACCTCCCCCTCGACGAGGTGGTGCACCACGAACGCGCCGGGGGGCCCATCGACGATCGCCACGGCGCCGTGCGCGACGTGGATCGCGGGACGCGGACTGCACGCGAGCGACTCGGACGCCTCCCTCCACGAGAAGAAGACGCGGTGCGCGTGGCCCTCGCGCACCACACCGACGAGGCCCGGACCCTTCCACGCGAGCGAGAGCACGTCGTCGAAGGGGCCGAGGAGCGGCGCGCCCTCGCGCACGATCCACCAGCGGCCTCCGCGCAGGTACGCGAAGACGAGCGTGCCGATGCCATCGCGAAATCCCCCACGAAAGAGGCGGAGATCGTCGTAGGCCTCGCCCCACACGTCGCCCGCGGCGTCGCTCACGCAGAGCCGCGCGCGGCCTGCCTCGCGCGCGACCATTGCGCGTCGTGTGCGATCCGCGGACCAGTCCGTGGGCGGAGGACGCCCTGGCTCCCAGCGCGCGGGGGGAAGGCGACGTCCGTCGACGACGCCGTGCTCGATCGCGCCATCGCGGTAGGTCGCGATCACGTGCGTGCCGTCGGCCGAGAGATCGAGCCGCACGCTCGCCACGAGCTCCGCAGGCACGTCGAGTCGGAGGGAAGCGACCGTCGTCACGAGGCCGTCATGGGCACGGGAACGCCGCGTCCCACGCCTCGATCGACTGGAAGATCCCGTCGGGCGTCTCGAAGACGGAGGCGCAGCCGTCCGCGACGAATTCGATGTAGCCGCTGCGGTGACCGCAGCGGACCAAGCTCACGCTCGTCCCCGCGCGCCACACGCACGCGTCCTCGCATGCCGAGCCGGCGATGGCCTCGGGGAGCGTGTCGTAGCGCGCACCGTCGGTGCCGGTCGCATACGGCGGGCACGACGGTCCGTCGATCGAGGTCCACGCGCGCACGTACTCGTACGTGTCCACGCAGTACACGATGTACGGCTCGTCGAGGTAGGTGCAGCCCGTGTCCGGGCTCGGACCCGCATCGCTCGTGGGCGCGTCGCTCGCGGGCCCCGCGTCGTCGGCGCCGCTCGCGTCCATCGCCGAGGCGTCGTCGCTCCGGGCCGCATCGCTCGCGCCCGCGTCGTCGCTCGCCGCATCGCTCGCGCGAGGCGCGTCGAGGCGCGCGCCCGCGTCGCCCGCACCGTCGCCACCGCCACACGCGCTCACCGAGGCGAGCCCCACCATCGACACCACGAGCCAGGTCCATCGCATGCTCCGAGGATGACAGCCGCGCGCCGCGATGCACGCGCGCTCGCACACGCCTCGGCGCGATCGTGCTCGCGCTCGGCACGCGATGGGCACGCGATGGGCACGCGAGCAGCGCGTGAGCAGCGCGCGAGCAGCGCGTCAGCAGCGCGCGAGCAGGCGGCGATCGCGTGTGACCTGCGGATCAGCGCGCGATCAGCACCACGACGGCGCGGTTCACGACGTCGATCGTGGCTGCGGCGAGCTCCACCTCGTCGCCCGCGGCGCGCGCGTTCGACCAGCTCTCGGCCGCGGCGCTCGTGTCGATCGCGATCGCCCACTGGGTTCCTGCGGGCGGTGCGGGTGGCGTGACCGTCAGCGTGCGCGACCAGCCGTTGTACGCGACGTAGATCGCGCTCGAGGGATCGCCGAGCTCGTCGCCGTCGAGCTCGAGGCCCACGAAGTGCCGATCCGTCGCGTCGAAGTACGCGTCGTCCATGGGCGCACCGCTCTCGCGGAGCCAGCGAAGCGTGGGCTGACCGTCGCCGTCGGGATCCTCCGCGGTGGGCCACGCACGCGAGGGGCAGAGCGCGGGGTGCATCGCGCGGAACGCGAAGAGACGCGACACGAACACGTGGAACGCGCTCGGCCCCGCGGGATCGGGCGGCGCGAGCCAGCTGGCGACGGAGTCGAGGTTGTACGCGTTGTTGTTGCCTCGCTGGCTCCGCAGATCCTCGTCCCCGGCGACGATCATCGGCACGCCCGCCGAGAGCCCGAGCAGCGCCATCGCCGTGCGCGCGGCCGCTCGCTGGCGCACGGCGTCACCGCCCCACGACCAGCTGAGGTTCGCGTCGCTCCCACCCGACGACGGACCGTACGGCCACGGCTGCTCGTTCTGCTTGGCGTCGTACGCGAAGAGGTCGTGCAGCGTGAAGCCGTCGTGGGCGACCACGAAATTCACCGACGCCGAGGGCGCGCGCGCGCCGAAGAGATCGCCGCTGCCCTCGAGCCGATGCGCGAGCTCGCGCACCGTGACGACCTCCACGTCGAGGCGGTTCAGATCGCGGCGGATCGCGTCGCGGTAGCGATCGTTCCACTCCGACCAGCCGTCCGGGAAGTGCCCGAGCTGGTAGCTGCCCGCGGCGAGCCCCCACGGCTCGGCCACGAGGATCACGCCCTCGCCGCCGTCGGGAGCGCGCGCCGGCAGCTCGCGCGCGATGCGCTCGGGGAGCGCTCGATCGAAGCGGTAACACTCGCGCTCGCAGCCGTTGGCCACGATGGGCGCGAGGTCGAAGCGGAAGCCGTCGACGCCGAGGATCTCGTGCCAGTAGCGCAGCGAGTCGAGCACGAGATCGGCCGTGACCTCGTTCGCGGTGTTGAGGTTCGGGCCCACACCGTTGCCGTTCACGTAGCCCGTGCGCGCGCGATCGAGCTCGTAGTAGGTGGGGCTCGAGATCCCGCGCAGCGAGTGGTACTGGCCGCCGCCCTCGGCCGTGTGGTTGTAGACGACGTCGAGCCACACCTCGAGGCCCTCGTCGTGGAAGGCCTCGATCGTGGCGCGCAGCTCCGCCGTGGGACCGCCCGCGCTGCGATCGCGCGCGAAGCGTCGATCGGGCGCGAAGTAGCTCAGCGTCGAGTAGCCCCAGTAGTTGTCGCCGCTCGCGTCGGGCGTGAGCTCGTTCTGATCGTTGCCCGTCTCGTGCAGGGGAAGGAGCTCGATCGCGGTCACCCCGAGCGCACGCAGGGAGCGTGCGCGTGCACGCGCGCCCTCGTAGGTGCCGCGTGCGTCGCCGAGCGACTCGTCTGCGTACGTGAGGCCGCGAAGGTGTGCCTCGTACACGACCTCGTCGCGCATCGCGCGCGCCGGTCCGGGCCTCGCAAGCGCGGGCACGTCGATCACGATCCCCTTGGGCGCGAAGGGCGCGGTGTCGATCGCGCGCGAGCTGCCCCCACCGTAGCCCGAGCCGCTCGGGTGCTCGGGGCCCTTGGGGTCGTGGCTCAGCTCGAGCGCGTACGGATCGAAGAGGAGCTTGTTCGGGTTCATGCGGAACCCGTCGGCGTCCACCTCGCTCACGAGGCCGAGCTCGCTGCCCGGCGTCCAGGCGGGATCGAAAGGCCAGTTCGGCCCCCACACGCGATAGCCGTAGTAGAGCGGCGCGCCGCCCTGCCCGAGGCTCGCGTCGCGCAGCGTCGCGGTCGGCACGCGCAGCGTGAAGCGGTCACCGTCTCGTGTGAGCGGTAGGCGCAGCGTCTCGGGCTCGCCGCTCGCGTGCACGAAGAGACAGAGCTCCACGCGCGTGGCGCCCGGCGCACGAAGCCGCACCTCGAGGTCGCCGCTCGCGTGTCGGCGCGCACCGAGCGCGGGGCCGCGCGCCCATGGATCGCTCGCGCCTGCGTCGTCGCTCGGCGCATCGAGCACCGCGTCGCTCGAGACGTCACCCGACACGAAGGGCGCGTCGCGTGCGTGCGCGTCGAGCACCACGCGCGCGTCCTCGCCGCCGCTGCTCACGCAGCCTGCGAGCGCCACGAGACAGCCGAGCGATGCGCGCGAGGACCGACGCACGCTCACCGCAGGATGCTGAGCCGCGTCTTCTTGCCGTAGCGATCCTCGAAGGCATGACCGCCGTGCGCTTCGGCCGCGCTGCCGTCGCCACCGAGGATGCCGCGCAAGAACGCCTCGGCCGCGCGATAGCTCGAGCGCACGAGCGCGCCCGAGGCCACGTAGCGGAAGCCCATCGCGAGGCCCGCATCACGAAACGCGTCGAATTCGCGCGGCTCCACGTAGCGCACGACCTCGGCGTGCTTGGGCGAGGGGCGCAGGTACTGCCCGATCGTGAGCACGTCGACGCCCGCGTCGCGAAGACCCTGCATGGCCTCGAGCACGTCGGCCTCGCGCTCGCCGCAGCCGACCATGAGGGAGCTCTTGGTCACCTGCGCGCCCTCTTCCTTGGCCCAGCGCAGCACGTCGACCGAGCGCTGCCAGCTACAGCGCGCGTCGCGCATCTTGCGCTGCAGGGCGGGCACCACCTCCACGTTGTGCGCGAAGACGTCGGGCTTTCCCTCGCGCACGAGCGTGGCCAGGTCGCCGCGCACGCCCTGGAAGTCGCCGACGAGCGTCTCGACGAGCAGCTTGGGGCTGTAGTGCTTGATGCGCTGCACGGTGCGCGCGACATGCTCGGCGCCTCCGTCGAGGAGATCGTCGCGATCGACCATCGTGAGGACCACGTACGCGAGATCGAGCTCGGCGAGCGCGCGAGCCGTGTTCTCGGGCTCGCGGGGATCCACGACGCCGCCCGGATCGCCCGTGGCCACCGCGCAGAAGCGACAGCCGCGCGTGCAGGTCTCGCCGAGGATCATCAGCGTCGCGGTGCCCTCGCCCCAGCACTCGCCCACGTTGGGGCAGCGCGCCTCCTCGCAGACGGTGTGGAGATCGAGGCGACGAAACGTGCGCTTGATCGACTCGTAGCGCTCACCGCCCGGCAGCCGCACGCGCAGCCAGTCGGGCTTCTTGTGCGGCAGCGGCGCAGGCGCGGCGGCGTCTTTCGTCGAGCTCTCCTCGGACATGCGCCCGACTCTGCGGCCCGACCCCGACGGCGGCAACCCCGACGACGGCAACCTGCGCGCTCGAGCACGCGCCGCCGATCGCGGCGGACGTGACCCGTCGTTCAGCGCTGCGCAGCCTTCGCCTTCGCGGGTGCCTTCGAAGCCTTCGCGGGTGCCTTCGGAGCCTTCGCGGGTGCCTTCGAAGCCTTCGCGGGTGCCTTCGAAGCCTTCGCGGGTGCCTTCGTACTCTTCGCGACGAAGGGCGTGCGAGGCGCTCGGACGATCTCCTCGAGGAGCGTGATCGGCAGGGCGTCCTTCTTCACCGGTCCGACCTTCACGGGCTTGCCCGGTGTGAACGTCGCGAGCGAGGCGGTGCGCGTGGCCGCGTCGCCGAAGAGCGCCGTGCCGCGCGCGCCGAGCGCGGGCAGCGCGAGCAAGGCACGCGCGAGGCTCGGGCCCTCGTCCATCCACACGTCGACCGAGAAGAAGAAGCGCGCGCTGAGCGTGTCGCCGGCACGAACGAGCGAGAACTGCTGCGAGGCCTCCGCGAGCGCGGCGAAGAGCTCGGCCACCGTCTCTCGCACCTCGCCGTCGCCTTGATCGAGCCAACCAGAGCCCGCCGACGGCACGGCCTCGAGCGCCGTGGCGAGCCAGCGCTCGTAGAGGGCATCGGACAGCGTGAGCTCGGCGACGAGGACGTGATCGGTCGACATGCTGCAGAGCCTATCGCGTGGAGACGTTCCGACGCGACGCGCGGCGGTGGATCTACGAGGAACTCGTCGCGGCGAGAGCAGCCGCTTCGCCGTGCGCTCAGGGGGCGCCGGTCACGTAGAAGAACACGATGCACATCTCGTCGGCGGTGCCCTCGCCCCACGTCACGACGTCGGACTCCGTCGTCGTGTCGAAGGTGCAGGTCACGCGCACCGAGTCGCCGCGCGCCACGTCGATGGGGTTCTCGTAGTAGTAGCCGAGCTGCCAGTTGAAGTCCCAGCGGGGTAGCTCGGTCATGCACTCGGGTGCGCCCGCGCCGCCGCGCAAGAGCTCGGCGCGCACGCTGACACCTCGCTGGTGCATGTGCGGGAAGATCCCGTAGACGCGCGCATCCGTGGGCACGGGCTGGTCGATCACCTGCGACACGCTCGACATGCGCGGCGCGAGGCGCAGCGCGGCGGGATCGGCGATCGACGTGATCACCGCGGGCCTCACGCCCGTGCCGGCGCGGAGGTGGATGCGCGTGCGATCGGCGTGCGTGCCCGAGCCCGTGATGTTGTAGTGGATCTGGATCACGGCCGGCCAGCCGCCCACGCGCACGCCGGTGCCCGTGGGGAAGTGCTGCGCACCGCTGCCGGGCGCCCAGAGCGCGACCGGATAGGCCGAGGCACCGACACCGCCGTTGCAGGGATAGCCCTGCGCTGGATCCTCGGCGTCGGCGGTCATCACCGCGGCGGCGGCGTCGGCGTCCTGGGGCTCGTAGAGGATCACGTGGTGCACGACGCGGGGATCGCCCGGCACGACCTCGTAGCCCGTGACGAACTGATCGCCGACCGCGCTCATGTCCACGACGAAGCAGCGGTAGCTGTCGGGCGAGGTGGTCGGCGGCGTCCAGTCCTCGCCGATGTCGAGCGTGGTCGCGATCTCGCTCGGGTCGAGCGTGGGCGGGTGCATCGGGTCGGGCGGCGGGATCGCCGGATCGCCCTCGGGCATGCCGCCCGCGACCCAGGCCGCGAGCGTCGCGAGCTCGGCGTCCTCGAGCCAGCGCGCATCGACGTACGTGTTGCAGCTGCCCGAGTTGTCCGCGAGGAACGGCGGCATGATGCGCGCCTGAGTGGTCTCCACGATGCGCGCGCCGAACGACTGCGCGAGCGCGTAGCTGTCGAGCGCGAAGGGCGCGATGCCACCGGTCACGTGGCAGCCGGTGCAGTGCTCCGCGAGGATCGGCCTCACGTCGCCGGTGTACGTGGGCACGTCGCCGAGGGCGGCGTCGACCACCAGCCCATCGGGCCGCGGCCCCGCGTCGTCCTCTGGGACCGGGTCGGTCGGGCAGCCGGCGAGCGACAGCGCCAGCGCGGGGGCGAGGGGCAGGATGAGGAGACGAGCACGGAGCGTCATGCGGACGAGCATCGCACGAGCCGTGCCGCTTCGAGCGAGGCGCGCGAGACGCGACGAGGCGCACCGCCCGAAGGCACGACCCTGCCCAAGTGAGGGATCGATCCCTCACTCGCGCTCGCAGCGCGGGCGTCCGAGGCGTTTGTTAGGCTCGCCGTGATGAGCACGGTGCCCCACGCCTCGATCCCCCGCCTGCCGCTGCGAACCATCCACGTGGAGGTCGTGGAGGGTGTCGATCGCGGCAAGCACGCGACGGGCGATCGGCTCTCGATCGGCACGGCCGAGGGCAACGACCTGCGCCTCACCGATCCGAAGGTCTCGCGCTTCCACGTGGAGCTCGGCGCGGCGGGCGGCGCCGTGCGCGTGCGCGATCTCGGGAGCACCAACGGCACGCGCGTCGGCGTGGTGCGCCTCGAGCGCGGCGAGATCGCCCTCGGCGCGTCGATCGAGCTCGGTCAGAGCAGGCTCGTGATCCGCGACGCGGAGCTCGTGACGGTGGAGAGCGCGAGCGAGCCGCGCTTCGGCCCGCTCATCGGGGCCTCGGCGTGCATGCGACGGCTCGCGGCGCGCCTCGGCAAGGTCGCGGCCGCGGACACCTCGGTGCTGCTCGTGGGCGAGTCGGGCACCGGCAAGGAGCTCGCGGCGCAGGCGATCCACGAAGGCTCCGCGCGCGCGAGCGAGCCCTTCGTGGTGGTGGACTGCGGCGCGATCGCGCCGAGTCTCGTGGCGAGCGAGCTCTTCGGCCACGAGCGCGGCTCGTTCACGGGCGCGGACCGCACGAGCCACGGTGCGTTCGAGCGCGTCAAGCGAGGCACGATCTTCATCGACGAGGTCGGCGAGCTGCCCCTCGCGCTCCAGGCCTCGCTCCTCGGGGTGCTCGAGCGAAGACGCTTCCGCCGCGTGGGGGGCGATCGAGACCTCACGACCGAGGCGCGCGTGATCGCCGCGACCAACCGCGATCTGCGCGAAGAGGTGAACGCGGGGCGCTTCCGACTCGACCTCTACTACCGGCTCGCGGTGGTCACGCTGGAGCTGCCGCCGCTCCGCGAGCGCACCGACGATCTGCCCATGCTCCTCGAGCACTTCTTGCGCGAGCTCGGCTCGAGCGCCGAGGTCGAGGACGTCTTCTCGACCGAGACGATCGCGGAGCTCGAGCGGCATCCGTTCCCGGGCAACGTGCGCGAGCTGCGCAACCTGGTGGAGGCCACGCTCACGCTCGGCGAGGCGCCCGTGCTCGCGCACCCGCGGCCGGCGAGCGCGCCCGCGCTGCCCGACGCGGTGACCGACGCGCTGCTCGATCTCCCGTTCCGCGACGCCAAGCGCGAGCTCGTCGATGGCTTCGAGCGCCGCTACGTCACGCGCTGGCTCGAGCGCACCCACGGCAACGTGGCGCAGGCCGCCCGCGACACCGGCCTCGATCGCAGCTACCTCACGGATCTCGTGCGAAAGCACGGCCTTCGCGAGAAGTGACGCGCACGCGCGAGCCGCGTGCCCAGGCCCACGCTGGGCGCGATCACGGCACCGGATCCTGGCCCGACAGGAAGAGCGCGCACGCGAGCGCGTTCTGACCGCACTCGTCGTCGAAGGCGTCGAGGTCGAGCTGCACCGTGCCCTCGACGCCGTCGAGCTGCGCGGGACACGAGTACGCGCAGCCGAAGATGCCGCGCATGTCGAGGCCGTCGCGCTCGATCGACGCGCAGTCCTGCGCGGCGCCGATCATGCGCACCAGCACCGGCCCGTCGGGCGCCTCGTCGAGGATCACGCCCTCGGAGGCGAGTCGGAGCGCGGCGTCGGCCTGGCCGATCGTCTGCCGCGGATCTCCCGTCACGCACACGTCCACCTCGAAGCAGCGGCGCACGGCGACCGTGCAGGCGCTCGCCTCGCAGTAGGCAGCGATCGAGCCCGCGCGGCAGCTCGGGATGCCGCCCGTCTCCACGAAGTCGAAGACGAACGCCGTCCGCCGACACTCGCCGCTGCTGCACGCCGTGGCGCAGGGCTCGAAGCGATCGGCGACGAGCTCGAGCAGATAGGGCGCGCCGCCTGCGGCGCTCGGGGCGCGACAGAAGAAGCCCGCCGGGGAGCCTCCGGGACCTCGCGCGAGCGCGAGGTGCACCTCGTGCTGGGCGACGCAGCCGAGCGCGAGCACTCCAGCGAGCGACGCCACCACGCAGGCGAGAGGCGCACGGGCGGGGCTCACCACGTGACCCTCGTGCGTACATCGGGCTCGATCGTCACCGCGAGCGCGACGCCCGCCGCGATCGCGATCGCGGCCGCGACGCCGATCCACAGCTCTGCGCGCTCGTAGAGCTCGGGGGGTCGCGCCATGAGCGCGCCGCGCACGAGCACGTCCTCGAAGAGGCCTCGCAGATCCCACTGCGCCTGCCCCACTCGCTCCGCACGCACCACCGTGCCGCGCGGCGCGTCGTCCTCGAGGGTGACGAGCGCGGCGCGCGTGCGATCGTCGTCGCGAGAGACGAGCACGAGCGCGCGGCTGCGAAGGCCCACGACGAGGAGCGAGAGCGAGACGTCGTCGTCGAGATCACGGCCCTCCGCGAGCCGATCCGAGAGCGCCTCGAGCGCAGGCTCGGGCTCGGCCCGCACGAGCGTGACCGCGAGCGGTGCGAGCTCTCGTCCCTCGCGTACCTCGAGCGCGATGGTCTGCGGCGCATAGGTGGCGAGCGTGACGCGGACGAGGTGAGGACCCTCGAGGAGCGCGATCGTCGTCGGCGCGAGCTCGTTCTCTCGGAGGCCATCGATCTCGAGCGTGGCGCCCGCCGGGAACGTGCTGATCGCGAGCGGCACGCGCGCTCGCGACGAGGCCTCGCGGTGCGCATCACGGAGCATCGTCTCGGCCACCGCGTTGGCGGCCCCCAGATCGTCGGGCAACGGGAGCGCGCGCGCGGCGTGCTCGCGGGCGCTCGTGAGGGCCTCGTCCTCGCGACCGAGCGCGCGCAGACACGCCATGCGCCAGAAGAGCGCGCGGCTCGCCGTGGTGCGATCGCCCCGCGACAGCGACGACGCGAGCGCGGCCTCGTCGGGCAGCGCCGCCAGGCACGCCTCGAGATCGCCATCGTCGTAGGCCCGACGGATCGCGCCGAAGTCGGGCGAGGCCTGAGCTGGCGGCGAGGCGAGCGCAGGTCGCTCGACCTCGGCGAGCTCCACCTCGAGCCCCTGGCTCGCCTCGGCGAAGCGGTCGCGCGCCGCGTCGCGCTCGGACGGATCGACCTCGAGCACGACGGGCACGTGCAGGCGTGGCGAGGGGGGACCTCCGCAACCCGCGATCGCGGCGATCGCGAGACAGGCCGCGACGAGCCACGCCCGCGCAGACCACGCGCTCGATCCGTCGCTCGCCTCGCTCTGCCACGACTCCGCTCGCACCGCGCTCTTTCGCATGGAGGAGCCTCGAAGCTATCGTCGGGCTCCGCGCGTGTCGACGAACGAGACCTTCGGTCGCTATCGCCTCGGTCGCCGCCTCGGGCGCGGCGGCATGGCCGAGGTCCACGAGGCCAGCCTCGAGGGGCACGACGGCTTCGTGCGACGCGTCGCGCTCAAGCGTGTGCGCCGCGAGCTGGCCCAGGACCCCGAGCTCGTGCGCATGTTCTCGGACGAGGCGCGCATCGCGAGCCACCTCCACCACGCGAACCTCGTGTCGGTGCTCGACTACGGCGTGCACGACGGCGTGCCCTTCCAGGCGCTCGAGCTGGTGGAGGGCGCGAGCCTCGAAGACCTCCGCGCGGCATGCGCGGCCGAGGGGCGCGTGATCCCGGAGGAGATCGCGATCCACGTGGCGCGCGAGATCGCGCATGGCCTGGCCTACGCGCACCGAGCCAAGGACGCAGAGGGCCGCGCCCTCGGCCTGGTGCACCGCGACGTGAGCCCGTCGAACGTGCTCGTGAGCGAGGGGGGCGACGTGAAGCTCGCCGACTTCGGCATCGCCTTCGCGAAGACGAAGGAGGTGGAGACCGCCCACGGGGTGACGCGCGGAAAGCCTCTCTTCATGGCCCCCGAGCAGGCCACCAAGGGCACGATCGACGCGCGCACCGACCTCTTCGCGCTCGGCTGCACGCTGTGCTTCGCGCTCACCGGCAAGAGCCCGCTCGAGGGAGACGCGGTGCTCATGAAGCTGCTCGTGGGCGAGCCCGCGCCGCTCGACCCGAGCCTCCCCGAGGATCTGCGTGCGCTCGTGGCGCAGGCGATCGCGCCCGATCGCCGCCAGCGGCCCGCGAGCGCGGAGGCCTTCGCCGAGGCCCTCGATGGGGCGTACCGCAGGCGCAGCGATCGCGACGGACGCGCGGCGCTGCGCGCGTGGATCGCGCCGATCGCCAAGCGCCTCCGCGAGGAGCGCACACGCAACGAGCGCACGCGCGAGCGAGAGTCGCTCGAGCCCGCG
>JAIBCE010000442.1 GCA_019694315.1 Sandaracinaceae bacterium
GTGGGCGGCGGCGGGGCCTCACCGCCACCGAGCAGCGAGCCACAGCAGCCATTCACCGCGAGCGTGAGCGTCGTGGCGGCGAGCGCGCCGCTCCATGTCCGTGCCGAGCCGATCATGACCACCTCTTTCGCGCGCGACTCTACGGTCGGGGCCCTCCGCGTCTACCCGAGCGCGCCGAATTTTCTTCGGCGTCGACGCGCGAACCGCGGAATCCGTGGCAAAAGAGAGGGCGGATCGCGGCGCGCCGTGCTCAGCGCCAGCGCGTGAGGATGGTCTCGCGATCGAAGAGCTTGGTCGCGATCCAGAGCAGGCCCACGTCGATGGAGAAGAGGCCGAGCGTGGCCAGGGCCACCCAGCGCAGATCGATCGACATGAAGCCCATCATCGCGGAGATGCCGGTGCCCACGAGCGGGATGAGGAGGAAGCTCGTGAGGCCCTGTGCGGTGCGCGGATCGGACACGCGCGAGCTCGCGATCGCGGCCGCCAGCGAGCTCGCCATGGCGAGCATGGGCGCGAGCACGAAGTAGGCGAGCCACCACTCGAGTCGCATGGCCACGGCGAGCACCGACGCGGGCGCGAAGAAGGAGATGCCCACGAGCGACGCGAAGTAGCTCAGCCACGTGAGGACGAGCGAGGGGAGGATGGCGATCGTGCACTTGGCGAGCAGGAGGTCGCGCGTGGCGATCGGGGTGGCGAGGAGCGGCTCGAGCGTGCGCTCGACCTTCTCTCCCACGATGGCGTGCGAGGCCACCGACGAGGGCAGGGCGGTCGCGACGATGAGCAAGAGCGCCAGCGACTGCTCGTTGAGCAGCGCGTAGACCGAGTAGCGGACGCCGAGGTTGCCGTAGCGGATGAGCAGCGCGGGGACCATCACCTCGCCGGTGCCGAGATCGAAGGCCGAGTCGGGCAGGCGCGAGAGCGACCACTCGACGCCGATCGAGATGCACACGAGCGCGAACGGGACGAACGCGAGCGTGAGCAGGAGCGTGCGCGTGCGGATGAGCTCGAGCCACTCGCGCCGCATCACGGCGAGCATGTGCTTGGCGTTCACGATCGATCCTCGTTCCTGCGTCGCGCGATCACGGCGCGCCTCCTTCCCGGAGGAGATCGAGGTAGACGTCCTCGAGCGAGCGCGCCTGCTCGGCCACGCGGAGGATGGGCACGCCCTTGTCGACGAGCAGCGCGACGAGGCGCGGCGTGTCGGTGCGCGGATCGGCGATCGACGCGATGCACCCCTCGGTGTGCAGGGCGGGCCTGACCTCGCGCACGCCCTCGAGCGCCTGGAGGGCGGCGAGCACCGGCTCGGGGATCGCACCGAGTGTGTCGATCTCGACGAGGTGTCCGTAGAGCTTGCGGCGCAGCGCCTTGGGCGTGTCGACGTGGAGCAGGGTGCGCTTGAGGACGCCGATGCGATCGCAGAGGCGCTCGGCCTCGTCGAGGTTGTGCGTGCAGAGCACGATCGTGCGACCGGCGGCGCGCAGCTCCTCGACGAGGTCGCGCACGATGCGCGACGACTCCGGATCGAGGGCGCTCGTGGGCTCGTCGAGGAAGACGACCTCGGGGTCGTGGAGGACCGCGCGCGCGATGGCGAGCTTCTGTCGCATGCCCTTGGAGAACGCGCCCACGGGCTCGTGCCTCCGCGCCCAGAGCCCGAAGCGCTCGAGGTAGCCCTGGATCTTGGGCATCGCGTTCTTCACACCGTGGACGTCGGCGTAGAAGCGGAGGTTCTCGATCGCGTCGAGGCGCGCATAGAGGCCGGGGGTCTCCGTGAGGATGCCGACCTTCGCGCGCACGCCCTCGGGATCCCGCACGACGGAGATGCCGGCGACCTCGGCCTTTCCGCTCGTGGGCGCGACGAGGCCCGTGAGGAGGCGGAGCGTGGTGGTCTTTCCCGCGCCGTTGGGGCCGAGCACGCCGAAGACCTCGCCGCGAGGGATGTCGACGTTCACGTCGTGCACCGCGACGTAGTCGCCGAAGCGGCGGCCCAGGCCCTCGGCGAGGATCACGAGGGATCCTCCGCGGGCTCGTCGAGCTCGAGGAGGTCTCCGCGCTCGCAGTGGCGCGCCCAGCGATCGAGGCAGGCGCCGAGCGAGCCCTCGTCGCCGCAGGCCTCGGCGTACGCGCCCTGCGCCTCGGTGCAGCAGCCGAGCTGGATCATCGCGGGCCGCTCCGTGATGTGGTGGACGTTGCTCGACGGATCCGACACGCAGCTGCGCTGGAGGCGCGAGAGCTCCACCTGCGCAGGCCCGCAGCTGCGCTCGCAGCGCACGTCGAGCACGCGCTGGCCGCGGCGCACCGAGACGGGCTCGGGGCTCGCCGCGCGAGGCTCCTGGTCGGCCGGTGGGCCTTGGAGCTCGCGGTGCTCGCACGCGAGCGAGGCGAGCGAGAGGAGCAGCACGGCGGCGCGCACGCCGTCGAGTATGCGCGAGCCCGGTCGCTCAACGCACGCGATAGTCGTGGGGGCCGACGATCGATTGCGCGTGCATCCACCGACGCGCCGCCTCCACGTGCAGGCCGAAGGCGAAGACGTCTTCGAGCCCGCTCGGCCCGTAGACGAGGCCGCGCTCGGAGGCCTCGCTCGAGGGGACGAAGGGCGGGAGCGTCGCGACGTCGATGCACGCGGCGACGCCGAAGAGGAGCACGCGGTTGGGGCGCGGCGCGCTGCTCGAGAACCAGAGCGGCGTGATCGTGCTCGGATCGATGCGTACGCCGGCCTCCTCGCGCGTCTCTCTCGCGGCGCCCTCGGTCCAGCTCTCGTGATCTTCGAGGAAGCCGCCGACGAGGCCGAGCTTGCCGAGCTGCGGCTGGATCGCGCGCCGCACCACGAGCAGCCCCGTGCGCGCCCCGTCGAGCACGGGCACGAGCGCGATGGTGACGGGGATGGGGTTGGCCCACACCTCCGTGCGGCACTGGGCGCAGCGCCGCGGGTAGCGGGAGGTGTCGGAGAAGGGCGCGCCACAGGCGTGGCAGAACGCGTCGCGGGGCATGGGCCTCCTTGGTCCGAGCGGTGTCAGCCGACCTTCTTGTCCTTGAGGCGCAGCAGCAACATCGTGAGGAAGATGCAGGCGATGGTGATCGTCTGTGTCCCGACGAACGCGTACACGATGGGCAAGGACATGTCGGCGTAGAAGCCAGGCAGGTTCTCCATGTAGCGCTCGATCTGGCACTCCTCGAGGTGCGCGCGCGCGTGGAGGTCGATGTTCGTGAGCGCCTCGAGCGCGTAGCGCGTGGTGGTGAGCCACGAGACGAACCACGTGAAGCCCGTGAGGCGCGTGATGCTCCCTGCGAAGAGGAGCTGCGGGATCACGAGGAAATTGATGCCCCAGAGCGCCGAGACGGGGTTTCGCACGGCGGCCGAGAGCGCGAGGCCCATCGCGCTCGCGGTGCTCGTCACCATCACGCCCACGATCCAGTACCACATGGGGTTGCCGTGCAGACCGAGCAGCGGCAGCGACACCACGAGGTTGAAGGTGACGACGATCGCGCCGAGGCCGCAGAGCACGGCGAAGCGGGCGAGCACGTAGGGGATGATGTTGAGACCGGCGAGACGCTCTCGCTCGTAGATGGTCCGCTCGCTCACGAGCACGTTCGAGCTCGCGATGATCATGGGCAGAAAGAGCGCCATCAGCGTGGCGAGCAGGCCCGTGCGGGGGTCTCGCACGCGCGACTCGCGGTAGAGGCGCCGCTCACCCTGCGTGGCGAGATCCCAGATGTCGTCGGGCGGCGTGGGCGGCACGGGCAACATGCCGGGCCCGCGCGGGGTGGGCTCGGGCATGCGGGAGAGGAGCTCGTCCGACACGACGCCCGCGTCGCAGGTGAAGAGCTCGTTGCCGTCGGAGGCGCAGTAGTCGACGCGATCGCTCGTGTCGGTGCAGCCGAACGTGCCCACGCGGAAGCTCGTCGAGCCGCTCGTCGTGAGGCCGATCAGGAGGCCGAGCAGCGGCGCCTGCAGCATGAGGAGCGCGAGCGCGGTGCGGTTGCGGAGCGTGAGCTTGATCGAGCGCGCGAGGAGCGTGGGGAACTGGCGCAGGCTCGAGCGCGAGCGGGGCTTGGGCGCGGGGCCCTCGGTGCCCTGGCTCTGGCCGGGGGCGCGCTGCGCGACGAAGCGCTGGAAGGTCTGCGTGGTCTCGAAGCGCGCGCGCCACTCCTCGGCGGGCATCTGCTCGACGTGATCGAACATCTCGCGCGGCTTGTGGGGCGCCGCGCCGAAGAACTCGTAGCTGTCGGGGCTCGGCGGGCCGAAGAAGAGGAGCTTTCCGCCGCGGCCGAGGATCGCGACCGAGTCGAACTTCTCGTACTCCTGGAAGTCGGGCTGGTGGATGGTCAGCACGATCGTGCGCCCGTCGTCGGCGAGGCGTCGGAGCGTGGCCACGACGTCGGCCGCGTCGGTCCACGAGAGGCCGCTCGTGGGCTCGTCGAGGATGAGCAGCGACGGATCGGTGACGAGCTCGACCGCGAGGTTCACGCGGCGACGCTGACCGCCCGAGAGCACCTTCTCCTCTGCGCTGCCGATCTGCAGATCGCGCTGCTCGAAGAGGCCGACCTGCTTGAGCGTGCGCTCGATCGACTCCTGCAGATCCGCCTCGGGCATGGGCGGCAGGCGCAGCTTGCAGGCGTACCAGAGCGCCTCGCGCACGGTGAGCTGCGGGTGGACGATGTCGTCCTGCGGGACGTAGCCGACGTTGGTGCGGAACGACTCGTACTGCTGCTGGAGTGGGCGCCCGTTGACGATCACGCCGCCGCCCGTCGGTCGCAGCAGGCCGAGCACCGACATGAGCAGCGTGCTCTTGCCCGCGCCCGAGGGGCCGAGCATGCCGACGAGCTCGCCGGGGAAGATCGACATCGAGACGCGGTCGAGGAGCGCGCGTGGCTTGCCCGAGCCGCGATCCTTCACGATGAGGCCGACGCCCGTCAGATCGAGGCGCACCTTGGCGCGGCTCGCGCCTGCGATGCGGCCGTTCTCGCCGAGGACGAGCTGCACGCCGCCGATGGCGACGCGCTGGCCCGGGCGCGCCACGACGCCGCGGCCCGTGACGCGCTCGCCATCGACGAAGGTGCCGTTCGTCGAGCCCAGATCGACGACGAGGAGCGAGCCATCGGCGTTGCGCTGCAGGCGCGCGTGTCGCTGCGAGACCGTCGGATGCGCGAGGACGAGGTCGTTCTCCGGCGCGCGGCCCACATGGACGAGCGGTCGATCGAGGTTGGCGAGCGCGCGGGCCACCGCCTGCGCGAGGGCGTTGGCGCCGGTGGGATCCTCGAGCAGGCGCGCGACGAAGGGCAGCGGCAGCGCGAAGTGTCCGAGCAAGACGAGGCCCGTCGCAGGGACGCGGGCCTCCTGGATGCGGTTCTTGGCGTTGTCGACGAAGACGCCGCTCGGCGCGCCGAGATCGCGGACGATCCAGAGGCCTTGCGGGGTCTCGGTGAGCTGCGCGTGCTGCGGCGCGACGTCGGGATCGTCGATGACGATCGTCGAATTCGCGGCGGATCCGAGGACGATCGGCTGCCCGGGCACCGGCCGGCTCGTGACGCGCACGAGCATGCCCGCGATGCGCGAG
Organism: Sandaracinaceae bacterium; assembly: GCA_019694315.1. Taxonomy (GTDB): domain Bacteria; phylum Myxococcota_A; class Polyangia; order Polyangiales; family Sandaracinaceae; genus JAFLCL01. Next base: position 5,556 of record JAIBCE010000442.1, read on the forward strand.
TCCGAGAGCGGCACGGGCACCGAGCCGAGGCGCACGTCGTCGGCGAGCGAGACGACGTGACGGCTGACGCGCTGGCCGTTCACGAAGGTGCCGTTCGTCGAGCCGAGATCCTCGAGCAGAAGGCCGCTCGGCCTGTGGCGCGTGATGCGCGCGTGTCGCGCCGACACGACGGGGTTGTCGATCGCGATGGTGGAGGCCGGATCGCGACCGAGGATGACCTCGCTCAGCGCAGGGCCGCTCGGCGCGAGCGCGGCGAGCCCGGC
>JAIBCE010000443.1 GCA_019694315.1 Sandaracinaceae bacterium
AACGACCTCGAGACTCACATCGTAGATACGAAGCATCTTGATTCACCTCCACCCCCGCGAACCTCGCGAGGCGCCGCCCTCGCCGGTCCGAGCGCAGACCGGGTCAAGGGCGCCGAAGGCGGCGCGCAGCGCGAACCCTTGACGCGGTCGAGCACGGACCGACGATGGGCAAGCCGAGAGAGGAGAGCCCTCTCCCTGCCGTTGGCGAATTCAAAAGACCGTTCGACCAGCCGCGTCGTTTCAGCGACCCGAAACCCAACCTGCGCCTGCGCCTGCGCCTGCGCCCGTCACCCGTGGGTGAGCTGCCACTCCACGGAGCGCTCGAAGCTCGCGGAGTACGAGAGCGCGCGGTAGAGGAAGATCGCCTCGGGCCGTGGGTGCAGGCCTGCGGGGCCGACGTCGTAGCTGCGGGTTGCGGCGCGCAGCGTGCCGGAGAGGAGGAGATCGCCGTAGTGGCGGCGGCCCTCGAGCACCTCGCAGAACCACGACGCTGCGACCACGTTGCGCGCGTCCCAGTCGGGATCGTCGGCGCGCGTGACCGAGCCGTCGCGCATCGTCCAGGCGTCGATGGTGCTGGGGAACACGACCTCGAGCACGCACGTGCCGCGCACCAGGGGCGCGAGCGTGCTCCTCACCCAGGCGTCGATCTGCGCGCGCATCGCGGGCTCGGCGCGGCCCTCGCGGTTCGGGTCGACCATCGCGGGGATCTCGTGCGGGTGGAACACGCGGTCGTCGACGAAGGGCGTCAGCGTGACGTGCGGCGAGCGCTCGAGCACCGCGCCCGAAGCGACGTCGAGCACCTGACCGACCGGCAGCGGCATCGCGCGACCCGAAGGCGCGCGGGCGCGGAGATCGCGGAGGAACCGAGCCTCGTCGACGGGATAGACGAGGCGGTTGTACGCGGTGAACGGCGGCGCGTGGCGGGCGCCCGCGGCGGCGGGGAGCACCGTCACCTCGCGCGTGGCCAACGCGGCGGACTGCTCGAGCAGATCGGCGTAGGCCGGGTAGGGAAAGCCGATCGCGCGGCCCAACGACGCCTCGATCTCGAGGAGCGGGCACCAGCGCACGAGCGCGAGCGACAGCCGCTCCGTGAGCGCGGCCTCGAACCGCTCGACCGCGGCGAGCACGCCCTTCGGGCCCCGCAGCACCGTGTCGACCTGGTTCCACAGGACCGCGCCGTCGGCCGCGAGCGCCACGCCCCACTCGAGGGCCTCGGGGGCGACGGGCGAATCATTGGCGCTCGAGGCCGTGGTGGCGAAGGCGAGGCCGTCGAGGGCCACGTGCGTGTCGGGCGCGACCACGTGCACCGTGCGGAACCCGAGGCGCCGCGCGGTGCGACCGATCAGGCCGTCGGGCGTGATCACCACCGTGTCGGCGTCGAGCGCGGCGAGCCTGCGGAGGCTCGGGACATCGAAGTGATCGGGGTGGCGATGGGAGACGAAGAGGAAGTCGGCCGCGAGCGACCCGGCGTCGACCAGGCGAGGCGGCGCGACGTCGAACACGCCGCCGTGGTGTCGATCGTCGAGCAGCGGATCGAACAAGAGGCGAAGCCCCGCGGCCTCGACGAGGTGCATCGCGTGGCCGAGCGGGTGAAGCCTCATGCGAGGCCCGCGAGGATCGTCGCCGGGTCGTCGGTGATCAGGCCGTCGACGCCGAGGCGGGCGAGATCGCGGCCCTCGGTCGGATCGTTCACCGTCCACACGTTGACGAGGAGGCCCTTCTTCCAGCCCGCCACGCGCTCGTGCGAGCACAGGGTGCGCTCGGGGTGGAGGGCGATCGAGCCCGTCGCCTTGGCGATCGCCGGCGCGACGAAGGTCTTGGCGAGCTTCTGCCCCTCGTGGACCAGGAACCCGCGGGGGACCTGCGGGAGCAGGAGCGCCACCCGCGCGAGGAGCTCGGGCTCGAACGACGAGAAGATGACGTGCGAGGCGACCCGCGCGCGGCCGCGCAACAGGCGCGCGACGCCGCGAGCGAGCAGGCCCTTGTCGGCCGTGTCGTGCTTCAGCTCCACGTTGACGAGGCACCCCGTTGCGTCGGCCCAGTCGAGCACCTCGGCCAGCGTGGGCGCGAACGCGGCGCCGCCCGGCCCCGTGAGCTCGACGGCCTGGACCTCGCGCGTCGTCAGCTCGTGGACCTTGCGCAAGTCGCGCCCGTCGGTCATGCGCTCGAGGTCGACGTCGTGCATCACCAGCACGTCGCCGTCGCGCGTGGTGCGCACGTCGAGCTCGACGCCGTCGGCGCCGTCGTCGAGGGCGCGCTGGAACGACGGCATCGTGTTCTCGACGACGTGCGCCTTCGCCCCGCGGTGACCGTAGATCAGGGGACGCGTCGTTCGGCGGAAGCGGAAGGGGTCCACGCGCCCGGAAGCATACCCTCACGAGGCGCGCGACGAGACCACGACTTCGCTGCGCGCGAGGCTGCCACGCGGCGAGAGCAGGAGGCCGAACGACAGGGCGGCGAGCGCGAGGAGGGCGAGGGCGTCGAAGGCCGCCGAGGCATCGGGGTCAGGGGAGCGAGCGCGGTGAGGGAGCGCGCCGACCAGCGCCACGGCGAGCGAGCCGCCGAGGGCGCGGGAGGCGAAGATCGCCGAGGTGACGGCGCCGCGCTGGTGATGGGGCACCTGGTTCTGCGGACCGACGAGCGAGGTGCTGGCCGCGGGGCCGAGCCCGAGGCCCGTGAGGGCAAGGGCGATCGCGGCGAGGGTCAGCTGGTTCCACCGCACGGCGAGCGAGAGGAGCACCGCCGAGACCGCCATCACGGCGAAGCCGCCGCCGACGCTCGCGCGCATGCCGCGTCGGACGAGGATCTTCACGCCGAAGCTCGAGCCGATGGCCCACCCGAAGAGCAGCGGCGTGAGCGCGAGGCCCGCGCGCATGGGGTTGCCGCTCGCGTGAAGGCTCATCCACAGCGGGACGTACGCGGCCGAGGTGTGGAGCATCGCGCCGGCGAACGCGCTCGTGATCAGGCCGGTGCGCACGATCGGATCGGTCAGCGCCGCGCGGTCCACGATGGGGGCCGCGCTCCGCTGCTGGTCGCGGAGGAAGAGCACGAGCAGGGTGGCCGCGAGGAGCAGCGACAAGAGGCGCGCGGAGGTCGAGACGTGCGAGGGCTCGAGGGCGAGCAGGGCGGTGGCCGCGGCGAGGCCGCCGAGGAGCGCGCCGTACGCGCCGACGGGGCGCTGCTCGCGCGGCGGATCGCGGTAGGACGCGAGCATCACGACGATCGCGAGGACACCCACCGGGACGTTCACCAGGAACACCCACCGCCACGACAGGTGCGTGACGATGAAGCCGCCGAGCACCGGTCCGAGCACGCTGGCGATCCCCCACGACGAGGTGAACACCGCCTGGATGCGGGCGCGCTCCTCGAGCGTGTAGAGGTCGGCCGTCACCGTCATGGCCAGCGGTTGGATCGCGCCGGCGCCCAGGCCCTGGACCACGCGGAAGGCGACGAGCCCAGCGAGCGAGGTCGCGGTTCCGCACAGCGCCGAGCCCACGAGGAACAGGCTCATGCCGACGGCGAACACCGGCCTTCGACCGAACGCGTCGGCGAGCTTGCCCGCGAGGAGGATGCCCGCCATCGAGGCCACGAGGTACCCGGAGAAGACCCACGGGTAGAGGTGCATGCCCGACAGCTCGCGGGCGATGGTCGGCATCGCCGTGGTGACGACCGTCCCCTCGAACGCGCCGACCACCAGACCGAGCAGCACCGCGACCGTGGCGACGGTGCGGGCCGGCAGGCCGAGGATCTTCCGGTCCGGGAGCATGCCGGAACCTTGGGTCGTCCTGGGGTATTCGGCCAGTGCATCGCAGCGCATGGCAGCCATGCGTGGTACGTATGGGGCATGGAGGTCGAGACCCTGCGCGCGTTCGTGGCCGTGGCGCGCGCCGGTGGGTTCAGCGCCGCCGCCCGCCAGGAGAACGTGACCCAGCCGAGCCTCTCGCGGCGCGTCCAGGCGCTCGAGAAGGAGGTCGCCGCGCGCCTCGTCGTGCGCACCCCGCGCGGCGTCCAGCTCACGCGCGCCGGCGAGCGATTCCTCGAGCACGCCGAGCGCGCCCTGCGCGCGCTGCAGGCAGGCATCACCGAGGTGGGCGAGCTGCACGAGCGGCCGCAGGGCACGGTGACGGTGGGCGCGATCGCCACGGTGGCCGCCTACGTGCTCCCCCGCGTCATCGCGGCCTTTCTCGCCGAGCACCCGGAGGTCGACGTGCGCATCCGTGAGGGCTTCCCCACCGAGCTCGAGGAGCTGCTCGCGCGCGGCGAGCTCGATCTGGCCATCTTCACGCTGCCCGTCCGCCGCGGCGATCTCTCGGCGCGCCGCCTGTGGAGCGAGGACTACGTGCTCGCGGTGCCGCCGGGCCACGCGCTCGTGGGGGCGCGCAAGGTCGACCTCAGCGACGTGGTGCGCGAGAAGTTCGTGGTCATCCCCGGCGCCGCGGCGACGCTCGCCTACGAGAACGCGTGCGCCGCGCGCGGCGTCGTGGCGCAGGTGGTGGTGTCCGCCGAGAGCGTCGAGAGCCTCCGCAGGCTCGTCGCGCACGGCATCGGCCTCGGCCTCGTCCCGCGGATCGCCGTCGACGATCCGAGCCACGTCGTGGAGGTCGGCAAGGGCCGCGTGGTGCGCCAGGTGGCGCTCGTGCATCGCGGCGAGGAGACCCTCACCGCGGCGGGTCGCGCGTTGCGCACCGCGATCCACGCGCGTACGCGTCCCGGATGAACCTCGACATGGCGGACGGCGTCGCGCAGGCCGAGCTCGTGGCGCGCGGCGACGTCGCGCCGAGCGAGCTCTTCGCGGCGTGCCTCGAGCGGATCGAGCGGTGGAACCCGCTGCTGCGCGCGGTCGTGACCGTCCAGCGCGAGCGCGGGCGCCCGCCGAGGGCAAAGCCGTTCTCGGGCGTCCCGTTCCTCGCGAAGGACTCGCTCTCGTGGCCGGGCCTCCGCTGGTCGATGGGCGCGCGCATGCTCGCGTCGAACGTGGCCGAGCAGCACACCGCGTTCGGCCGACGCCTCGTCGACGCGGGGCTCGTGCTCGCGGGCAAGACCGCGATGTCGGAGCTCGGGCTGCTCGCGAGCACCGAGACGCTGCTCGAGGGCGTCACCCACAACCCGTGGGATCTCTCCCGCTCGGCGGGCGGCTCGTCGGGCGGGAGCGCCGCGGCCGTGGCGGCGGGCATCGTCCCGCTGGCGCACGCGAGCGACGGCGGCGGCTCGATCCGCGTGCCCGCGTCGATGTGCGGCGTGTTCGGCTTCAAGCCGAGCCGCGGGCGCACCGTGTCGGCGTGGCTCGCCTCCGACGACTTCGTGGACATGACCGCGGACCACTGCGTCACCCGCTCGGTGCGCGACAGCGCGCGGTTCCTCGCGATCACCCAGGAGCTCGCGGAGCCCGAGGTGCGCGAGCCGAGCCGCGCGCGCCTGCGGATCGGCGCGTGGACCCGCGCCATGACGGGCGACGAGCCGGCGCCCGAGGTGCGCGCCGCGTTCGAGCGCACGATCGCGCTGCTCGAGTCGCTGGGGCACCGCGTCGAGGTGATGGACGGTCCCGTGTACGACCCCGCGCTCGCCGAGGCCTTCTACACCGTCGCGGGAGCTTCGGTGCGGGCGCTCGTGGGCTCGATCGACGCGCGTCGTCCGGTGCAGCACGACGAGCTCGAGCCGTTCACCTGGTCGCTGATGCGCGGCGCGGGTGCGCTCGCCGACGCGCGCGGGCGCTTCGCCGAGGCCTCGCGTGCGTACCGCGAGCTCCAGGCGCCGTACGACGTGACGCTCACGCCGACGCTCGCCTCGCTGCCACCGC
>JAIBCE010000444.1 GCA_019694315.1 Sandaracinaceae bacterium
CGGCCATCGTGGTGGTCTCCGTCGCCTCGATCCTCGGCGGGTGCGCGACGGGCTGGGTCTCCAAGACGGTGCTCGGCGGCGGCACCACGACCGTGACCGGCGGCTCGATCGGCGGCGCGATGCTGGCCGCCGGCGGCGCCAGCTCGGTGCTGGCGTCGGGCGCGTCCTCGCGCGTCGCGAGCCACGCGCCACCGCCGATCGCGGCCACCGCGAAGAGGGTGATCGCGATCTTGGCGCCGAGGCCCACGCCCGCCGTCGTCGCTCCGCCCGTGCCGCTCGCCACCGCCGCAGTGCCTGCAGCCGCAGAGCCGACCGCTGCCGCGAGCACGGCCCGCTTGAGCCTGGAGCGCTGCGCATCGGACGGGCCGAGCGCAGGCTTGGCCGCGTCGATCAGCGAGCGATCGATCGGCTCGTCCGGTTCCGTCGGGCGATCGCTCATCGCTGCCTCCACTCGTCCTTCGCGCGGAGCCGCGCGAGGTGCTTCTCGTAGTCTTTGCGGGCAAGGCGCAGGCGCGAGTACACGGTGTTCACGTTCACCTCGAGCGAGGCCGCGATCTCGGGCACCGGGAGCTGCTCGATCTCCGCGAGCACGAACACCACGCGCTGGTCCTCGTCCATCGTGCCGAGGATCTCCGAGAGGAGCGCCACGGCCTGGTTGCGCGCGGCTTCGTCGGCCGGCGTGGGCTGGTGCGTGTCGAGCGCGTCCTCGACGAGCTCATCGTGTCCGCTCTCCTTGCGACGAAAGCGTCGCCGATGCTCGGACACGACGCGCACGAGGATGCGGGTGAGCCACGTGCGCACGGACGCGCGCCCCTCGAACTCCGGCAGGCGTCGGTGCACGACCAGGAAGAGGTCCTGGAGCACGTCGTCGACCGCCGAGGGCGAGACGCCCATGCCTCGCGCCGCACGCCAGAGGTAGTCGATGTGCTCGTCGTAGACCTGCTCGAAGCGCGGCGGCACGAACGGCGCGCTCGGCGCGCTCGACGCCTCCTCGCGTCGAGCCTCCACGCCCCCCTCCTGAGGGAGCGCCGCGCCGTCATCGTGCGCCGTCATCCCACGAACGAAAGCACGACCACGGCAGCCGAACAACACGCGCTGCGCCCGCAGGTGAAGCCTCCACGCGCTCGGAGCTTCAGCGATGGGGCGCGTCGTCGATCGTGTCGGCCGTGGCATCGACCGCGTCCGACGGCGAGGCTCCTGCCATGGGAAACGCGGGGCAGTAGAGATCGAGGACCGGCAAGCGCACCGGCCCGGAGCTTCCGCTCGTGGGGTCGAGCCACGCGGGCGCCGACACCTCGAGCGGCCGAGCAGCCTGCGCGCTCGAGAGCACCGAGAACGCACCTCCGAAGCCCTCGGCGAGCGGCAGGCTGGCGATCGCCGCCCCGAGCGCGCTCGCGTCGGGGCAGCCTTCGCGCGCCAGCCGTCGGTGCACGAAGAGCACGGGCAGCGCACGCACCCGGGCCTCACTGATCGCCGCGTGGTGGAGGTAAGGGAGGATCGGGAGGATCTCGTCGCGATACGCCGCCCGACGAAGCGCGCCGTGATCGAGGCGGAGCGGGACGTACGGCGAGTCCGCGGCGGCAGCACCTCGTGCGGCGTGCGCCTCGCGCTCGAACGCGCGGACGCACGCCTCTCGCGTGGGGAGGCCCGCGCACACGGCGCGCAGCCGTGGCTGCCACGCGGCCACACCTGCGAGCAGAAGCTCGCTCTCCTCGGGGCTCAGCCCGAGCGGCAGCGCCGGGTTGAGCTCGCTCGCGACCGCGGCCGGCGGATGCCAGCCCCGCTGCTCGAGCCCCTCGCGCACCATCGTGAGCCCGTCGTCGGCGGGCCAGCGCTCGGGCGAAGACTGCGTGCGCACGAGCACGAGCGACTGGCGCTCCAGCGACTCGAGATCCCCGGGCTGCCAGGCGAGCTCCGTCGCGGTCAGGCCGCCGAGCTGCACGAGCGCGATGCCGCGGACGGCGAGCCCGACCATGGCTCCGACCAAGGCCGGCCGCCCACGCACCAGGTCGTCCCCCAGGCGGACGACATCGAGCAAGAGCTCGAAGCCCTCGCGCACGTGACCCTGGCGGATTCGCTCGCGCGCGAGGAGCGCGAGACCTCTCGCCACGCGAACGAACGGCGTGATCGAGGCTGGCTCGTCGCCGAGGGGCAGCGGCGTGCACACGCTCGCGTGCTGGAGCGCGGCCTCCACCACGTGATCGAGGCCCTCGCACGCGACGAGCGCATCGACCTCGACGGAGAGGCGGCTCGCGCTCGCGGTCCTGCCCGAGGGCATGGGCTCCCACCCTGTCGCCACCGGCGGCGAGTCGACGCCGGCAGCCTCTCCGACAGGCTGGTCCTCGTCGTTGTTGGCCGTCCAGACCAACGCGTCGTCCACCTCGTCGGAGCGCGCCTCGATCAACGCGAAGCACGCGGCGAATCGTCCATCTGCGGCCAGCGCCTCGCGCAGGACGGCGGTGCCATCCCCCTCGCTCGCCTCACCGCGCAGCACGTCGCGCGGACACGAGACGCGACGGGCCTCGACGTACGCCTCGTCCACCTCGCGCTCGAGCTCGACCAGCGCTGCTTCGTCGAGCAGCGGCCGCGTCCAGAACACATACGCGGCGCCTGCGGCCAGACCGACGATCACCAGCAACGCGAGGGCCAGACGAGGCCAGCCGACGCGCGCAGCGCTCGCTCGCGACGGCTCCCCGCTGGGTGGTCGCTCGCTCATTCCGCCGACTGGCGCGCGGTCCCGGGCTCGGCGATCACGCGCTCGGCGAGGAAGCGATCGATGCGCTCCGCGATCACGCCCTGCCGCTCCACGGGAGCCGCGTGGCTCGCTCCCTCGAGATAGAGCAACTCCGCCTCGGGAATCGCCTCGGCCATGTGCTTGGCGAGGGCCGGCGGCGTGAACGTGTCCTTCTCCGCAGCGACGACGAGCGTGGGCGCCTCGATGCTCGCCAGCAGATCCTCGGCCGTGTGCTCGCCCGCGAGCTTGAGCATCGAGAGGAAGAGCGACGGCTCGAGCGTCGAGACGTGCTCGACGTACCACGTGAAGTCCTCCTCGCGGAGCGACTGCACGTCCACCTCGCCCGAGAGGCGCGCCAGCTGGTACGCCATCTTCGCGGGGATGCGGCCCCAGAGCGCGCGTGCGAGGCCGCGGTTCTTCTCGACGGCCTCGATGATGCCCGGCAGCACCTGCTTGAGCATGTCGGAGCCATGGAAGGTGGCCGTGACGCGGCCGTAGCTGCCGCACACCAGCACGAGCGCCTCCACGCGATCGGGCGCGAGGCGACAGGCCTCGAGCGAGACCTGCGTGCCCATCGAGTGTCCCACGAGCACGGCGCGCTCGATCTCGTGGTGATCGAGGAGCGAGATCACGTCGCGCGCGTGCGCCGGCACGTCGATGCGGGCGGGATCGTTCGGCAGGCCGCTCCGGCCGTGACCGCGGTAGTGCCAGTGCAGGACGCGGTGCGTGTGGGAGAGATGCGGCTGGAGGTACTTCCACGCGAAGCCGTCGCAGCCGATGCCGTCGTTCAGCACGACCTCCAGGCGCTGACCGCTCGCCCCACCGTCACGTGGCCCGCGCATGCCCCAGAAGAGGCGCGTTCCGTCGAGCGCCGAGGCGAAGCCGCTCTTGTCGTACTTCATGCGATCTCCGCGTCGACGGCGTGCCGTCAGCCCTTGGCGGCGCGGCTGCCCGCCTTGGACTCGTGCGTCTTCGTGTCCTCGTCGAGCTCGTCCATGGCCTCATCGCTGAGATCCACGTCCGGGTCGTTGATCGAGGGCATCTTCTTCAGCTCTTCGAGGCCGATGCGCACGCAGCGCTGGACGAGCCACGAGACCGTGCGCTCGAGCCGGATCGACTCGCGGCGGAGCTCGCGGATCATCGGGCCGGGGAAGTAGACGCTGATCTTGCGGGGGTCCGACATGTCGTGCTCCGGAGCAGTCGGGTCGTAGTAGCGTGCAGGCCGGAGGCCCGTCAATGCAGCCCAACGGTGCAGGTAGCTCGTCCCACGCGCAGGCGACGGCGCGAACGCAGGCGCCCAAGCGATCCGCGCGCGCCAAGGCCGTGGCGCAGACGCTCGTCGTCGCGCTCGCGGCCGCTGGCGGCTCGTTCGGCGCGACGTGGTGTCTGAGCGCGAGCCCCGCGCGCGCCACGGAGACCGACGCGAGCCCCTTCGCGAACCTCTCGATCTTCGCGCGCGCCCTCAGCCAGATCGAGGCGAGCCACGTCGAGCCGCCCGACCAGGATCGCCTCGTCTACGGCGCGATCCGCGGCATGGTCGAGACCCTCGATCCCCACTCGAGCTTCCTCGATCCGGAGGAGTACCGGATCCTCGAGGACGACACGACGGGCGCCTTCGCCGGCATCGGCGTGGAGATCGACGTGCGCGATGGCTGGCTCATCGTGCACGGCGTGATCCCAGGCGGACCGGCCGAGCGCGCGGGAGTGCGCGCGGGCGATCGCTTTCTCGCGCTCGGGAACCGCAGCGCGCGCGATCTGCGCCTCTCCGAGGCCGTCCGCATCATGCGCGGCGAGCCGGGCTCGCCCGTCACGGTCCGCATCCGCCGCGAGGGCGTCGAGGACGCGGTCGAGCTCACGATCACGCGCGAGATCATCCACGTCGACGCCGTCGAGACGCGCGTGTTGCCCGATCGCGCAGTCTACGTCCGAATCCGCTCGTTCCAGGAGACGGCGACGGACGAGGTGCGTCGCGCGCTCGACGCCGCCGTGGCGAGCACGCGCGACGCGGGCGGCGTGAGCGGAGTGATCCTCGATCTGCGCGGCAATCCCGGGGGGCTCCTCGACGAGGCCGTTCGCATCTCGGACGAGTTCCTCCCGAGCGGCGTCATCGTGTCGACGCGCGGTCGCGACGGTGTGGTGCTGAGCGAGGCGCGCGCGCAAGGCCCGGGCACGAGGCCCGACTGGCCGGTGGTCGTGCTCGTCGACTACTACAGCGCGAGCGCATCGGAGATCGTCGCGGGAGCCCTGCAAGACCACCATCGCGCCGTGATCGTGGGGACGACGACGTGGGGCAAAGGAAGCGTGCAGAACCTCATCGAGCTCCCCGACGGCAGCGCGCTGAAGCTCACGGTGGCCCGCTACTTCACGCCGAGCGGCCGGACGATCCAGGCGCGCGGGATCGAGCCCGACGTGCGCGTGGAGCAGCTCGACGCCGAGACCGCGCGACGCCTCGGCCAGGAGCAGCCCGTGCTGAGCGAGGCCATGCTCGAGGGACACCTCGAGGCCGCCGGCGGCGAGCGCGCCCTCGAGCTGGCCCGCGACGCGATGCGCCAGGGCGCGGCGCAGCCCGACGAGGCGTCGTTCCCCGACGACTACCAGGCACGCATGGCCCATCAGGTCCTCCGCGGCCTCGCGGCCCTCCGAAGCAGCCGCTGACGCCGACGAAGTCGGCCGCGACGTCCGGTCGTCCCCCCGAGGAAGGAAGAGTCTTGCGGGCGCGAGGGCTGGCTCTGGGCTCCCGAGGCCCGTCAGCCGAGCACCTCTGCGACGCTCTGTGCGTGGAGCACGCGCTCGGCGTAGCGCTCGAGGGCGTCGAGATCGGCGGCCTCGACGATCGCACGCTCGGCTGGGCCGATCGCCCCGAACTTCAGCTGCAGCTGCTTGAGGACGAGCTCGGCGCGGCCTTCTTGCCGACCTTCTTGTCGACCTTCCTGGCGGCCTTCCTGCCGGCCTTCGTCGATGAGCTTCTGGGCGATGCTTCGCATGGCTTCGTTCCTCGTCTTGGGGCCGATCGCGCTGACCCAAGGGATGACTGTAGGTTGCTCGTTCTCGTCCGTGTTGTG
>JAIBCE010000445.1 GCA_019694315.1 Sandaracinaceae bacterium
CGAGGTCGAGGTGGAGCCAGGCCTCGCCGCACTCGCGGAGCTCGAGCCTCGCCTCGAGCGCGGAGCGCCGACGGATGTCGTGCTCCTCCAGCTGACGCGCGCCCGCCTCCATCGCCGCGCGGGCCGGCACGCGCCGGCGACCGCCGCGGTCGAAGCCGCGCTCCAGGCCGGCGCCCAGGAGCCGCGCTTGCTCGGGCTCGTGGCGCGCGCTGCCCAGGCCGAGGGCCGCCTGCTCGAGGCCGAGACCGCGGCGACCGAGGCAGTCCGTGGGAGCCCGGCGAACCCGGAGCTCCGCAAGCTCCTCGCGAGCATCTACCTCGATCGCCGCAACGGTCAGCGCGCGCTCGAGTCGCTCGCACAGCTCTCGGCGAACGATCCCGACGTGCTCGTGATGACCGCACGCGCCTCGCTCCTGCTCGGCACGCCGGACGCGCTCGTGGGCGCAGCGACCGCGCTCGACGCGTTCATCGCAGAGCACGAGGACGCGAGCACCGAGGTCCGCGCGCTGCGCCTGCGCCTCGCGCTGTCCACCGTCGAGCTCGGCGCCGAGGGTGCGGAGAGCCACCTCCGAGAGCTGCTCGAGTCGGCGCAGACGCTCGCGCGCGACAACCCCGGCGACCCGCTCACCGCGCTCGCCCTCGGCGAGATCGCGCTCCGGGCGCGCGACGCCGAGACCGCCACGCGCGCGCTCGAGACCGTCGTCGCCGCCTCACCCGACGACGCCGAGGGCCACTACCTCCTCGGTCGCGCGAGGCGCCTGCGCGGCGATGCGGCCGGCGCGCGCCAGAGCTTCGAGCGCGCCGTCGCGCTCCGCAGCGAGCACGTCGAGGCACGCCTCGCGCTCGCGCAGATCCTCCTCGACTCCGGTGAGTACGCGGCGGCCGAGACGATGTACGGCGATCTCTCGCACGTCTCCGGCGCGAGCAACGGCACGTCGGTAGCGCTGTCGGGACGTCTCGGTCGCGTGGAGGCGCTCATCGGCCTGGGCCGCCTGGACGACGCGCGTGTTCAGCTCGAGGGCGTGCGCGAGGACGATCGCGCGCTCCAGGTCGTGGCGCTCACGAGCGCCCGCCTCGCCGTCGCGCAGCGTCGCTACGGCGACGCCATCACCGCGCTCCGACCGCTCGCCGAGCCCGAGACGGCGCCGGCCTCCGTCGTCGCGCTCTACGGCGAGGCGCTGCTCGGCGTCGGCGAGACCGACGCGGCGATCGCTGCCTTCGAGCGCGCGCTGGCCGCGGACGCGGCCTCACCCGAGGCGCTCATCGGCCGGGCCGATCTCCAGGTCCGCGGCGATCACGGACGCGAGGCCCTGAGCCTCCTCGATCGCGCCGCGGAGTCGCTCGAGACGCGCGCGCGACCGCCCGCGCTGCGCGCCCGGATGCTCATGCTCCGCGGTCGCGCGTGGCTCTCGGAGCGTCGAGCGCCCGAGGCGCGCGACACGCTGCGAGAGGCCACCGAGCTCACCGGAGCGCCCGCCGAGGCGTGGTTCTGGCTCGGAGAAGCGCTCACGAGCTCCAACGCCGCGCAGGCCCGCGAGGCCTACCAGCACTACCTCGACTCCGGCCAGACCGACGACACGCTCGCCGGCCGCGCGCGGCGCGCGATCGAGCACTGATCGACGACTTCCGAGAAGATTCGCGCGACGCGAAGATTCGGAAGTTTGGGCTGCGGGCTTCGCCCGTGCTGGGAACCGTCTCTCAAGAGCACATCCCTCGATTGTCGCTCCTCTCTCGGTAACGATGGGCTCTCCACGAGCTCTCCTGGAGGTGCGTGAGCCCGCCGACGCGCTACGAAGCCCTCTCCCGCGACCGGTACGTGGAGCGCCCTGCGCCGCTCCCGATCGCCGGCGTCGTCGCGTGCGTGTGGACGAGTGAGCTCCACGCCGACGCGCTCAAGCGCGTCGTGCCCGATGGCTCGGCGGACATCCTCAGCATCGACGGCGGGCCCCCGATCGTGGTCGGTCCCGCGACGGCCTCACATCTCGTCTCGATGCCGGCAGGCACGCGCGTGATCGGCGTTCGCCTGCGTCCCGGCGCCACGAGCGTCCTCGGCGCGCGCAGTGACACGCTGCTCGATCGGCGCGTGCTCCTCGACGATCTCTGGGCTCCGGCGCTCGCGCGCTCGATCGCGCAGGCGTTCGCCGACGGCGAGGCGCGCGGCCTCGATGCGCTGACCACGACCCTCGCATCGCGACCCGCGCCCGACACCCTCGTGCTCGCGTGCGTGCGCTGGCTGGCCGCGCACCCGCACGCCCGCGCGAGCGACCTCTCGCGCTGGACCGGCTTCTCGGACCGACAGCTACGTCGCCGCGTCGCGGAAGCCTCGGGCTACGCGCCCAAGGCCCTCATGCGCGTCTTGCGCCTCCAGCGCCTCCTCACCCTCGATCGCCTCGCGCTCGCCGCCGCGGCGCACCACGCGGGCTACGCCGATCAGGCGCACATGAGCCGCGAAGTGGCCTCGCTCACCGGCATCTCTCCGCGCGCGCTCCTGGCCGAGCCGCACGGCACGCCGGTGATGGCCGATTTCTTCAAGAGCCTCCCGGAGCCTTCGCGCAAGCTCGGGCCATGAACGTCCTCTTCGTCGCAGGCTTCGCGCCCATCGTGCGGGATCTCCCCGCGAGCCACCGCTTCTACCTCGAGTCGCTCCAGCTCCCGCTCGACGAGCGCGCAGGCGACTACGTGCATACGGCTCGCCTCGCGGGCGTGAAGCACTTTGGCCTCTGGCCGCTCGCCGAGGCCGCTGAAAGCTGCTTCGGTACCCGCGAGTGGCCGGCCGAGATCCCCGTGCCGCAGGCCACTCTCGAACTCGAGGTCGACGACGTGGCCGCGGCCGCCGCCGAGCTGTCCGCGCGCGGTCACCGCTTGCTCCACGCCGCGCGCACCGAGCCGTGGGGCCAGACCGTCGCGCGACTCTCGAGCCCCGAGGGCCTGCTCGTAGGCCTCACGCACACGCCTTGGCTCCAGCCCTGATCTCGCGACCGCGAGTCGCGATACGCTCGCGCGCATGTCCGACGACGCGTGGGTGGTTCGCGAGAGCGTGCTCGAGCACGTGGAGCTGTTTCGACGGGGCGCGGAGGTCACGCGCCGGCTCACGCTCGAGGCCGACGATCGGCTCCTTCGCGTCGCCCCCCTGCCGCTCGAGCTCGACGACGGAAGCGTGCGCGTGGAGCTCGCGACGGGCACGCGCGCGAGCGTGAAGAGCGTCCGCCTCGCGCTCGACGTCCGCGACGCGCCCGACGATCCGCTGCACCTCGAGCCCGAGCCCATCCGCGACGCACGCAGGCGCCTGCGCGCGATCGCGCTCGAGCTCGAGGAGCTGCGCGCACGGCACGCCCGCGCCGGCCACCTCTCGATCCCCGAGCGGCCCGCGCGCGACGCTGGACGCCCACCTCCGCCCGCCCCCGATCGCGCGCGCCTCGAGCTCCTCGAGCTCCGCTTCGCGCTCCAGCGCGAGGCCCGCGAGCGCTCCCAGGCCCTCGAGCACGAGAAGCACGAGCTCGAGCGGGCGCTGCGCACGCTCCTCGAGGCCCACGCGAAGCGCTCGACCGACAGTCCGCTCCAGCACCGCGTCCAGAAGGCGATCGAGCTCGAGCTCGATCACGCGAGCGCCGGCGCGCTCCGCCTGATCTACCGCGTGCGCTCGGCGCGCTGGGCCCCGAGCTATCGGCTCGCCTTCGAGACGCGCTCGCAGCGCGCGCGGGTGGCCATGCGCGCCGTGATCGCGCAGCGCACGGGCGAGGACTGGCGCGGCGCCACGCTCGCGGTCTCCACCGCGCGCATGGACGGTTGGTACGACCTGCCCGAGCTCGCCGCCCTCCGCATCGGCCGCGCGCAGCCCCCGCCGCGCACGGGCTATCGCGCACTGCCGCAAGACGGCGCGGCGCTCTTCGCCGACTACGACCGCCTCGTGCGCGAGCCCGCGCCACCGCCCCCTCCACGCCACGCCGCGCCAGCGGTCCAGCCCATCCCCACGCCGTCCGCTGCGCCGTGGCAAGGCAGCGCCGACCTGGGGGAGCTCGCCGCCTCGACCACACGCGCGGGCAGCGTCGACGGCAGGCTCTCCAAGGCGGAGGCCGCCCCCGCCGTTCGCGCGCCAGCGCCACGCCAGGCGCCACCCGCCAAGCCAGCGCTCAACGCGCCTGCGGGTGCCATGCCGGCCCCCGGTGCCCCCCCGCCGATGATGCCGATGATGGTGCAGACAGCCGCCCCGCAGGCCAAGGGAGGCGGCGGCTTGATGGCGAACCTCCTCGGCGGATTCGGCGGGGGTGGCGCGCCCTCGGCCTCGTACGGCGCGCTCGACGAACAGGATCTGACTCCGTCCCACGGCGGCGCGCGGCGACACGCCGCGATCGCGGCCGAGGTGCCCGGCCCCGTCTCGCCCGCGCGTGCGCTGCTCGACTTCGGGAGCCTCCGTCTCGCCGCCGCGAGCGATCCCGCCCGCGGTGTGCTGCGCGCCATGGACCTCGAGTCCCGTGCACGCGAGGCAGGTCACGCCGACGCGATGATCGTCCAGGCGATGCTCGCCATGCGCGCCAACGAGTCCACGTTCACGCAGGTCGCGGCGCCGGCCCTCCACACCTACCCCGACTCGCTCTTCGGCTTCGACTACCGCTACGCCGCCAGCGGACGCATCGAGGTGCCGAGCGATGGCGCGTTCCACACCGTCGCCATCACGGAGGCCGAGGGCCCAGCGTCGCTCCTCCACGTCAGCGTCCCGCGCGAGGATCCCGCGGTCTTTCGCACGCTCGACCTCACGAGCCCGCTCGAGGGCGCGGTGCTCCGTGGCCCGGTCGATCTCTACCTCGACGGCTCGCTGCTCGTGTCTGGCTCGCTCTCGCCCACGCCCACGCGCGGCAAGCTCGAGGTCGGCATGGGCGTCGACGAGTCGGTGAAGGTCGCGCGCAACGTGCGCTACCGCGAGGAGAGCGCGGGCCTCATGGGGGGCTCGAGCCACCTCGTGCACGAGATCGAGATCGACGTACGCAACGCGAGCGCCTCGCCCATCCGCCTCGAGGTGCGCGAGCGCCTGCCCGTGCTCGCCAAGGGCGAGGAGGAGATCGAGCTCCGGCTCGGCAAGACGAGCCCGCCCTGGCAGGACCACGCCCAGGACGACCCGCCGCTCGAGGGCGGCAAGCGCTGGATCGTCGAGGTCGGCGCGGGCGCGGAGACCACGCTCCGCACCGAGTACACGATCCGCATCTCGGCCAAGAACGAGCTCGTCGGCGGCAACCGGAGGGACTGAGCGATGACGACGAACGAGATCCGACTGCCCGCCACGCGCCTGCCGATCGTCGAGGTCACGGTGCTCGAAGACCGCGCACGCGTGCGCCGCCGCGGCGTCCTCACCCTCGACACCGACACCGCCTCGATCGCGCTCACCGACGTCGCGACGACGCTCGTGGATCGCACCCTCGCTGGCTACACGCTCGGCACCGACGCGCGCGGCCAGCTCGTACGCACCCCGCTCGGATCGCTCCGCGTGGAGCGCGAGCGCCTGCACGAGACGAGCGCGCTCCCCGCGACGATCGCGGAGGTCCAGCGGGAGATCGAGGACGCGCGCAGGCGCCTGGCCTCGCTCGAGTCCTCGGCGCGTGAGGTCGACGCCTACGTCGCGTCGCTCGCCGCGATCGGCAAGATGGCGATCGACGACAAGATCCTCGCCGCCGCGCACGGCCTCGGCGACGTCGCGCTCTGGCGCGCGCGCCTCGACGCGCTCGACGACAAGGCCCGCGCGTCGCGCGAGGAGCGCCTCTCCCTCGAGGCGCGCATCGCCGACACGCAGGCCGA
>JAIBCE010000446.1 GCA_019694315.1 Sandaracinaceae bacterium
CGGTCGCGGCATGGTGCTGAGGACCTCGCAGGCGAGGCGCTCCCCGAAGATCACGCGCATGCGATCGATCCACACCGCGTAGTCGTCGATCTGCGCGGGGCTCAAGGCCGTGACGCGCGCGTCGTCCCAGGGCGCGCGCTCGAGGTCGAGCTGCTCGCGGCGCACGACGGCGAAGCGCGCGAGCTCCGGGCGCTCCGGCGACTCGTGGAGCCTCCCGCCCGCGCGGACCGCCGCGTGGGGTTCGCCCACGGGCGAGTACACCCAGGGGCACACCCAGCCGTGCGGGTGATCGACGCGCAGCCCGTCGTACTCGCGCGCGAGCTTGTGCAGGCGCGCCTCGACGAGTCGTCCGACGGCGGCGGGCTGCGCGGGATCGAGCACCGGATAGCCCCAGGGCTGCCCCTCCGGGTTGGTGCGGCTGGGCGGCGCGCCGAGGCGCAGCTCGCGGAGGAACAGGCGCTGGTTGGCCCACAGATCCCGCCGAGACCACCCGATCTGCAGATCGCCGAAGAGCGAGAGCCCGAGGCCGTGCGCGAACGCGCGGAGCTCGTCGTGCTGCTCGTGCGCGAGCGCCTGCGCGAGCACCCAGCGATCCATCACCGCCCGGTGCCTCGACTCGATCGCGCTGCGCCGCGCGAGGGAGGCGTCGCTGGGCCACGCGTAGCCGCTGCGGTCGTGGGCGTCGTCCCACTCGACGAAGTCGATCTCGCCGTGCTCCGCGAGGAGCGCCTCGTAGGTCGCGTCGGAGAGCAGCCAGTCGGCGTGGGTGGCGATGAACCCGAGGCGCCGCTCGATCGCCGAGCCGGTGCTCTCGGCCCTCCGGTGCGCCTCGTCGAGCACCTCGCGCATCGCAGGCGCCGCGCGCGCGTGCTCGCTCGTCGCCCCGCGGACGCCTTCGAGGAGACGCGCCCGGGTCTCGTCCGAGAGGAGCCCCTCCTCGGAGAGGCGCGCGAGCGAGAGGGCCGCGGTGCTCCGCGCGAACGCGGCGCCGTCGTAGGGGGAGGGATCTTCGGCGGCGCACTCGCCCTGCGGGCCGAGCTGCACGGTGTCGAACCCGAGCTCGAAGGCGAAGCGGAGCAGATCGCGCCCGAGCGCGCCGTAGGGGCTGCCGCGCCCGAGATCCTCGTCGGCGTCGCAGGGGAAGCACGACTCGTGGACGCCGAGGACCAGCCGTTCGATGCCGAGGGCCGACAGCGCCTCGCGGACGAGTGTTCGCACGACTCTCTCGTACCGTCAGGGTGGCGCGTTCAGGCGAGCGCGCGGAGCAGCTCGTCGAAGTCGATGGGCTTCTTGAGGAACGCGCGGGGCCGGAGCGACGCGAGATCGGCCTGGCGCGACGCGGTGATGACCACCACCGGGATGTCGGCCAACGCGGGGTCGCGCTGCTGCTCCGAGCGGAAGGCCCACCCGTCCATCACCGGCATCATGAGATCGAGGAGGATGACGTCGGGTCGCTCGCTCGGTCCTCGCAGCTTCTCGAGCGCGTCACGCCCGTGCACGGCGCTCGCCACGTCGAAGCCCTCGCTCTCGAGCAGATCGCACAGCGCGTCGCGGATGCCCTCGTCGTCCTCCACGACCATCACGCGCCTGCTCTTGGCGGCAGCCATCACCCTTCGAGAGTAGTGCAGCGATCGCCGGTCGGAAGAGGCCAAACCGCTCGCGCTCGCTTGGACTCAGCCGCGCGCCGGAGCGTCTTCGATCAGCGCTCGTGCTCCGACGAAGCGCACGGCCCCGAGGTCCTGGTGCGAGGTCTCCGAACCTCGACGAATCCAGCGAAGGAGGCGTTGATCGTGGGGCGGACCGACCGGCGCGACGAGCACGCCTCCCTCCGGCAATGATTCCAAAAAGGAACGCGGCGGTTCTTCGATCGAGAAGGTGAGCCAGCATTTGGAGTGCCGCGCGAGCAGGTCGGCACGACGGAGACCGTCGTCGTGGACCACGCGCACGTTCGGGAGGAGCGCCGTGTTGCGCAAGGTGAGACGCGCGAGGTGCGGGTCGACCTCGACGGTGGTGACGAAGCCGGCGGGCCCGACGACGTACGCCGCGAGGGCCGCGCCGTAGCCCGAGCCGCTCCCGAGCTCGAGGAGGCGATCGCCATCGCCCAGATCGAGCGCGGCGAACCCGAGCGCGTACATGTGCGGGGCGCTGATGGTGGCGACGCCCGCGCCGTAAGGCGTGTCGAGCACCTCGGGCTCGTCGACCCACGCCCGCGCTCGATCGAGCGGGCGGACGAACTCGGAGCGGTCGACCGCGAGCAGCGCTGCGCGATGCCGAGGATCGATCGGACCGATCCGCCGCTCCACCTCTTCGACGAGCGCCCTCGCCTTCTCCACGTCCATCTCAACCGTCCGTTCCGCTGTCGACTGTCTGCACCGGCAGCCAATGGAACGGCTGCTCCTGTCCGTACGTGCTCGTACAGAACTGCGCGGTCTGCCATGACGAGATGCACGCGCTGGGCGCGCTGGGCCCCGAATCGGCGCACCGCACGGCCTGGCCGACCATGCAGTCCACGAATCCGCGGTGCGGCTTGCTGCAGCGCGGGTCGAGGCACGTGGCGAGGCACTCCTCGCGACCGGGTGCCCGCGGGCACGAGGACCAGTGTTCGCAGAACCGATCGCACGCCATGCAGCTCGAGAGCGCCTCTTCGCGCGGGCCGCAGCCGACGACGCGAGGCTGCCCGGTGCCGGTCTCGCAGGCGATCTGCGCCTCGACGGTCGCGCACTTCATCTTGGCGTTGGCCTCCGGAAGGCACCGGGCCTGCTCGTCCCGGCACTGGTCGAGGCAGGACTCGAGCGTGGGGCCGTTGCGACACCTCGCGCCGACCCACTTGTTGCAGAAGTTGGCGCAGCCGCCGCCGTCGGCCAGGGTCGACGACGACGAGCAGCCGCCGGCGTGCCACAGGAGCAGGGCCGAGAGGAGGGTGACTCCCCACGGGACCAGGATCCTGCGCGCCATGCGCCCAGCGTATCCCGGGTCGCCGAGGCCGGCGATCTGCGCTACACCCCCCGGCCTTCGATGTCCGCCTCCCCCCGCTACTGGATCGAGACGTTCGGCTGTCAGATGAACGTCCACGACTCCCAACGCATGGAAGACGCCCTCGTGTCGCACGGGTGGGTCGCCGCCGACGGAGAGCAGGACGCCGATCTCATCGTCTTCAACACCTGCAGCGTCCGCGAGAAGGCCGAGCACAAGCTCCGCAGCGAGGTCGGCCGCCTTCGCCCGCTCAAGAGATCACGGCCCGATCTGGTGGTGGCGGTCGCCGGGTGCGTGGCCCAGCAGGAGGGCGAGAAGCTCCTCTCGTCCATCCGCCACGTCGACGTGGTGGTCGGCCCGGACAACCTCGCCGAGCTCCCCGTCCTCGCCGACACGATCCGCATGGGCGCGCCGCCCGTGGCGCGCACGGTGTTCGACGTCGACAAGCCAACCTTCCTCGTGGCCTCGCCGAGCGCCGAGCGCGGCGTGACCGCCTACGTGACGACGATGAAGGGCTGCGACGAGCGCTGCTCGTTCTGCGTCGTGCCCTACACACGCGGCCCCGAGCGCTATCGCTCGATGGACGAGATCGTCGCCGAGGTCTCTGCGCTCGTCTCGCGCGGCGTGCGCGAGGTGACCCTCCTCGGGCAGACGGTGAACAGCTGGATGCCGCCCGACGCGATCGACGCCTCGACCTCGTCGCACGACCAGTCGCCCTCGATGCGCGCGTCGACGTCCGACTTCGCCGTGCTCCTGCGGGCCATCGCGCGCGAGGTCCCCGGCCTCGGTCGTCTGCGCTACACGAGCCCGCACCCGCGACACCTGATCCCGGAGCTCATCGACGCCCACGCCGAGCTGCCGGTGCTCGCGCGGCACCTGCACCTGCCGGTGCAGTCGGGGAGCAACCGCCTCCTCAAGCGCATGATCCGCCGCTACACCCGCGAGGCGTACCTCGAGCGGGTGAACGCGCTCCGCGCGCGCGTGCCCGGCCTCACGCTCTCGACCGACATCATCGTCGGCTTCCCCGGCGAGACCGACGACGACTTCCAGGAGACCCTCTCGCTCGTGCGCGAGGCGGGCTTCGTCGCCGCGTTCGGGTTCAAGTTCTCGCCGCGGCCCTTCACCCCCGCGCTCAAGCTCGCCGACGACGTCCCCGAAGAGGTCAAGGACGCGCGCCTCGCGGCCCTCTTCGCCGCGGTCGAGGAGCAGCAGAAGCGCCACCTCGAGTCGCTCGTCGGCTCCGAGGTCGAGGTCCTCGTCGAGGGCGAGTCGCGCCCGAGTCAGACCCGCGTGGCCAAGATCCCCACGCGCGTGATGGGCCGGAGCGAACGCAACGAGATCGTCCACCTCGACGTCGCCGAGGGCCGCGATCCCTCGCCGCTGGTCGGGCGCTTCTTCCGCGCGCGCGTGGTGCGAGCCAACGCGCACTCGCTCCAGGGCGAGCTCCGCGAGGACGACGTGCGCGATCTACCCCTCGCCACCGAGAAGCCGAAGGGCCGACGGTCTCTGCAGATCCTCGCGGAGTCATGAGCGAGAAGAAGCGCGTCTCGCTCCCCGTGGTGGGTCAGCCGCGCGCGGTGGCCGGCGTGGACGTCGGCGAGGGCGTGCCCACGGCGCGCGCGCCGCTGGCGTGGGTGTTCCTCGGCGCGCTCGCGGTCCTCGCGATCATGTTGCCGCTGATGTACCTCGGCGTCGCGCTGGTCGGCGCGATCTACCGCGCGCCGGTCGGCGGGCCGAAGACCGTCGCCGCTGCCGGCGTCGTGGCGGCGCTCGTGGTGGCGTGCTCCGCGTTCGGGGGCGGCTACCTCGTCGGTCGCTTCGGCGGGCGCGCGGGGCCACGCGAGGGCGCCGCGGCCGGGCTCCTCGCGGGTCTCGCGCTGTGGGCCATGACCCGGATGCCGATCGGGGTGATCTTGATCGTGCTCACCACGCCGCTCGCGTGGGTCGGCGCACGATTGGGGCGGCGCACCCGCGAGCCGGGCGATAGCATCGGCGCGTGACCGATTCCGAAGATCGCCTGCACACGCTGCTCCGGGTCGCCTGCGAGGACGCCATGTTCGCCATCGCGGGCCACGCGACCGCGAGCTACGCCACCTTCGCCGAGCGCCGCGTCGAGGCGCACGAGCGGATCGCCCGACAGGGCCTCGCCAACTCGGTGGTGATGGCCGACTGGGACGCGTGGCTCTCGGCGCTGGTGCGCGACGCAGCCCAGGACTTCGCGCCGTGGTTCGTCCCGATGCACCACGCGATCGACGAGGGGCTCACGCTCCATCGCGCCCCGCGCGGGCTGCGCGCGGTGATCCCCATCGGGCTCGAGGCCGCGCAGAACCGCACCCGCCGCGACGGCGTCCTCGCGGTCCGCATCGCCCACACGGTCGCCGCGGCCGACGGCGAGGTCTCGCCCGACGAGCGCCGCGCCATCGATCTCCTCACCACCGCGCTCGGCCTCCCCGAGGGCGACGTGCGCATGCTCCAGACCGAGGCGCCCATCCCGCTCGCCGCGCTCGACATCCCCAGCGAGCTCGAGGCGAAGACCGCGCGCATCCTCGTCGCGGGCGCCTACCAGGTGGCCGCGTGCGACGGGCTCGAGGAGCGCGAGCTCGCCGCGGTGCACGGCATCGCCGATCGCGTCGGCCTGGAGGCGCAGACCTTCGAGGAGATCCGCGGCCGCATCCATGCCGAGCTCGAGGCCCAGCGGCGCACCGGTCGCGCCACGGTCGACGTCGCGCGCGACGTGCTGGCCGCCGCGCCGACCGACGAGGCCCGCGCCCTCCTCCGCGCGCTCCTCTACCTGGCCATC
>JAIBCE010000447.1 GCA_019694315.1 Sandaracinaceae bacterium
CGATCGCGCTCTCGGCGACGCACGCCGCGAAGCCTCCGTCGGAGACGTCGTGCGCCGAGCGCACCACGTGCGCGCGCGCCATCGCCAGCATCGCCTTCTGGAGGCGCGCCTCCG
Organism: Sandaracinaceae bacterium; assembly: GCA_019694315.1. Classification (GTDB taxonomy): domain Bacteria; phylum Myxococcota_A; class Polyangia; order Polyangiales; family Sandaracinaceae; genus JAFLCL01. The sequence goes on from JAIBCE010000447.1 coordinate 115, forward strand.
CGTCGAGATCGAGGCGCTGCGGCGTGCCGCCGACCGCGCCCGTGAGCTGCACGCGCAGCTCGCTGCCGCCGAGGTTTCCGCCGCTCGGCTTGCCGAGGTGCACGATCACATCGCCCGCGACCTGGAACGCGCTCGGCACGCGATCGTCGGGCGAGGCGAGCTGGCCCACGATCGCCACCGACGGTGTCGGCAGGATCGGGCGGCCGTCGGTCTCGTTGTAGAGCGACACGTTGCCCGACACGATCGGCACGCCGAGCGCGCGGCACGCGTCACCGAGGCCCTCGATCGCGCGCGCGAAGCGCCACATCGTGTGCTCGTTCTTGGGGCTCGCGAAGTTGAGGCAGTCGGTGAGACCGAGCGGCTCGCCGCCCGCGCACACCACGTTGCGCGCGCACTCGGCCACGGCCATCGCCGCGCCGTCGTGCGGGTGGAGCTGCACGAAGCGGCCGTTGCAGTCGACCGAGAGCGCCAGGTACTTCACGAGCGCGTCCTTCAGCTCCGCGTCGCCGTCTTCGCGCGGACAGAACACGCGGATCACCGCGGCGTCGCTCTGACCGGGGCGGAACACGGTGCCGTCGCGCACGATGTGGTCGTACTGCCGGTAGATCCACTGACGCGAGCCCACGTTCGGCGAGCCGATCACGTCGAGCAGCGTCTTCTTCGGATCGAGGCTCGCGAGCTCGGGCATGGGCCGACCCGCGTCGCCCACGGGCGGCGGCTCGGCCTGCGGACGATCGTAGACGGGCGCCTCGTCCGTGAGCGCGCCGACGGGGATGTCCACGAAGACCTGCGGATCGCGGGCGATCTTGGGCTCGAGCGGGTCGTAGCCGGGCGTGGCCTTGCACACGAAGCGGCCCGTGTCGGTGACCTTGCCGACCACCGCGTGGTCGATGTCCCACTTCTCGCAGATCGCGATCACCTCGGCCTCGCGACCGGGCTTGGCGACCATGATCATGCGCTCCTGCGACTCGCTGAGCAGCATCTCGTAGGGCGTCAGCATCCGCGTGCGGCGCGGGATGAGATCGAGGTCGAGCTCCACGCCGTTGCCCGCGCGACCCGCCATCTCGACGGTGCTCGAGGTGAGGCCCGCGGCGCCCATGTCCTGCACGCCCGCGAGCGCGCCCGACGCGAAGATCTCGAGACACGCCTCGACGAGCAGCTTCTCGCGGAAGGGATCGCCGACCTGCACGGTCGGGAGCTTCTTGTCGCTCTCCTCGTCGAACTCGGCGCTCGCCATCGTCGCGCCGTGGATCCCGTCGCGGCCCGTGCGCGAGCCCACGTAGAGGATCGCGTTGCCCACGCCCTCGGCCTTGCCGAAGAAGAGGCCCGCGGAGCGCGCGATGCCCACGTTGAACGCGTTGACGAGGCAGTTGCCGTCGTAGCTCGCATCGAACTGCAGCTCGCCGCCCACGGTGGGCACGCCGATCGCGTTGCCGTAGCCGCCGATGCCCGCGACCACGCCGCGCAGGAGGCCCGGCGTCTTGGGGTGCTCGGGGCGACCGAAGCGAAGGGAGTTGAGGTTCGCGACGGGGCGCGCGCCCATCGTGAACACGTCGCGGAGGATGCCGCCCACGCCCGTGGCCGCGCCCTGATAGGGCTCGATGTAGCTGGGGTGGTTGTGCGACTCCATCTTGAACACGGCGCAGTAGCCGTCGCCGATGTCCACGGCGCCCGCGTTCTCGCCGGGGCCCTGCACGACCTTGGGGCCCGTGGTGGGGAGCTTCTTCAGGTGGATGCGCGAGCTCTTGTACGAGCAGTGCTCGCTCCACATCACGGAGAACACACCGAGCTCCGTGTAGCTCGGCGTGCGACCGAGCACCGAGACGATGCGCGCCCACTCCTCGTCGCTCACGCCCATCGTCGCCGCGAGCGCCGCGCTCGTCTCGGGACCCCGGCTCTGCTCGATCGCGCGCGCCAGGCGCGCCTCCTGCGCTTCGAGGATCGGCGCGGGGACGTCGTGAACGGTGGCGGTGCTGTCGTCGGTGGTCGCGGTCATCGACATCTCCACGCGCCGGGGCGGCGCGGGCGCGAGGGTGCCATCCCGGGGCGTGCGATCAAGGGGTTCGTGCGACCCTCTGCGGAGGACGATCCGAGCCCTGCTCCGTCCCGCTTGCGAGGGCGGGGCGCATCGTCGACCCTCGGGGCATGAAGACGCGGGTGGCGCTCTCGCTGGCGATGGCCAGCTCTCTCTCTTCGTGCACGACGTACGTGGTGATCGATCACGAGGGACCCGACGCTGGACCGGGCACGACGGACGCGACGTATGTGCCCGGCGACGACGCGGGCGTGCGGCTCGACGGCGGCACCACCGACCCGAGCCTCGACACCGACGGCGACGGGCTGAGCGACCTCGACGAGGCGACGCTCGGCACCTCGGCGATCCTCGCCGACACCGACGGCGACGGGCTCTCGGACGGGCAGGAGGTGATCGAGCTCGGCTTCCTCCCGGAGAACAACAACTACCGCTTCAATCCGCGCATCGCCGACACGCCGCGCTTCCTCGTGGAGCTCACCAGCGTGCCGCGCATCGGCCTGAACCTCGAGACCTCGAGCGGCACGTCCACCTCCGTCTCGACGGAGCGCTCGACCGAGTCGGCGCGCACGCTGACGACGAGCCAGACCGAGACCACGAGCTACGCGTTCGAGGTGGCGGTGGAGCTCGGCGTCGAGGCGATGGTGAGCCCGACACCCGGCGTGACGCTCTCGGCGTCGCTCACCACCACCTTCTCCGCGGAGAACCAGCTGAGCTTCACCGCGGAGCAGGCCGAGGAGAACCGCCAGGCGCTGAGCCGCGCCGAAGAGACGGCCTCGGAGACCTCGAGCACGGTCTCGAGCGGCTTCCTCGCGACGGCGCTGCGCGTGACGAACGACGGCGATCTCACCTTCGGCATCGACTCGATGCTGCTCAGCGTGGTCACGGCCGATCCGCACGACGCAGGCCGCGTGATCCCCATCGGCAACCTCAGCCTCGACACGAGCCTCGAATTCCCGGCGTTCGCGCTCGCCCCGGGCGAGGCCACGGCCGACCTCGTCTTCGTGAACCGCGAGCTCGATCAGGCGATCGTGCGCGACCTGCTCGCGGACTCGAGCGGCCTCCTCGTGCGGGTGGCCGCGGTCACGCTGCGCGACGCGAGCGGGCGGCCATTCGCGTTCGATCGCACGGCGATCGACGCGCGCACGGCCTCGATCGTGATCGACTACGCGGGGCGCGAGTCGACCGAGAGCTACCGCGTGGCCACGAGCGTCGATCGAGAGACGCTCCGGCTGCCCCTCCGCGCCGCGCTCACCGACATCCTGCGCATCCCGTTCGAGACGAACGCGAGCGGCGGGCTCACCACCGTGCGCGGCGTCGCCGAGGACGCGTCGATCGAGGCGCACTGGGTGGGCCTGCTCGTCACGACCGACGGCCGTGTCGAGCGCTACGTGCCGCTCGACGAGGCGAGCTCGATCGACACGCTCGAGCTCAAGTCGGGCGACACGCTGCGCCTCGTCTACCTCGAGGACGCCGATCACGACGGCCTCGGCGCGCGCGAGGAGCTGATCGTGGGCACCGACCCGACACAGGCCGACACCGATGGTGACGGCCTCGAGGACGGCGCGGAGGTGCGGCCCGGCTTCACGCACCGCGTGACGACGCCGGATGGCACGAGCGACGTGCTCACCTTCACGGACCCGCGCCGCGCCGACACCGACGGAGACTCGCTCTCGGATCAGGCCGAGACCTCGCGCTCGCCCGCGATCGATCCCACGCGCGCCGACACCGACGGAGACACCGTGCGCGATCCCGACGACTACGCGCCGGACGTGTTCCAGACGCTCGCCGCGACCCTCACGCCTCGCACGGGGACCACGGCCACCACGGCCAGCGTCGACTACGCGTTGCCGGCGGTGGGCGGCCCGATCCAGTACGCGATCGTGCGTGCGTTCCAGGGCGCGACGTCGTTCGATCTCGCGGCGCTGCCCGACGACGGCGCGACGCTCTCGATGAGCGCCACCCTGCGCTGCACCGACGACACGGACTGCTTCACCGTGGTCGCGACCGGCAGCGCGGGCGGCCTCTCGCCGACGACCGGGACGGTCGCGGACACGTTCCCGTCCAAGAGCGGCGGCACCACGATCCGCTACGTGGCGCTCCTGCGCGTGGGCAACCAGTGGCTGCGCGTGGGGAGCGCGCGCACCACGGTGCCGAGCCCCGCTCCCGATCATCGGCTCCAGGTGCGCGTGACCGGTGGGACCCTCACATGCTGGGACGGCAACTTCGACACGTCGTGCGAGCTCTACTGGCGCTTCCTCGTCGACGGCGCCGTCATCGCCGGAGGCGTGCCCGAGACCAGCCCCGTCGCCGTCACCTCGCCGAGCCTCGGCGGCATGCCCTTTGGTCCGGGCTTCCTCGTGCCACCGTCGGCCTACTCGCCGACGTTCACCGCGGCCGAGATCACGGGCCGCTGCTTCACGCTCACGATCGAGCTCTACGACGCCGACGACGGCAACACGGCGACGACCGCGGGCGATCCGCGCGCGAGCCACGATCGCGTCTACTGCTGGGATCCTGCGCGCTCGAGCTACTACGGCACCGAGCTCGCGGACGACGAGCGCTGGGACTTCGCGCTCTCGACGAGCGATGGGCACGGCACCGATCTCGGCACGCGCGGCACGCTCAGCTGGGACCTCCGCACCGAGCCCTGAGCGCACACATGGCCACGAGCGACGGAGAGCGAGAGCTCGTCTTCGGGCCTCGCTGGGACGACGAAGCGCAGGCCGCGTTCGAGAGCTTCGCGAAGCGGAGCCGCGCGCAGCGCGATCAGCACCTCTTGCGCAAAGCCGTCGCGCTCGAGACCACGAGGGACCCTAAGAGTCTGCGGGGTGCGATCGCGCTGCGACACCGCGCGCTCGAGGCCATGAAGCGACGCGACAAGCACGCGAAGCTCTTCACGCTCGTCTTCGTCGCCGCCGTGCACCGACGCCTCGACGACCCGTTCGCCGCCGCGTTTCGTGTGATCGAGCGCGGCGCCTCGATCCCGCACGCGTTCGATGCGCTGATCGCCTGACGGGCCGAGGTAGGGTCGCGACATGACGCGCCTCGAGCTCCCGACCCCGCTCCCGCCGTGGCCGCGGGTCACGCTGCCACCGCTCGACATCGAGCCGCGCGTGGCGCTCACCGAGGACGCCTCGCTCCTCCACGCCACGCTGCGCGAGCAGCTCGTCGGACGCCTCACCCTCGTGCAGGCCCGCGGTCTCGTCGCCGAGGCCGAGCGCACCGCACAGCCGATCTCGCTCGCGTCGATCGTCGACGTGCTCGAGGCGGACGAGCTCGAGGCGCTGATCACCCGCATCCCGGCCGAGCGCTGGCTCGTGGCCGACGCGGACCTGCGCGCCCTCGTGCTCCGCCTGCGCGCACGTGCGCTGTCGTTCGTGCACGCGCTGCTCGAGGCGCGCCGGCTCGGGAGCGCCGCTGTGCTCGACGTGGTGAGCCCGCCGGCCGCGATCGCGCACGCACGCGCCATGACCGCCGAGGCGCGGCGTTGGCTCCTCGCGAACGACGCGCTCGCGCTCGCCTCGCTCGCCCACGCCGCGATCACTGGCCCGGACGAGGATCGCGAGCACGCCGGTGCTGCGCTGCGCTGGCTCGCGCGGCGCGACCGCG
>JAIBCE010000065.1 GCA_019694315.1 Sandaracinaceae bacterium
CTCCCGCTCCACTCGCTGACGCTCGTGACTCCGCGCGGGGCCCCAGCCCCGCTTGGCGCCTCGCGCTGCGCTCGGCGGGATCTCGGTTCTTCCTCGGTCTTGAGTTTGCCGGAGGGGGCATGCGCCCCCTCCCCCGCGAGGCGGGGCCCCCTCCCGCTCCACTCGCTGACGCTCGTGACTCCGCGCGGGGCCCCAGCCCCGCTTGGGCGCCTCGCGCTACGCTCGGCGGGATCTCGAGTCCTTCTCGGTCCGAGACGACGCTCCGATGGGGGAGCCGGCCGGCGGGGGAGCGAGGCTGGCGTCGTCAGGGCAGCGGGACGTAGGCCACGTCGACGAGCGTGTAGCGACGCACGCCGCGTGGCGTCGTGATGCGCACCTCGTCGTCGGTCTCCTTCTTGAGCAGCGCTGCGCCGATGGGAGAGCGATAGCTGATGCGGCCCGACTCCGCGTCGGTCTCGTGCTCGCCGACGATCGCGTAGCGCACGCGCGCCCCATCCTCGTCCTCGAGGGTGACGGTCGCGCCGAAGAACACACGATCGCCGCGGTCGATGGCCGGGTCGACCACGACGGATCGCTCGAGAATCTTGCGGAGAAAGCGCATCCGCGAGTCGATCTGCCGCAGGCGCCGCTTGCCGTAGATGTACTCGGCGTTCTCGGAGCGATCGCCCTCGGCCGCCGCGTCGGCGGTGGTCTGCACGACACGAACCCGCTCGTCGCCGAGGCGCAGGATCTCCTGCTCGATGCGGTGACGCCCGCCGGGCGTGATGTAGGAGGGCCCCGCGGGGCGTGCCTCTTCCTCCTCGTCGAGATCGTCGCTCACGGCGGCAGTCTTACTCGATCCGCAGCGTGATCTCTCGGCCCACGGGCAGCATGAAGAGGGCGTCTGTGGAGACGTCGTCGAGCAGCGCGAGGACGGGGTAGCCACCGGTCACCGGATGATCGGGACCGAGCGCGACGAGCTCGCCCGAGGGCGGTGCCTGGATCGCGCCACGGATCATGGGTCGAGAGCGCATCGCCGCGGACGCAGGGATTGTGGGAAGGACCGGTCGGTCGAGGGGGATCAGGCGCGTGCCGACGCGGTCGCTCTCGCGTGCGATGCGACAGCGCAGCGTGAGAGGTGTGGGCACTTCGAGATCCGGGCCGGGCGTCGCGAGCAGAACGTGGGATGTCGTCGTGGAGCACTGTGTCGCGAGGCCTGCGACTCTGCGGGCGAACGCGGCCTGGGATGCGATCGGAAGGAGGTCGCCTCGGCGGAGCGGTCGACCGTAGAGCCCTCCTCGGCCGTGCGAGAGCAGGACGCCGCGTCCTCCGAGCACCGCCGGCACATCGAGCCCGCCCTCGATGGCGACGTAGCCGACGCGGTGCGCACCGGCGTTGGAGAAGGTCACGTCCTCTCCTCGGCGCAGCGTGTGGACGCGACCCGACTCGTCGGCGAGCCGGGTCGGTGGTCCTTCGAGGAGCCTGAGCGTGATGTTGCCGTAGCGCTCGAGCAGTGCGACGTGCTCGGTCGCTCCCACCGCTCGGCACGCGCGGGCGGCGAGCGAGCGAACGATCGGACCGCCCGAGGGCGCTCCGTCGGCGAGGCGCCTCGTGGGCGCGCCATCGACGACGAGGCTCATGCCCCCGCTCGCGACGACCTCGAGCGCGCGCTCGTGCGGCTCGAGGCGAAGGAGCGGCGGAGCTCCTCGATCACGCCCGTCGACGGGGCGACAACGCACGGCTTCGCCGACGCGCCACGGCCGTGCGAGCGGATCGTGGCCCAGCGCGTGGCCGAGGAGCTGCCAGCCTCCCGGTGTGGCCGCGGGATAGATGGCGCTCATGCCCGCCGCGATCGCGACGGAGCTCGCGGGCACGCGCGGACGCGGGCTCGTGCGACGCGCGATGCTGGCGAGGCGCGGGTCGAGGCCGCGGAGGTACGCGAAGCCCGGTGCGAAGCCCAGGAACGAGACGTGGAGCGGCGCCCGCGCGTGCCGCTCGATCACGTCGGCGGCGCGGAGGCCCAGCTCGGACGCGACGGTCTCGAGGTCGGCGCCGTCGTAGACGACGTCGATCTCGCGTGCGCCGCGATCTTCGAGCGCACGGCCTTCGCAGCGCGCGAGCGCGGCGCCGAGCTCCGCCTCGAGCCGTGCGCGAACGCGGAGATCCGCGATCACGAGGGCGCTGGTCTCCGTCACGCAGGCGTCCTCGACCCCGTCGATGGCGAGGAGCTCGCGCGAGAGCGCTACGCGGCCGCCCAAATCCTCTTCCCACGAGGGCGCGAGGGCGATGAGCAGCGCGCGAGGACCGAACGGCGAGAGCAGCGACATCACGGGAGGGTTTGACAGCGTCGGCGGGGCTCGACTACCTCGCGCCCACCGTACGGAGGTCGCGATGATCGAGGTCAAGAGCTATCTGATGGGCGCGTGGGTCTCTGGCGAGCGCAAGACCGAGCTCGTCGATCCGTCGACCGAAGAGGTGATCGGCTCGATCTCGGCGGACAAGCCCTCGCTCCTGCCTGTCCTCGAGCACGCGCGCTCGGTGGGCGGTCCCGCGCTCCGCGCGCTCACGTTCGCGCAGCGTGGCGCGATCTTGAAGGCGATCTCCAAGGCCCTCCACACGCAGCGCGACGCGCTCATCGAGGTGTCGATCCGCAGCGGTGGCACGACGCGGTCCGACGCCAAGTTCGACATCGACGGCGCCAGCGGGACGCTCGCGTACTACGCCGCACTGGGCGCCAAGCTCGGCGAGACGCGCATGCTCACCGAGCCCTCGGAGCAGCTCGGGCAGGACTCCCGCTTCTTCGGACAGCACGTGTGGCTGAGCCGCGAGGGCGTGGCGGTGCACGTGAACGCCTTCAATTTCCCGGCTTGGGGGCTCGCGGAGAAGCTCTCGGTCGCGATCCTCGCGGGGGTGCCGGTGATCACCAAGCCCGCCACGTCGACGTCGATCCTCGCGTTCGAGGTCGCGCGCGCGATCGTCGCTGCCGAGGTGCTTCCGCAGGGCGCGTTCCACTTCGTCGCCGGGAGCCTGGGCGATCTCGTCGAGCAGCTCGGGCCGCAGGACGTGCTCGCGTTCACGGGGTCGGCCGACACGGGCGCCAAGCTGCGCGGCGCGCGCTCGGTCGTCGCGCGCTCGACGCGCGTGAACATCGAGGCCGACAGCCTGAACAGCGCGGTGCTCGCGCCGGGCGTGGCGCCGGGCGACGACGTCTATCGGATCTTCCTGCGCGACGTCGCGAAGGAGATGACGCAGAAGACCGGCCAGAAGTGCACCGCGACGCGCCGCATCTTCGTGCCGCGCGAGCTCGCCGACCGCGTGCAGGAGGACCTCGCCGAGGAGCTCTCGCGCGTGAAGATCGGCCACCCCGGCCACGACGAGGTCCGCATGGGCCCGCTCGCGACCCGTCAGCAGCTCGCGGACTTCCGGGCCGGCGTCGAGAAGCTCGTGGCGTCCGGAGCCCGGATCGTGGCGGGCAGCGCCACCGACGTGGCCCCGATCGGCGTCGCCGCAGGGAAGGGCTTCTTCGTCGCGCCCGTGCTCTTGCGCGCGGACGCGCCAGGCCAGGCAGATGCGGTGCACGCGCACGAGGTCTTCGGTCCGTGCGCGACCCTCTGCCCGTACGACACGCACGAAGAGGCCGTCGCGCTCGTCGCCCGCGGCGAGGGTGGGCTCGTGAGCACGGTGTACGGCGACGACCGAGAGCTGCTCCGTGCGCTCGTCCTCGGGATCTCTCCCCACCACGGCCGCGTGCTCGTGGTCAGCGCGAAGGTGGCGGACAAGACGATCTCGCCGGGCCTCGTGCTTCCGTCGTGCGTGCACGGCGGGCCGGGTCGCGCAGGCGGTGGCGAGGAGCTCGGCGGCGAGCGCGGACTGCGCTTCTACATGCAGCGCACCGCGGTGCAGGGGGATCGCGCGCTGCTCGACAAGCTGTTCGAGGCGCCCAAGCCATCCGCGGGCTGACGATACGAAGAAACGCCAGGAAAACCGACTCGTTCCGCGACGCTTTCTTCGTGCAGCGCCGCGGCGCCTGGTACATTCGGCGCCGTGAGCGAAGCGCCGCCGCAGGACCTCGTGGTCGTCGAGCCCGATGGCTCGGTCCGCGCGCCGGGCCGAGCCGCGGATCGGAAGCTGCGCGAGCGGGCCGGTCGCTATCGCCTCGTGACCGACGCGGCGGGCCTCCTGATCCTCCGCGGCGAGGACTCGGAGGCCGCCCCCGTTCGCCGCGTCTTGATGTCGGGTGAGGTCATCTCGCGCACGACGGTGCTCGAGATCCTCAACATGATCGCGACGGCCTCCTGGCGCGGTGAGATGCACGTGTTCGCGCCCGACGCGACGCGCGTGCTCGCGATCGATCAGGGCGCGCTCAAGCACGCGCGGAGCGACCACCCCGACGATCGCCTCGGGCAGGTGCTCTACCGAAATGGCCTCTTGTCCAAGGCTCAGATCGACGCGCTCGTGCGCGAGGTGGATCCGGAGCGACGTCTCGGGCAGCTCGTCCTCGAGAAGGGCTTCCTCACGCAAGACGTACTCTTCCAGCAGCTCCAGAAGCAGGTCGAGCAGATCTTCTTCGCGTCGCTCCTCGCGCGCGAGGGCACCTACGCGTTCTTCTCCGAGGAGGGGAGCGAGACGCCCGTGCACACGGTGCATCTTCCTGTGGCGGGCCTCCTCATGGAGGGCGTGCAGCGCATCGACGAGATGGCCCTGTTCCGCGAGCGCATCCCGCACGACGACCTCGTGCCGGAGGTGCAGCCGCGCACGTCCGCGACGGAGATCGAGGAGAGCGCGCAGCTCGTGCTCGCATACGCCGACGGGGAGCGCACCGTCGACATCATCTCGCGCGAGACAGGCCTCGGCACCTTCCACACGGTCAAGGCGCTCTACGGCTTGCTGCAGCAGGGGCTCGTGATCCTGCGCGCCAAGCGGTCCGTCGACGCGAGCGCCGTTCGCAAGCTCGTGTCGGAGTTCAACATGGTGCTGCGCGACATCTTCATGGCCGTGGCGACGTACGGCGGAGTCGACCAGACGCGCTCCACGCTCGAGGCGTGGATCTCGGGCAGCGGCTACGGCCCGATCTTCGGTGAGCGCGTGGACGAGGACGGCGCGCTCGACTCGGAGATGGTCGTGCAGGCCATGATGGGCATCCAGGTCGAGAACCCGATGGAGGGCTTGCTCCAGGCCCTGCACGAGCTGAGCGCATTCGCGCTCTTCGCGGCCACGACCACGCTCCCGCGCGATCAGGAGCTCGCGCTCTCACGCGACGTCGGCCAGCGCCTCAAGAAGATCAGGCTCTGATGACGGTGCGGCGGTTTCCGTTCCGGCTCCCTGCGATCGTCTGGGAGCTCGAGACCCGACCGCTGCGCGTACCGCTCATCGAGCCCTTCGTGATCGCCACGGGGCGCATGGAGACCACCGACGCGATCGAGGTCGCGCTCACGATCCAGCAGGGCGGCGAGCGCTACACGGGCCTCGGCGAGTGCGCCACGCTCCCGCCCGTCACGCACGAGAGCCCGGACGAGATCCGCGCGTCCATCGGGGCGCTCTCACTCGGCGGTGAGGCGCCGCCGAACGCGCCCGATGCGCTGGCCGATCGGCTGAGCTCGCTCGGTCCCGTGGCGCGCGCGGGTGTCGAGACGGCGTGGCTCGATGCCATCGCACGTGCGCAGGGCGAGAGCCTCGCGGAGCTCCTGCGCAAGGAGCTCGCGCCAGGACAGGAGCTCGCGTTCGTGCACGAGTCGGACGTGACGCTCCCGATCGCCTCGGCCGAGCACATGGGTGAGCTCGCGCGGGGCTGGACGGCGCGTGGCTTCCGGTCGCTGAAGATCAAGGTCGGCCGCGCGCTCGCCGACGACGTGGCGGCAATCGAGGCCATCGTGCGAGCCGCACCGACTGCGCGCCTGCGGCTCGATGCGAACGCGGCGCTGACGGCGTCCGAGGCGCTCACGCTGCTCGATCGAGCCAGGTCGATCGGCGCATCGATCGAGCTCTTCGAGCAGCCGTGCCGCACCGAGGATCTCGCGGGGATGGCCGAGGTGGTGGCCCGCGGCGCGGTCCCCGTCGTGGCCGACGAGTCGTGCAAGACGCTCGAGGACGTCGACCGGCTCGTCGAGGCGCGCGCGGCGACGGGGGTGAACCTCAAGCTCGTGAAGAACGGCGGCCCCCTCGCGTCGTTCGCGATCGGCCAGCGCGCACGGGCGTGCGGCCTGACGATCATGGCCGGCGCGATGGTGGAGACGCGCCTCGGACTGAGCGCGATGCTGCACGTCGTCAGCGCGCTCGGTGGGGTGGAGCACGTCGACCTCGACACCGCGCTGCTGCTCGCCGACGACCCCTACGTGGGCGGCTACGAGGAGGCGCTGCCCCGCCTCACGCTGCGCGCGGCGGCAGGTCTGGGCGTCGAGCGCCGCCCCTGACCGACGGCTTGGCGTCGCGCCGCGCCGGCCCCAACACTGACCCTGGCGCCAACGCAGAGCCCGGCGAAATGTCGAGGGTCCGCGGACCGTTGCGGCTCCCGCAGCGCACCCCATGGCTCCCGCTGCTCACTTGCCGCAGCGATCCCCCGCGCGTACGTTCGCGCCCTTCGCCCGGCTCGGGCGGCCACACACGAGGCTTCGATCGATGGACATCCAGGAAAGGCTCACAGCGTTCGCGATGCTCGGGGCCACGTGGGTCATGTGGCTCCTCGTGGGCATCTCGGTGATCGCCCTCGCGATCGTGCTCGAGCGCGCCTACTACTTCTTCGCGACCAACGACGAGTTCTCGAAGCTGCTGGCCTCGCTGCTGGGCAAGCTCAAGGACAACGACGTCGACGGCGCCAAGAGCGCCATGCGTGCGTCGCGTAGCGTGGAGGCGCAGGTGGCGCTGGCGGGCCTCGAGTCGGTCGAGGACGGACCGTCGTCGGCCGAAGAGCGGATGAACAAGCAGCAGACGCTCTCCAAGCTCTCGATGGAGCGCAACCTCGCGTTCCTCGGTACGGTAGGCAACAACGCGCCGTTCGTGGGCCTCCTCGGCACCGTCATCGGCATCATCCGAGCCTTCCAGGAGCTCAACCAGAGCCAGGGGCAGGTGAGCGCGGGCCTCATGGCGCAGATCGGTGAGGCGCTCGTGGCCACGGCGATCGGCCTGCTCGTCGCGCTGCCTGCGGTCGCGTTCTTCAACCTCTTCCAGCGCGTCATCAAGACGCGCGCGACGCGGGCCGATGCGCTCGGTCGAGAGGTCCTCGCCTACATGAAGTCGAAGAAGCGCGACGGCGAGCCGACTCGCACGAAGGGGGACTGAGCCATGGGTGGCGGAGCGCAGAAAGACGACGACGAGATGATCACGGCGATCAACGTCACGCCTCTCGTCGACGTCGTCCTCGTCCTCCTCATCATCCTCATGGTCACCGCGAGCTACATCGCCTCGCGGTCCATCCCGATGGATCTGCCCACTGCCAGCGGGGAGGGCACGCCGCCTCGCACGCTGGCCATCTCGATCGACGCCGAGGGCCAGCTCTACCTCGACGCCGAGGCGCTGAACGAAGAGACCCTGCGCTCGCGCGTGCAGCAATACGCGCACGACACGCAGGAGGCCGACCGGCGCGCTGCGATCGCCGCCGACGCCCGCGTCAGCCACGGCCAGGTCGTTCACATCATCGATCTCTTGCGCCGCAACGGCGTGAACCACTTCGCGATCAACGTCCGACCCGAAGATCTCCAGTGAGTGCGGGAGGAGGGCTTGCGGGAGGCCTCCTCGGGCGCGAACAATACGTCGGCTGCGCATGGACGATGACCGCAAGAGCCGGCTGATCCTCGTGGGGCTCCTGTGCACGAGCCTTCTCGTGCACTTCGGGGCCTGGCGGGGGCTGGGGCTTCTGCCGCCGCTCGAGCTGATGCTGGAGCACCTCGAGCTCGCTGAGGTCGAGCTCGTCGAGGAGGTGCTGCCTCCTCCTCCCGAGCCCGAGACGCCTCCCGAGCCGGAGCCCGAGCCGGAGCCCGTCGTCGAGCCGGAGCCCGAGCCCGTGCGTCCTCCGCCGACGCCACGGGTTCGGGAGGACGAGCCTCCTCCGCCCCCCGAGGCCGAGCCGCCGCCGCCCGTCGAAGAGCAGGTCGCCGACTTCACCGGAGAGACGCTGACGGTGGAGGGCCCCGGTGCCTCGTGGACCAGCGCCACGGGCAACGGGCAGGACATGCAGGGGCCGATCGGAGGGCCCACGGGTGTGACGACGGGCCGACGACGAGCCGGCGGTCAGGAAGGCGTCGTGGGCGGAACTGGGCAGGGCGCCGTCGAAGAGGTCGTGGCCGTCCGCGATCTGGTCGAGAATCCCGTGCCTCCCGATGGCTCACGGCTGCGCGCGGCGCTGGAGCACCAGTATCCAGCGCGGCTGCGACAGCTCAACATCGAGGGGCGCGCCGTCGTCCGCGTGCGGATCCTGTCGAACGGCCAGGTCGGCCGCATGACCGTCCGATCCTCGAGCGAGTCGGAGTTCGGTCAGGCATGCATCGAAGCACTTCGTGAAGCCGGCACGTGGCGCGCGGGCGTGGGACCCTCGGGACGCCCCGTGACCACCGACATCAGCTTCACCTGCGACTTCACGTTCTCCTTCTGAGGAACGGCCGGAGCCGCTCCCCCGCCGCCAGATCAGGCTTCTCTCGGGGCACAGAGGGAACCGGAACTCCGTCGTTGCGACGAGCGAGTTGCCTGGGCGATACTCGCCCGAGCGTCGCCGTCTCGGCGGCTGACAATCGTTTCGGAGGCTTGGATGTTCACTTCGGGAGGCGCGAAGGGTCTGGCGGGATGGGCGAGCGTTCTCGGCCTCGCGGGAGCGATCGGAACCTCGGCCCTCGCCCCCGCAGCGGCGTCGGCGCAGGCGCCGCAGCAAGACTTCTCGACCCTGCGGTTCTCTCCAGCGCCAGGGCCCGGAAACTACTTCCAGGTCGACGGAGCGCGCGTGCACGGCGAGCTCGAGGGGAGCGCTGGCGTGCTCCTCGACTACGCGCACAACCCCTTCACGCTGTACCCCGCGGAGTGCGATCCCGACGGCACGAACTGCAACGTCGTCGATGGGCAGCGCTACGAGCTGGTGCGCTACACGTTCGCGGCGCACGTCTGGGGCGCGATCGCGATCTCGCACCGGGTGCAGATCGGGCTCGTGCTCCCGCTCGTCGGCACGGAAGGCGATGCGTTCCAGCCCTCGACGATGCTGAGCTTGCCGGGTGGCGGCGCCTTCGCGCTCGGCGACCCGCGTCTGCACGTGAAGGTGAACCTGCTCGACGACTCGAGCGGCCTGCGGCTGGGGCTCGCGGCGTACGTGACATTCCCGGTCGGGCACGCGATCGCGCCTCGACGCTACGTCGGCGACGAGACGCCGACGTTCGGCGGTCACCTGATCGCCGAGTACGTGCACGACGGCTTCCACCTGGCCGCGAATGTCGGCGGGGTCTGGCGCGACGGCCAGGTCCTCTTCTCGACCCAGGCGACCTCGCAGTTCACGTACGGCGCGGCGATGGGCTACGACATCACCCCGCTCGTGGGGCTCTTCACGGAGGTCGTTGGCGCGACGTCGTTCTCCGGCGCGGTCGACGAGAACATGCTGGAGGCTCGCCTCGGCGGTCGCTTCCGCGTGGACGACGTGACCTTCGAGCTCGGTGGTGGTGCGGGCATCATCGCGGGTGTCGGCGTGCCCGTGTTCCGTGTGCTCGGCGGTTTCGCGTGGGCACCCGTGCGCACCGACGGTGACGGCGACGGCATCCTCGACGAGGCAGACGCGTGCCCGAGCGAGGCGGAGGACATCGACGAGTACGACGACTCCGACGGATGCCCGGAGGTCGACAACGACCACGACAACATCCCCGACGCGAGCGACAACTGCCCCGCCGACGCCGAGGATCTCGACGGCGAAGAAGACGCCGATGGCTGTCCGGATCTCGACAGCGACGGCGACGGGATCCAGGACGGCTACGACTCGTGTCCGCAGGAGGCCGAGGATCGCGATGGCGATCGCGACGACGACGGCTGCCCCGACAACGACCGAGACCACGATCACATCAACGACGAAGCGGATCGCTGCCCGGGCGAGCCCGAGGACACCGACGGCTACGGCGACGAGGACGGCTGTCCCGAAACGGACTTCGACGGCGACAGCCTGCCGGACGACTCCGAGAGCTGCCCCGACCAGGCTGAGGACATGGACGGCTTCGAGGACGAGGACGGCTGCCCCGAGGAGGGCGGTCCCCCGGTTCAGGGCCCGGCCGCGGGCGGTCGTCACACCACGCGCGGACGGTGACTCGGCGGAGGTCTTCGGGCCCTCCCACGAGACCCTTCGGGCTGGGCACGTGGGAACCCGCGGCCTAGCCCGATTGTGTCGGCCCGATCCCCACCCGCTTCGGGCCGTCCTCGAGAGCGTTCGGCCTAGCCAGTTCCAGCGGCTAGGCCACGAGAGGCTTCGCGTGGCCGAGCCCGAAGCTCCTCCGCCAGCTGGACGGCAATTGCCGCGGTCGTCTCCAACACGCACGACACGATGGCGTGGATGCAATGCCCGACTCGCGTGAGGCGGCGAGCACACTTGCGTCGCAGGCGGCGATCAAGCCCAGGCCGCAGGGGAGTCGCACGCACGACCACCGACTGTGCGACCAGGCTCTCGCCAACGGGACCTCCACACGGCGATCGAAGGGAGCCCCGTGTGGCGGCGAGACCGTCACCGAGCACGCTCCCCTCGCCGTTCGCGATCAGGTCCGAAGGACTGTCCGCGCAGGCGAGCGTGAGCGAGTCATTGCCGCGCTTGGAAGCGGAGCGGAAGCTCGAAGCTCATCGGTCCGCCCGGCGGAGGGAACGACCAGCGAGCGGCTTCCTGGCGGACGCACTGCTCGAGCGACGGGGGCACGGACTCGCCTTCGAGCTCCACGAGCCTCACGGCGCCGTGCGAGTCGAGCGTCACGCGGGCGCGAATCACCCCGCTGCCGATGTCGGGGTGGAGGCGCAGCGCTTGTTCGTAGCAGCGCTGGAGCGTGCGCTGGCTCTGTCGGACGACCGGCGTGATGTCCTCGGGCGGGAGGAAGCCGACGATCCGCGCGCGCACGGGCTCGAGGCGATCGGGCGTGAGGGCCAGGCCCTCGGGGCCTACATCGATCTCCGCTCGGAAGGCGTGTCCCTCGGCATCGAGCGCGCGCACGGTCAGTGGACCGACGGGCACCCGGAGCGCGAGCGACGGGCCACCCTCGTAAGCCTCCTCGCCGATCTCGAAGCGCACTGCGTCGGGATACGAGAGGCTGAGGAGCGCGCCCTCGATCGGCGCCAACGTGAGCGCCGAGAGCGCCTCCGCCTCGGCGGTGGGCGCCGAGCCCCACGCACTACCGGCGCTCAGCGTGTGTCGTTCTCCCGCACGGTCGACCACGACGACCGCCCCCTCGGGCTCGATGCTGGCGACCAAGACGCGCGCTCGCTCCTCACCCTCGTCGCGAGTCAGCTCGATGGCGCAGCGGGCGGCCTGCACCTCGATCCGATACGCGCCTGCGAGGACGACCACCCGCGAGCTTCGCTCGAACGCGTCGACGGTGGCGCGGCCGCCTGCGAGGAGCGCGATCGTCTCCGACGCCACTCCCTCGCTCTCGGGCAGCGCGCTCACCTCACCCAGCGAGATCTGGGTGCTCGCACCCATCGCGAGCCGCGCGACGATGGCTCCTGGCCCTCCGGTGCTCGAAGGCCCCTCGAGCGCGAGCTGGGCTTGCGCACCTGCGCTCGTCATCACCGCTCCGCGGCTCAGGCGCTGTCCCACGTCGAGAGGCGAGCTCGCGCTGTCGGCGAAGTCCGAAGCGAACGACGCCTCGCCGGCCACGAGCGACACGACGCCGGCGGCGAACTGCACGTCGGGCCGATGCTGCTCGACGGGGCTCGTCGCAGGCACGGTCTCGTGCGCGACCACGACGGGATCGGAGGTGCGCGTTGGCGAAGGAGCGCCCCAGCCCTGGCTCAGCCCGATCGCGGCGAGGGCCGCGGCGGCCACGGCGATCGCGCCACCGACCAGCCAAGGGTAGCCGCTGCCGTTCGCAGGGCTCGCCGCCCGGTTCTGGGCGGCCTGCGAGCGCGCCTCGCGGGCGAGCGCAAGCTCCATCTTGCTCCAATCGACCGGACGCCCTCCGGCGTCGGGGCTGGAGGTGCGGATGAACTCCTGCGACTCCCGGTAGACGTGGATCGTCGCGAAGTGGTTACGACAGACCTCGCACTCGCGCAGGTGCTTGCGGATGCGCCGCGTCCCCTCGTCGGACAGGAGATCCGCGGCGAGCGCCTCGAGCGCTGCGGTCTTGGGCGCGTGGGGGGTCACGGCTCCTCCTCGGCCCGGCTCTCCGGGCTGGCTGCAGGCAGCCGCTCCGCGACCGCCGCCACCACCGCCTGGAGCGAGGGGTCGGACGACATGGCCGCGTAGAGCTCCTTGCGAGCGTAGAACAGTCGGGTGCGGACGGTGAGCACGGGGATCTGGAGGGTATCGGCGATCTCCTTCGCCGGCATCCCCTCGAAGTCGTGAAGCACGATGACCTCGCGCTTCTTCTCGGAGATCCCTTCGAGGAGGCGGTAGAGCGCCTTGACCCTCGCGCGCTGATCCACCTGCTCCCCCGGATCGAGCACGACCGCATCGTCCACCGGCGCCGCGTCGGGCACCTCTACGTCGGCGAAGCGGGGCCGCGATCGCTTGCGGCGAAGGTGCATGCGCGTGACGTTGACCGTGAGGCGGTAGAGCCACGTCGAGAAGCGGGAGTCGCCGCGGAACGACTTGAGGGAGCGATAGACGTGCAGGAAGACCTCCTGCACCACGTCCTCGACCTCGGGGGAGGGGCCCAGCATCCGGTAGACCACGCGGGCGGCATCGTCGCGGTGCAGCACGAAGAGCTGACGGAACGCGGCCTCCTCGCCAGCGAGGGCACGTTCGACGAGAGCGCGATCGGGGTCCATGCGATGCGTTCCTCGCGTGATCGCGACCTGGGGCTCGCGCGTGGTGCGCGAGGACACGGCGTCGAACGACGCTGCCACGTCGAGAGCGAGCAGGGGGACGGGTGGGAACGACGATAGCATCCCTGACATCGTTGCCGCCCCCTTCGCGCGCGTTCACGCGGCTCCGGAGTTGCGGAGGCGTTGGGCATGCATTAACGAGCCGGCCCGCGGTCGCTGGCGTCCCGAACGTGTTGGCGCCGCGGGCCGAGAGCCCTCGCCAACGGAGGCAAGCACGTGATCGAGGTCGAGCACCTCAGCAAGAGCTACGGCGCGCGTCGCGCGGTCGAGGACCTTTCGTTTTCCGTGAAGAAAGGGGAGGTCGTGGGCTTCCTCGGGCCCAACGGCGCTGGCAAGAGCACCACCCTGCGGATGCTGACGGGCTTTCTCCCGCCCACGGCCGGGCGCATCCGGATCGACGGCCTGGACATGCTCTCGGAGCCCGTCGAGGCCAAGAAGCGGATCGGCTACATGCCCGAGGCCTGCCCGCTCTACGGCGAGATGCGGGTCGAGGAGTACCTGCGCTACCGCGCGGAGCTCAAGGGCGTGGCCGGGAGGAACATCGGGGCGCGCGTGGGCGCCGCACTCGAGATGGCCAGCGTGAAAGAGGTCGCGGGGCGCATCATCGGGCAGCTCTCCAAGGGAACCCGACAGCGCGTGGGCCTGGCCGACGCGCTCGTGTCGGACCCGCCGCTGCTCGTCCTCGACGAGCCCACCGCCGGCCTCGACCCCAACCAGATCCGGCAGGTCCGCGACGTGATCAAGGGCCTCGCGGGTCAGAAGACGGTCCTGCTCTCGACGCACATCCTCCCCGAGGTCGAGGCCAGCTGCGGCCGTGTGGTGATCATCCACCGCGGCAAGCTGGTGCGGGAGGGCGCGCCGGACCGCATCCGCTCGATGGGGCCGGGCGCGAGCGTGATGCTCGTGAGCCGCTCGGCGGAGGAGCCGCTCCTCCACGCGCTGCGCGCCATCGAAGGCGTGACCGAGGTGACCGTGCGCGATCGCGTCGATGGCGCCCTGCGATGTGAGGTGCACACCTCGAGCGAGGAGCGAGAGGAACTCGGTGAGCGCGTGTTCGAGGCGCTCGCCAAGGCGGGGCTCTCGCTGCGAGAGCTGCGTGAGGTGAAGGGCGCTTCGCTCGAGGATGTGTTCTCGGCACTGACGACGACCGACCACGCCCAGCCCGCCGAGGAGCCGTCTGTCCCGGCCGAGGAGGCGAAGTCATGAGCGCGATCTGGACCATCGCGAAGCGAGAGATCGGGTCGTTCTTCCTCTCGCCGTTCGCCTACGTCGTGCTCGCGTCGTGGGTGCTCTGGCAGGGCGCGATGTTCGCGCTCTTCTGCTTCTTCGTCGCGGGCGCTCCGGTGGGCTCGGCATCCGACGCAGATCCGCTGCAGATGCTCTTCGGCCAGACGACGTTGTTCTTCATCCCGCTCCTCGTCTTCGTGCCCGTGCTGACGATGCGCCTGCTCGCGGAGGAGACGCGTCAGGGAACGCTCGAGACGCTCCTGACCGCACCGGTGACCTCGACCGGCGTGGTGCTCGGCAAGTACCTCGCGGCGATGGTGTTCTGGGCTGCGCTGTGGCTCCCAACGCTGATGTACGTGTGGCTCACGAGCCGCTTCGGCGACGTGGACTGGGGGCGCCTCGGGGCCACCTTCGTGGGGATCCTCGGCGTGGGCGCGTACTACATGAGCCTCGGCGTGCTCATGAGCGCGATCGCCAAGAGCCAGATCAGCGCGGCTGTGCTCACGTTCATGTCGCTCGGCTCGCTCTTCGCGATCGGCATCATGCAGTTCATGCAGCTCGATGACGCGACCATGCAGATCATCCGCTACGTGAGCGTGTGGCAGCACATGCAGTCGTTCTCGTCGGGCATCGTCGACTCGCGCTACCTCGTGTACGACCTCTCGCTCGCGGGGCTGGGCCTGTTCCTCGCGGTGCAGGTGCTCGAGATCCGGAGGGTGGAGCTGTGAGCGAGACACCCAAGACCCGGGCCCCCGAGACCCGATCGGAGCCCTCGCGCACGGAGATCCCGGCGGCCGCGAGCTCCCTCGAGGCGCAGCGCGCAGCAGCGCGGCTCTACACGGTGCTCGGCATGCTCCTCGTGTGCTGCATCGTGCTCATGAGCAACTACCTGGCGTTCCGGCACTACGCGCGCTGGGACTGGACGAGCGAGCGACGCTACACGCTGAGCGAGCGCTCGCAGGAAGTGCTCCGCGAGCTGGGCTCGGACGTGGACCTCTACCTGTTCCTCTCCGATGGTGAGTCGAGCTACACGGACGTGCGGGAGCTCCTCGATCGCTATCGTGCGGAGTCGAGCCACGTGGTGGTGCACTTCGTCGACGCCGTGCGACAGCGAACCGAGTACACGGCGCTCGCGGAGCGCTACGGCCTCGGGGAGGCGATGTTCGCCGACGGCTCCATGGGCGCCGACGCGGCCATGCTGCTGACTGCGGGCGAGCGCCGCTGGACGATCACGCGCGACGACCTCGTGGCGGTCGACTTCGGCCTCGGCGACGACAGCGAGGGACCGCGGATCGACATGCGCGCCGAGCAGGCGATCACCGGCGGCATCCTCGAGGTGACGATGGGTCGCCGGACGCGGATCTGCCTCGTGGAAGGGCATGGCGAGTGGACGCTCGAGGGCGGCAGCGATCGCAACCTCTCGACGTTCCGCGACGAGATGCGGCGCGAGAACCTCGAGATCGAGCCATTCACGACACGCGGCGCCTCCGAGGTGCCCGAGACGTGTGACGCGCTCTTCGTCGTGGGGCCCCTGCAGCCGATGACGCGCGAGGAGGCGACGCTGATTCGCGACTACGTGCGTCACGGGGGGAACCTCTTCGTGGCCGCGGACGCCGAGATCGACCGCGGGGATCTGCGCCCGACGGGGCTCGAGGACGTGCTCCGAGACTTCGGCGTGCGGATGGATCGGGCCCTCGTGCTCGAGATGAACGCCACGCAGCTCATGCCTGGACAGCCCGATCCCGCGGGACCGTTCCTCGTCACGTCGTACGGGGATCACCCCGTCACGCGATCGCTCCACGAGCTTCAGCGCCCCGCTGTGTTCTGGGTAGCTCGGCCGGTGCGTCCCGTGGACGCCGAGCACGCGACCACGCTGTTCAGCACCAGCGAGGAGTCGTTCGCGGAGACCAACATCGCCGCGCTCGTGCAGACGCACGAGCCCAACCGCGATGACGACGATCTGGGTGGTCCGGTCTCTCTCGCCGTCGCGACGCGCGTCGAGCCGGACGGTCCCGCGCACGAGGACGCCGGCCAGGACGAGAACGCGCGCGGCGGGCGCGTCGTGGTGGTAGGTGACGCCGAGTTCCTGCGCGGAGAAGCGCTCTCGAGCATGCAGTACGCGAACCTCGAGCTCGCCACGTCCATCGCGGGCTGGCTCTGCGCGCGCGAGGCCCTGATCTCCATCCCACCGCGGCGCGGCGAGAGCCACCCGGTGCAGCTCACCCAGGACGACGCGTGGAACCTCGCGTTCCGCGTCGTCTTCCTCATGCCGCTCGCCGTGGTCTTCCTCGGCTTCGCGGTGTGGTGGAACCGGAGGTCCTGAGCGATGCGCAAGCAGACGACCCTCGTGCTCGCGGGCATCACCGCGGTGATGCTCGGCTTCATCGTGTTCTACGAGCAGGACACGCTCTCGTCCGGGGAGCTCGAGTCTCGACGTGGGCAGGTGCTCGACCGCTTCGTGCGTCCTCGGGTCCACGCGATCCGGATCGAACGGCCGGGCGGGATCGTCGTCGCCCTCGAGCGCGATCAAGAAGCCGTGGAGACCCTCGACACGTTCGACGTCGGCACCTGGCGCCTGATCGATCCCGTGCAGGGGCCCGCGGATCCGGACGCGATCGATGGCGTGCTGCTCGCGTGCGAGTCGCTCTCCGCGCGCCGCTCGATCGAGCACGCGAGCGACGAGGACCGCGCCCGATTCGGCCTCGATTCGCCGCGGCTGGTGCTCACGCTCGGGGTCGCCGACGAGACGCAGACCGTGCGCGTGGGCGATGACGACGAGGCCCTCGATGGCACCTACGTCGAGGTCGAGGGCACCGGCACGGTCCACCTCGTGGGGCAGGACTTCTTCGAAGCGCTCGATCGAGAGGTCGACGATTTCCGCAGCCGTGACCTCTTCGAGGACCTCGCCACGCGTGACGTGACCGCGCTGACGCTCCGCTACGGACACGAGGGAGCCGAAGCGACCGAGGCGCGCGTCGCGTTCCGCGATCATCGCTGGGTGGCGAGCGCCCCGTTCGAGGGCTGGGCGCGCCAGGCGACGATCACCGGCCTCGTGGACGCGCTCGTCGATGCGCGCGTCGCTCGCTATGTCCACGAGGGCGGCGAGACGCTGCTCTCGCCTGCCGCCGTCGAGCTGGAGCTCACGGCGAAGGAGCGAGACGACGAGGGGCGCGACACGGGGCGACTGCGCGAGCACCACGTCGTGCTCGGGCGCGCGTGCCCCGAGGAGCCGACGACCGATGGCAGCGAGACGGTCCACGCGATCGCGCTGCGCGTGGATGACGGCCCGGTCGTGTGTGTCGCGAGCCGCATGCTGGAGGCGGTGACCGCCTCGGAGGCGAGCCTTCGCGAGACACGGCTCGTCGCGGCCAACGACGATCAAGTCGAGCGCGTGGTGTTCGGCCACGGCGACGAGGCGACGCTCGAGGTGCGACGGCACGACGACCGGTGGGAGCTGCGCGAGGAAGGCGCCTCGCACCCTGCGGACGACCAGGCCGTCTCCGAGTTCCTCGGGGCGCTCCACGGAGCGGAGGCCGAGAGCTTCGAGGCGGCCGAGCCGGCGACGCTGGCGTCGCGTGGGCTCGATGCGCCTCGGACGCGGATCCGCGTCCACCACAGCGACGATCCCGAGCTCGTCGAGTACATCGACGTCGGGGCGCTCGACACGATCGGCGTCTGGGTGCGTCGCGGCGACGAGCCCGTCATCGCTCGCTATGTCGGCTCGGTGGCGGACCTCCTCCAGCCGTCGGCGCTTCGGTTCCGTTCCCGCAGCGTGATCGCGCGCGAGGCGGACGACGTGCTCGGGCTCTCCATCACGCGCGATGGACAAGAAGAGCGGCTCTCGACCGAGAACGGCGCGTGGCGCATCGAGGCTCCCTTCGCCCTCGCCGCCGATCGGATCGCGACGCGTGATCTCCTGCGGGCCCTCGTGGCGCTGCGCGCCGCGCGGTGGGTGGCGGAGGAGGACGAGGCCGAGTTCGGGCTCGCCTCGCCCCGCATCCGCGTGCAGCTGAGCTTCCGCGACGCGAGCAGTGAGGCGAGCCAGCAACCTGACGAGCACGACGACCACGGCGACGACGAGCACGACGAGGAGGATGCGGGAGCCCCAGTGGCCCCCCTCCCGACGAGCCTCGTTCTCCTCGTGGGCGCCGATGCCGATGGCGGCGCGTACGCCCGCCTCGAGGGCGAGGCGGCCGTGTTCGTCCTTCCCTCGGAGGTGCTCGCGTCGCTCCGACAGCCCCTCGTCGATCGCGAGATCATCGCGCTCGACACCACGAGCGCCACACGCATCACGCTCACGAGCGCGGGCGCCTCCATCACGATCGAGAAGCGTGACGGCGTCTGGTACCACGGCGAGGTCGCCGCGGCGCCTGATGCGACGCAGGCGTTCGTCGAGCGGCTCCGGTCGCTGCGCGCTCGCGGAGTGAGCGCGTATGGTGCGACCATCGGGTTCACCCCCACGATCGCGGTCAGCGTCGAAGGGCCCGGGGGAACCCGCCGTCTCGATCTCGGTGGATCCACTGGGGAAGGCGAGACCGCGTGGGCTCCCGCACGCGTGAGCGACGTGAGCGCCGACCTGCAGATCTCCGCCGAGATCGCGGCCGCGCTGGCCTCCTATCGCCCCTGACGACAGAGGACGATGGCGTCCGAGCTCAGAGCGCACACGTGGCGCGTTGCGAGAGCCTTCGTGTACCTTGGTCGCATGAGCACGCTCCTGCGTCGTCCGCACCTCGTCCTTCTGGCTTCGCTCTCGGCCCCGGCCGTCGTCGGCTGCTCCTGCGGCCAAGGTACGGGAGAAGGGGATGGTGGGACGGACGCCGCACGCGTGACCCGCGACGCCTACGCAGACGACACGAGCGAGGACGCTGGTCAGGACGCAGGGCTCACGGCACGCGATCCGGACCGTTGTCGCGTGGAGCCTGGAGACATCTACCTCCTCGGCACCGATGCGGATCTCGCGGCATCGTCCCGCGTGGTGGATGTTGCGGCCAACGCGAGCGAGTTCGCCGCGGTGTGGCGCGAGCAGATCGAGGGCTTCCCGCAGGTGCGGTTGGCCCGAATCCCCTCGACCACTGGAGATCCGAGCTCGCTGACGGTGTCGGAGGGCGCGTTCGTGCACGACGAGCCTGCGGTGACCACGGTGGCCGGCGGGTACCTCGTGGGCTGGGTCGACAACTCGGAGTCCGACTTCGAGGTGTTCGCCCGCACGGTGTCGGGCAGCACGACCGGCGCGCTCACGCGGCTCTCGACTCGGACGGGCCGCGACGACTCGCCTTCGCTCGTCACCGTGGGCGAGCAGGTGATCGCGAGCTGGGTCGAAGAGCGCGACGGTGCGGTGCGGGTCCCGATGACGCACGCCCTCTCGGCCACGGGCACGCTCGTGGGCTCGGCGAACGAGATCACGGCCCCGGATCATCTCGGCCGACCGAGCCTCGCTCCTCGCGAGGGCGGGGCGGTCCTGCTCTACGCGCAGAGCGGTGTCGCGAGCCCGGACGTGTCGCTTCAGCGGCTCGACGCGAGCGGCGCGCCCGTCGGCGCCGCGGAGGTGATGACCACCGAGCACAACGCAGGCGGCGACGTAGACGTCGGGCTGACGCCGCGTGACGGTGCCGCGGTCTTCACGGCCTTGATCTCTGGCGTGCGACGCGACGTCCGGGTGCGGCTCCTCGATGGAACCGGAACGCCCGGCATGAGCGAGTTCGCTCTCAACGAGGGCGCCGAGTACGGCGACTCTGCGTCCGTCGCGCGTCTGCGGGAGGCGGTCGGCTGGAGCGCCGGCTGCCGCGACGGCTACGCGGTCGTCTACCGCTCGTATCCGATGGGCGATGCGACGACCGTGCTTCGCCTGGTGCTGCTCGACGCAGGCGCCGACGTGGTGCGCGCCGTCGATCTCGCCATCCCGGATATCTCGAACCGAGGCGGTCGCACGACACTGCGCATCGCGGGCGATGGGCAACTCCTCGTCGCGTGGACGGACGGGCGGGCCGATCGCGTGGACATGCGGGCTGCGCGCATCCGCTGCGACTGATCGTTCGTCTGCACGCAAGAACGCCCGGGCACCGTCGGTGCACCGGGCGTCGTTCTCGCTTCGATGGAGAGTGTGAGGGCCTCACTCCTCCGGCGGCGTCACGGCCTCCAGCGTCTCGTGCCCGCGGTACTCGAGCAGGCCTTCGCTGTTGTTGAAGCCCGCGCCGGACACCCGTGCGAAGCGGCCCGTGACCTTGACCTTGTTGCCGACGAGGAAGTCGGTCGGGATCGGGATGATCCCGGTCTCCGACTCGGGCGGCTGTGTGCGACCACGACGAGCGTCTTCCACCGCTTCGTCGATCGCTGCCTGGTTCTCCGCATAGCCGACCAGCATCAGGCGCTGACCGTCCTCACCCACATCGCGTGCATCGGCGAGGTAGAGGTGGGGCGCGGCCGGTGGCGCACAGGTGTGGCCCTCGGGGCACTCGGGAGGTGTGTAGATCTGGACGATGTACGCCGTGATCGTCACGTCGTGGTCCATCGTGGTCGCTTCGCGACGACGCACGCCGTACACGCTGTAGCTCGTGTCCGGATATTGGATGGGATAGGGCGGCGGTGGGATCACCGGGACGTTCGGCAGCGTGGGGCTGACCTCCGGCAAGGCCTCGATGACGAGGTCCGGCGCCGGGCCGCCCTCGCAGGCGGTCAGGATCGGTGCTGCGAACAGTGGGGCCGAGAGCACGAGCGCCTGGGACACGCGCAACGCTCGGGACCGGATCGAGGATCGCTTCATCTCCGACACCTTCCAGAAAGGTGCGCGCACGCTATCAGAGTCACGGAGCGCTTGGAACCCCTTGTGCGGGAGATGCTGTCGCCGGCTCCGAACGCCCCGTTCCGCAGGGCGGCTGCGGGTGCTCGAGCAAGACCTGGAACGCAGGAGACGACGGTCCCTGCGTGGCTACGCGGGCGTGCTCGGCCGTGGCGCCGCCGATGCGGAGCGCCGTTCGGAGCGCGAGCTGCGCGGTCTCCACATCGCCCGCCGCTGCGCCTTGCCGCGCGCCACGCGCCACGGCGTGGACGAGCGCTTCACCGAGCGTCTCGCTGCAGCGCACGTCGGCGACCTCCACCGCGCGCGCGGCGACGTGTGGCCACTCGTGATCGTCTTCGAGGATCGCGATGACGCCGGCGTCCACGTCGGCCGCTGCGCGCGTGCGAAGGAGATCGAGCGAGCGGGCCCGCATCGCCGACGCTGGATCGCGTAGCGCATCGAGGAGGATGGGGCGGGCCTCGGGGAGGTCGGCCACCTCGCTCATGGCGAACGCGCGGACCAGTGGCCACGCATCGTGACGCGCGAGCGCGAGCAGCGTCGGCGTCTCGTTGCCTCGTCGCGCGACGGCGCGGGTAGCCGAGAGCCGGACGCGCGGATACGGATCGTGGAGCAGCGTGCCCAGCAGCTCTCGAGCGGCCCGAGGGCCGAGCGCCTCGACGGCCTCTGCGCGCAGCATCCACTCCTCTGCGTCGCGCGCCGTCGCCTCGAGCCACGCATCGAGAGAACCGTCCGTCACCACACGCGCCGCCCGCGCGATCCGGAACCTGGTCACGAAGTCACTGCGCGCCGCGTCGGTCGCGATGGCACGCACGAGCAGGTCCCTCGCGAGCGCCTCGGCGCGTGCATCGATGGCGGTGGCGAGTCGCGCCTCGGCCAGGCCGAGCGCGATCGCGGCGAGCGTGTAGCCATCGACGTCGAGGGTCCCGACGCGATCGGACCATGAGGCGTGCTGCGTGAGCGCACGTGCGATCGCGGCACGCATCGCGGGGCGATCCCAGTGGGCGTGCTCCAGGCTCGACAGAGAGCCCCACACGCTCTCGGGGATCCCTCGACCGTGAGCGAGCGCGGCCGCTGCGATGGGCGCGTCCGCCGGCTCTCGGCGCGCGATCTCGAACAGTGTGAGCCGGTCCTCGTCGGTTCCGTTCGCGAGCGGCCGGATCGCGTCCTCGCGCACCTCTGCGTCGTCGTCGAGGGCTGCGCGCGCTCGCAGCTCCCGAACCATGGCTCGCCCTGGCTCGCTCGCCCGCCGCTCGAGGCCGGAGGCCACTCGCAGCGCGCGACGATGCCCGCGCGCCGAGAGCCTCTCCCACGCCCCCTGGAGCGTCGGGAGCACGTCTTCCCCCACCGAAGCGAGCCACTCGACTGCGCGATCGGCGTCGCTCGACTCCGCGACGAGGAGCTCGACGAGGCTCGCGACACCGTCGGGGCCGTCGGCGCGGCTGTACACGCTGACCTCGCTGAAGCCGAGCTGCGCATCAGGGGCTCGTGGCTGGTCGTCATCGAGGGTGATGGAGAGACACGAGGCGCGCACCGGCTCGGGCAGCGCGACCCAGGCGTGCTCGCGCGCCGCCTCGGGGATCGTCACGAGATATGCGTGATCGTCGAGCCGCAATACGAAGCGCGACGGCATCGTGATCGCGCCGGTCGTGCGGAGATCGAGCCCGACGACCGGCGGCCCAGACCAGAACGCCCGCACGGTCTCGCCTCGCCCGCCTGCCCCGCGTCCCTCGGACCAGCCGGTCGAAGCATCGCCGTCGGACATGCCCGTCGGCGGCCCCAGGCTCGCCGCATCTTCAGGTGTGCCCCGCTGGCTCGAGCTCGCCGACCACCGCAGACCACGAACCAAGGGCGCGGGACGATCGCTGCCTGCCGAACCGGCGAGGGTGAGCGGGCTCTCGTGGGAGACGGCCGCCTCCACTGGCCGAAGGGCTCCACGAACGTCCAGGGCGCGGGCGTAGAGGAGCTGGAGTGGCTGTCCACACGCGCTCACGCCCTCACGGTGCTGACCGACGACGATCTCGGTCCGCCCGTCCCCGTCCACGTCGCGCCATTCCATGGCATCCGCGACACGCTCGCCAGGGTCACCGTGAAGGTCCATTCGCCCCCGCCACGCGAAGTGGGCCCGAGGACGGAGGTCGATGACCGCCTGGAGCTCCCGCGCCCCGCCCCGGGCGTGCAGCACGGTGACCCCGCGCCCTCCCGAGAGGCCCGCGTCGACACTCGCGTCCTCCACCACGAACGGGACGTCCCAGCGGTCGAGCACCCGCGTGCCGGTGCGCAGGATGATGCGCGTCTGTTCCCCTTCGACCTGGGCCTCCAGCACGGTGCTCCCTTGCAGCACAGCCTCGAAGGGTAGGGGTGCCGCCGACGCCAGCGCGGGAACGAGGGCCCCCGCGACCACGCTCGACGCGAGGCCGAGGGCTCGCAACGAACGGAGGAAGCCACGCAACCCAAGAGGTGTTGAGGCTCCGTGGTCGACGGACGTAGGTACGCGGATTGCTGGCACGCTCGCCGCTCGTCCGAGCGAGAACGGGGCATGGGTCGAACGAGTGAACGGCACGACAACTGCTCCCAGGAGGCGGCCCGAGGACCGGGTGAAAAAAGGTGCGTCAGGACGACGACGAGAGTGCACTCGGATGTTGTGCTGCGCGTAGGAAAGGAGTAATCGCGGGCTCCGATTTTCGACGGCCACCGCGAACGGATGATGCCACCACCCACGAGAATGTCGGGCGCCGGCCACCGGGAGAGGTGACGGCATCGACGCGCAGCCCACGAGCACGGCTCGGAGGGCGACGTAGGCAAACGAGGCGACGGATCATGGTCAAGGCAGCACAGGCGACGAAGGCCACGGCACACGGCGGAGCGGCTCACGGCGTCGGTGCGCCGAGCGGCAAGGCGCAAGACAAGCTCGCGACCGCTGCGAAGGCGACGTCCGCAGGCAAGACCGCGGCTGGCAAGCCCGCCCCTGTCGACAAGAAGCCGGCCGAGAAGAAGCCGGCGGCCAAGGTCGAGGCCAAGAAGGACGACCCGAAGGCCAAGGCGAAGGAGGCCGAAGAGGCGAAGAAGCTCGCTCCCGGCGCCAAGGACGACAAGAAGAGCGACGGCAAGAAGGCCGCGAAGGGCGACGACAAGAAGGTCGATCCCAAGAAGGCCGCAGCCGCCCCGGGCAAGGACCCCGAGAAGGAAGACGAGGCCGAGGAGGCCGAGCCGGACTTCTCCGACGAGCCCAGCGCCGAGGCGCTGGCCGAGGCGCAGGCAGAGGCCGAGAAGGCCCTCAAGGAGATGGAGCGCCAGGGTGGCGGCGACTCCACGCTCTCCCGCTACTTCCGCGAGATGGCGAGCCACCGCGTGCTCACCCCGCAGGAAGAGATCGAGGCCGCCAAGGAGGTCGAGCGCCTCGAGATCGGCTACTGGGAGGCGCTCTTCGGGCTGCCGCTCGCGATCGACACCGTGGGCGCGACGATCGAGAAGTACGTCGAGCAGCCCCTGGCCGAGCTCGCCGCCCTCCGCAAGCTCTCGAAGAACGTCCAGCGAGCCACGGCCAAGCTCGCCAAGAAGGACCAGGAGAAGTGGGACGAGATCGCGCTGGCGCTCGCCACGAAGCTCCGCGCGCTCGACTCGGATCGCATCTTCGTCAACGAGTCCGATCGGGCCGTACACCGCGTCGCGGGTGAGCTCGCCGTCGATCGCGACCTCGTCGCCGAGGGCGTGCAGATCACGCCGGCGTTCCGCAAGTACCTCGAGGGCGTCGAGCTCGCGCAGCGCCTCCAGCAGGAGTCGAAGAACCGCTTCGTCGCCGCGAACCTGCGCCTCGTGGTGTCGATCGCGCGCCGCTACAACCGCGGTCGCCTGCCGCTCATCGACCTCATCCAAGAGGGCAACATCGGCCTCATGAAGGCGGTGGAGCGCTTCGATCACAACCGCGGCTATCGCTTCAGCACCTACGCCTCTTGGTGGATCCGACACGCGATCAGCCGCGCACTCGCCGACAAGGGCCGCGCGGTCCGCATCCCGGTCCACATGCTCGACACCTACAACCGTGTCGCGCGTGCGACGCAGGCGATCGCCACGCGCACCGGTCAGGAGCCCACGCCCGAGGAGCTCGAGAAAGAGACCGGCATCGCGGCGGAGAAGCTCGAGAAGATCAAGGGATACTGGGCGGAGACGCCGTTCTCGCTCGACCGCCCGGTCAACGACGAGGACGGCCGCAAGTTCATCGACTTCCTCGAGCAGGAGAACGTCCCGACGCCCTACGAGCAGCTCGTCTCCAAGACGTGGAGCGACGAGGTGCGGCGGCTGCTCGACACCCTCTCGCCGATGGAGGCGCGCATCCTTCGCTGGCGCTTCGGTCTCGACGACGAGGACGAGCTCACGCTCAAGGAGATCGGCGACAAGTACAACCTGTCGCGCGAGCGCATCCGCCAGCTGCAGGAGCAGGCCCTCGCCAAGATCCGTCGCCAGATCAAGGAGTGAGATCGCCTGGGCGGCCCCAGATGGGCCCGGCACGCATTGCAGGGATGAAGGCTCGGCTTTCATCCCTGCACTCGTTTCGGCCTCACTGCGGGGCGGTGCGCCCGCGCCAGAGCTCTTCGGCGAGCGTGCGCGCCACGGTGTCGGCGAGCGTGCGGGCGGCGCCCTGACGACCGCGCGCCCCGTTCACGAGGACGCTGAATGCATACGCACGGGCGGGCGTGGGGCCGAGCACGTAGCCCGAGAGGGCGATCGCGTCGTCGAGCGTGCCCGTCTTGGCGCGCACGACACGCGGCGCGGGGAGGTCGCGCAGACGACGCTCGAGCGTTCCGTCCACACCGCCGATCGCGAGGTGGGCCACATACTCGCTCGAGATCGCGGGGTCGTTGTAGGCGCGCACGAGGATCTGGGTGAGCTGGCCCGACGAGATGCGGTTTCCCTCGAACAGGCCCGAGCCGTTCACGATCGCGGGCTCCCCGCTCACGCCGGCCGTCGCGAGGAACGCACGCTCGGCGGCAATCGAGTCCTCCACGCGGCCGGGGTGGTGTCGCTCGGCGCCGAGGTCGCGGAAGAGCATCTCCGCCACGAAGTTGTCGCTCTGCTTGCCGAGGGCCGTGACGAGCTCGGCGAGGGGGCGAGACTGGTGGAGCGCGAGCAAGGGCGCGTCGCTGCCACTGCGCGCCACTCGGACGCCGCCGCCCACACGGATGCCGGTGTCCACGAGCGCGTCGTGGAGCAGGTGCCCCGACCAGACGACCGGGTTCTCGATCCGTCGTCGATACGAGAGCTGCGCGGAGCCGATCGGGATCGAGCCCCGGAGCGTGAGCCGCATCTGCGCGCCATCGACGCGCTGATCAGCGATCACGTTGGGTGCGCCGCCCTCGCTGGTGGTGATCTGGCTCTCGATGCGGAAGTAGCCATCACCGTCCACATCGACGCGCGCCGGCGCGCCCACGGAGTCGCCCGGCCGAACGCGCAGCACGTACGCGTTCACGTCCACCGAGATCGCGCCCGTCGCAGCGCGGAACGGGGCCACCTCGTTCGGCTGCTGATCGAAGGCTGGCGGTAGCATCTGCTCGTCGAAGTAGGTCGCGTCCACGACGATCTCGTCGACGCTCCGGACCCCGCGCCGCTCGAGATCGCGCGCCAGCTCCACCAGATCGCTCTGGTGCAGCGACGGGTCGCCCATGCCCCTCAGGACGAGGCCGCCCACGACCGCGTCGCCCTCGACGCGACCGTAGAGCCCCGTTCGGAAGCGCGTCTCGGCGCCGAGGATCGTGAGCGCTGCGGCGGCCGTGACGAGCTTCTGGTTCGAGGCCGGATTGAGCTGGAGATCGGGGTGATGCTCGAAAACGCGGCCGCCGGTCGTCGCGTCGAGCACCGTGATCGAGACCTGCTCCCCGAGCCCCGCGTCGCGAACGAGGGCCTCGAGCGTGGCCGAGACGCCGACGGTCTGCGCGCGTCCCGGCGAGAGCGCCGCGAGCGCGACGAGGGCAGCGAGGGCCGCGAGGGCGCGGGGGCGGAGCTGGCGCATGGGCGGGTTGTAGCGCGCGCGCCTCGACGCGGGGATCCCCATGAGCAGGCCGCGCCCGACGTGCTACGGAGCGACGCGTGATTCTTCGAGATCCCGTGCACGGCCTCGTCGCGTTCGAGGGAGACGAGGAGCGCCTGGCCCTCGCGCTGCTCGACACGCGCGAGGTACAGCGCCTTCGGCGCGTGCGACAGCTCGGCCTCACTTCGCTGGTCTTTCCAGGGGCGGAGCACTCGCGGTTCGCGCACGCCGTGGGCGCGGCCCACGTGATGTCGCGCCTCCAGCAGCGCATCGCGCTGGTGATGCACGAGCTGCCGATCGAGCAGCGGCTCGATGCAGAGCGCGCTCGAGACGCATTCGCCGCGGCGCTCCTCCACGATCTCGGTCACGGGCCGTTCTCGCACCTCTTCGAGGAGGTGGTGCCCGACGCCCGGCCGCACGAGGACTGGACGGTCACGATGATCCTCGACCCCTCGACCGAGGTGCACGCCGCGCTTCGCAGCGTCGACCGGGAGATGCCGTCACGGGTGGCGGATCTCATCACCGGGCGCCACGAGCTCCCGTGGCTCGCCTCCACGATCTCGAGCGTGCTCGACGTCGATCGCTGCGACTATCTGCTGCGGGACAGTCACATGACCGGCGTGCGCTATGGCATCTACGATCTCGACTGGCTCCTGCGTGCGCTGACCTTCGGCGAGATCACGTCGGCCGAGGGTGAGCGGCGCGCGGTGCTCGCCATCGAAGGGCGCAAGGGCCTGCCCCCCATCGAGGGCTTCTTCCTCGCGCGTCACTTCATGTACCAGCAGGTCTATCACCACAAAGCCACGCGCGCGGCCGAGAGCCTCGTGCGCGCGATCCTCAAGCGGATCCGGACCGTGGTGCGTGAAGGCTCGCGCGCGGTCGGATCGCTCCCCGTGGCGCTGCGTCGTGCGGCGCTGGGCGACGCGCCGGCGCTGGGTGACTACCTCGAGCTCGACGATGCGGTGCTCTCGACCGCGCTCGCGAGCTGCGAGAAGGACGAGGACGCGACGCTCGCCGACCTCGCGCGTCGGTTCCGCAACCGCGTCCTCCCGAAGACCGTGCCGCTCCCCGATCAACCAGGGGACGAGCCGCTCTGGAACGAAGCGCACGCGCGCGCCTCCGAGGTTGCTTCGCGCCGCGGTCTCGATCCCGAGCTCTACGTGTGGCTCGACGTCGCCGACGACGTGCCCTATCGCGACGAGGGCCCCGACGAGGGCCTCTGGGTCGTGCTCCGCCACCACGCGCCGCAGCGCCTCGGCGATCTCTCGTTCGCGCTCGAGAAGCTGCGCAACCAGCGCATCGTGCGAGCGCGCCTGTGCTTCGCTCCCGAGCTGCGCGACGATATCGTCGCGGCCATCGAGCCTGTGCTCGCGAGGGCCTCGTGAGATCCTCGTCTCGACGCGCGACAGGCTCCTCTCGAGCCGCGAGGTGGCTTGCGTGGTTCGCGCTCTGGTTGGTGTGTCTGGGGCTCGTGTGTCTGGCCGCGTCCTCGTCGCTCGCCCAGCGACGCCCGCGCACGGCGACCTCGCCGCCGCCCGCGACGCTGACGGTGACGCCGATCGGCGGCTACCGCGTGACGCTGAGTGTCGAGGCTCACGAGCCGATC
>JAIBCE010000066.1 GCA_019694315.1 Sandaracinaceae bacterium
CCTCGCGGCGACGCACCACGCGTCACGCGGCGATGGCCGTCGCGCTTCTGCGCGTGACGAACGCGGCTCGCAGATGGCCATCACGCAGCCTGCGTCGAGCGCCATCGATCACGCTGCTCGGTAACAATTGGGAGCAGGAAGGGACTGGCTCGCGCCTCCGAGGGTGCGTCCGTGAGGCACGGGGGTGTCGCGCTCTGCGGATCCGAGAGTGCGATCAGATCAGACGCGAGGATGCAGAGGCTCACGCGAGCCCGCGTTTCGGCGCGTACCTCCATGTCCTTGTTCGATGAGGAGCAGAGACAGACTGGCTCGCGCCTCCGAGGGTGCGTCCGTGAGGCACGGGATTGTCGCGCTCTGCGGATCGGAGAGTGCGATGAGACGCGAGGATGCAGAGGCTCACGCGAGCCCGCGTTTCGGCGCGTACCTCCATGTCCTTGCTCGATTGGGAGCGGAAAGGGACTGGCTCGCGCCTCCGAGGGTGCGTCCGTGAGGCACGGGGAAGTCGCGCTCTGCGGATCGGAGAGTGCGATCAGATCAGACGCGAGGATGCAGAGGCTCACGCGAGCCCGCGTTTCGGCGCGTACCTCCATGTCCTTGTTCGAGTTGGGGCAGGAACGGACTGGCTCGCGCCTTTGACGGTGCGTCCGTGAGGCACGGGGAAGTCGCGCTCTGCGGATCCGAGAGTGCGATCAGATCAGACGCGAGGATGCAGAGGCTCACGCGAGCCCGCGTTTCGGCGCGTACCTCCATGTCCCTGATTCCATGGGAGCAAGAACGGACTGGCTCGCGCCTCCGAGGGTGCGTCCGTGAGGCACGGGGAAGTCGCGCTCTGCGGATCCGGGGGATTCCGATCAGACGCGAGCATGCAGAGGCTCACGCGAGCCCCTTTGCGGCGCGTACCACCATGTCCTTGCTCGATTGGGAGCAGGAAGGGACTGGCTCGCGCCTCCGAGGGTGCGTCCGTGAGGCACGGGGGTGTCGCGCTCTGCGGATCGGAGAGTGCGATGAGACGCGAGCATGCAGAGGCTCACGCGCCCGCGTTTCGGCGCGTACCTCCATGTCCTTGTTCGATGAGGAGCAGAGACAGACTGGCTCGCGCCTCCGACGGTGCGTCCGTGAGGCACGGGGAAGTCGCGCTCTGCGGATCCGAGAGTGCGATCAGATCAGACGCGAGCTTGCAGAGGCTCACGCGAGCCCGCTTGCGGCGCGCGTCGCGCCTCGAAGCGCGCCTCGTAGGCCTCCTCGAGCGACTCGTGCAGCGCGCGTGCGTCGGCGCCCTCGCTGGGCAGGATGGGGGCCATCCACTCGAAGCGATACGTCGGCAGGCGCGCCGGGGGACGCCAGAGCGGGATCGTCTTGGTGAGGTACGGCGGATCCACCACGAGGTAGAGCGGGAGGATCGGCACCTTCGCGCGCACCGCAGCCTCCACCGCGCCGCGACGAAAGCGACGGAGCCGATCGGGCAGCGAGCGCTGTCCTTCCGGGAAGACGAGGAGCGGAAGGCCTCGCTCGAGCTGCGCGACCATCTTCGTGAGCGTGTCCGTCTCGTCGCTCTCGGCGCCCGCGCCCGGCCCGGCCACGTAGTTCGTGGCGCGCAGGAGGCGGCCGAGCGCCCAGTGCTTCCACCAGCGGCCGTTCGTCACGCACGTGAGCGGCGAGAAGGTGCCGAGGATCACGAGCATGTCGATGAAGCTCGGGTGGTTCGACACGAGCACGTAGGGCTTGCTCAGATCGACCTCGGACGGCGGCGCGGGCAGCTCGAGGTCGACGATCCCGAAGAGCTTGGCCGTGCGCATGATGCCCTTCATGCCGAGGTGCAGGAGGTGGGTCGCGCGATCCTTGGCGCGTGGGCCGGACACGAGCGCCACGAGCGGCAGCACGAAGAGCGCGAGGAGCGGGCTCCCGAAGAAGAAGATCGCGAACAGCCACGCCATGAGCGCCACGCGCACCCAGCGCGGCCAGACGAAGCGGCGGCTCGCGGACGTCTCGGACACCTCGCCCGCTAGATCTCACGTTCGTCGGGCGCGTGCACGTGCCGCGGCTCACGCCCTCGGAGTCACTTCCAGAAGTCGTAGAAGTTGAACCAGTTGTCGGGCGCCTTCTTCACGGCCTCCTCGAGGCGCTCGGCGTAGAGGCGCACGTAGCGCTCGAGCGCGGCCTTGCGATCCTTGCGCGGCAGCTCGATGCGCTCGGCGAAGGGGTGGCAGTTGAGGTCGTAGCGGCTCGCGCCGCGGCTCAGGCCGAAGGTCGTGTACACGGGGCACTTGAGCGTGGCCGCGAGCAGGAACGGGCCCGTGGGGAAGGCGGCGTCCTTGCCGAGGAAGGGCACGCGCATCACGCGATCGGGCGGCGCACCGAGGGGGATCCGATCGGCGAGGATCGCGATGATGGCGCCGCCCTCGAGCAGCTCCTTCACCTTGATCATCGTGTCGATCCCGCCCTCGGGATCGAGCTCGAGGACCTGCGCATGCGCCGCCGGATCGAGGCGCGCGAAGGCCTCGTTCAGCATGCGCGCGTTCTTCGTGTACATGAGCGCGTAGAGCGGAAGGCTCTCGTTCTTGCTCGCCATGCGCATCGCGTAGAGCGAGCCGACGTGCGCGCCGAGGAGGATCGCGCCGCGCTTGTCGTCGCGCAGCGCCGCGAGGTGCTCGTGCCCGTCGCGCGTGACCTCGAAGTACTTCGTCTTGCCGGACACGAAGTAGAAGGCGTCGAGCGTGCTCGCGACGAAGCGGAAGAGGTGCGCGTAGAGCTCGCCGAGGCTCGCCTCGTGGCCGTCGAGCTGGCGATAGAAGATGCGGAGCGAGTCGCGCACCGTGCGCGTGGTCGCGAGGTAGTAGAGCGTCACGAAGCGCGCGATGAAGCGACCGAGCGTGCGACCGAAGAAGGTCGTGAGGAACACGGTGAAGCGGATCGCGAGCGCGCCGCCGCGCTCCTTGGCCGTGAGCCAGTCGGCCTCGTCGCGCGGCTCGCGCGCCTCACGCTCGGTCGGGGCGCTCACGCCTCACCCCGGCAGGACCAGCGGCCGACGCAGGAAGAAGTGCATCGAGCGGCGCCACATGAGGCGTGTGTGCATCTTCGAGATCAGCCAGTTGTCCTCGAACGCGCGCCAGTGCGACACGCCGCCCTCGGCCGCCGTGAAGTACCGGACCTTGGTGGGCACGTGCACGAACGGCACGTTCGCCCACGCGAGACGCACCACGATCTCGGGATCGAAGTCCATGCGATCGCCTGGTGTCCTGGTCGCGAGGGCGGCGTCGATCGGATAGAGGCGGAAGCCGCAGAGCGGATCGCCCACGCGATCGTCGCCCACCTCGCGGCGCGTCCAGAAGATCGTGATCTTCCGGAGGAACATGCGGTGCGCAGGCGCGGTCTCGTCGAAGAGGGGCTGCCCGAGCACGCAGGCCTCGGGCTGGGCGCGGCCGATCTCGAGGAATTTCGCGATGTCGCCGAGCTCGTGCTGACCGTCGGCGTCGACCTGCAGGGCGTGCGTGTAGCCGTGCTCCTTGGCGAGCGCGAAGCCGGTCTTGACCGCC
The DNA here is from genome assembly GCA_019694315.1 of Sandaracinaceae bacterium. Taxonomy (GTDB): domain Bacteria; phylum Myxococcota_A; class Polyangia; order Polyangiales; family Sandaracinaceae; genus JAFLCL01. Next base: position 3,534 of record JAIBCE010000066.1, read on the forward strand.
GCGCCCTTGCCGCCGTTCACGGCGCGGCGCGTGGTGATCGCGAGGCCCTCCTCGGCGAGCTTCTCCACGGCGCGACGGTTCTCGTCACCGCTGGCGTCGTCCACCACCACCACGTGAGGCAGGAGCTCGCGCACCGACATCACCACGTCACGGATCGTGCGCGGGTTGTTGTAGGTGGGGATGAGGATGCAGGGCCGGAAGTCCATCCGCGGCGCCGGTCGTGGTCGGCAGAGCTGCGCTTGTCAACGACCCCCTGTGAACAAGCCCCCTCCCGTGAACGAGCTCCCCGTGTGAACGAGCCCCGTGAATCCCGCGAGGGCCCTCGTTCACACGACTTCACGCGGTCTTCATGCCGGGGGGTTGGTGCTCGCGCGCCGCTCTCGCTACGCTGAGGGTCATGGAACGACCCCAGAGCATCCTCGGCCTCGCCACCCACCTCGTCCGCGTTCGCTGGCAGGCCCTCTCGCCGCGCGGGCGCATGGCCGCCGTCGTGGTGGCCGCCGTCGTGGGCGCCTCGGGGGCGTTCGCGGTGCGCTCGGCGATGAGCTGCGGCAGCGAGTGCTGCGCGCACGGCGGATGCCCGATGGCGCAGGCCCAGGCGCAGGACGACGGCGAGCTGCCGCCGTGCCACGCGCGCCGCGGTCAGTGAGCTCCTGAGGTCCATGCGGGCCCGCACGCTCGTGGCGGGCCTCGCGATCGCGGGGCTCGCGGTGGCCTCCCCGTCGCGAGCTCAGCTCGCGCTGGTGGGTGATGCCGTGCAGAGCCCGCCGCCTGCGGGCGTGGGGGCCGTGCGCTGGCCCGACGTGGCCTACGATCCCGACGCGGACCTCTACCTCGCGATCTCGGGCTCCGTGCACGTCGCGGGGCGCTTCGTGTCGGCGGACGGAACGCCGCGAGACGCGTCGTTCGTGCTCGACGCGGCGAGCGCGTACGCGCAGGCGCCGCGCGTGGCGCACGTGGCCGGCGCAGGCTTTCTCGTCGCGTGGCACGAGAGCGTGGAGGGCGCGACCGAGCTCCGAGGGCGCGTGGTGCGCGCGGACGGCTCGTTCGCGACGGGCGATCTCGTGCTCTCGCCGCGCGGCACGAATTGGGAGATGGGCGCGGCGCTCGCGAGCTCGCCCGCGAGCCACGTGGCCCTCGTGGCGTGGCAGTCGATCCCCGAGCGGCAGATCGTGGCGCAGCGGATCGACGTGTCTGCGAGCGCGCTCGGACAGAGGCTCGGCGAGCCGATCGTGGTCGACCCGCGCGCGATCTACTTCCGCGATCCGGCCGTGGTGCACCACGGCCCGAGCGATCGCTTCGTGGTCGCGTACGCCGACTGTGTGGCCGACGGCGCGTGCGCGGTGCACGCGCAGCGCATCGACGCATCGAGCGGCGCGCGCGTGGGCGAGCCGATCCTCCTCGAAGACGGCCTCGACGCGGGCTACGTGCCCGAGCTCGCGATGATCGCGCACACGGGGCAGGTGCTCGCGATCTGGTATGTGCGCACGGGCTTCTCGGCGGCCTTCCACGCACGCACCCTCGACGGCGAGGGCGCGCTCGGACCGCTGCGCGAGATCGGCATGCTCGGCAGCTACGACGCGAACGGCGTCGCGTATGCGCCGCGCTCGGGCACCGTGCTCTTCGTGACGCACGGCGCAGGCGCACAAGACGTGGCGATCGAGCTCGACGCGACGGGCGCACCGATCGGAGCGCCGGTGGACTTCGGGCCCGCGGGCTCGACCGGCAACTTCAACCCGCGCGTGGTCGCGAGCACGCGCGAGGCGCGCTGGCTCGCCGTGACGTCCACGCAGTTCAGCGCGATCACGACGCAGGTCCTCGCGACGGCGAGCCGCGATCCGTCGCTCGCGAGCGACGCGGGCGCGAGCGACGACGCAGGGCCGAGCAGCGACGCAGGCCCCATCGACGCCGGCTCGTTCGACGCGGGGCCGCTCGATCCCGCCCGCGACGCAGGAGCGAGCGGTGACGCGGGCCATGGACGGGGCTCGGCCTCGGGCTGCGGCTGTCGCCTCGGCGCCTCGCCCGCGAGCGTGCGCGCGACGTGGATCTCGATCGCCCTGCTCGCGCTGGGCGTGGGCCTCAGAGCGGCTCGAGCGCGTCGGGCGCGCAGAGCTCCAGATCCGCGAGGGGACGATCGGCGCCGCGACCGCCCGCGATCACCACGAGGCCACCGGCGAGCGGCGTGATCGACGCGTCCTCGCGCGCGGTGGCCAGGCTGCTCGACACGAAGCTCGGCGTGCTCCCGGTCCAGGTGATGCGATCGACGAGCGCGACGGGGCCTCGGTCGTCGCGACCGCCCGCGAGCCACGCGCCGCTCGTGGTCTGCGCGAACGCGACTCCGCTGCGCGCGTCGTCCCACGCGGGCCCCGCGCTCACCTCGCAGCGCGCGGGACAACCGGTGACGAGGAGCGTGTCGTGCACCACGGCGCCGCTCTCGTCGGTGGCGCCCACGTAGAGCGCCGCGCCGCCGTCGGGAGATCGCACGAGGAAGCCGCCAGTGAGAACCCGCGTGGGGTCGTCACTCGCGCCGAACGCGATCACGTCGCCCCGCGCGCCCTCGGCCACGGGGACGTAGAGGAAGGTCTCGGCGCCTGCGCCGTTGCCGCCCGCGACGAGCACGCCCTGCGCGCTCCCCCACGCGCTCGCCGCTGCATCGCGTCGTGGATCGGGGAGCGCGCTCGTGTCGAGCGAGGCGTCGATCGCCATCCACGAGACGCTCGCGGCGCCCGCGGCGCCCACCGCACCCCCCACGATCGCGAGGCCCTCGCCCGCCAGCTCGACGAGCGAGGAGCGCTCTCCGACGCCCGCGTGGAGGCCCCTGAGATCGGCCACGAGCGTGGTCGCGTCGGGCGAGAGATCGAGCACGAGCGAGCGCGCGGTGCCCACGACGACGAGCTTCTCGGTGGTGGGCAGGCGCAGCGCGCGGGCGCGACCCACGCCGAGCTCGGTGGAGAGCGCAGTGGCCGAGCCCTCCGTGCTCGTGAGCAGCGGGGTCCAGAAGCGCTCCGCGTCGGTCGCGGGCTGTGTGCTCGCGTCGAGGCCGCCGATCACGAGCAGGAGCGCGTCGATCGACACGAGGGCCGCGCCGGATCGCGGCGTCGCCAGCCGCTGGGTGCCGAGGCTCGCGCAGGTGCCGCGAGGCACCACTGGCACGCGCACGAACGGAAAGCCCACGGGGGCGAAGGCGGGCACGGCGCCGAGCGACGTCGTGCCGTCGCGCACGAGCTCCACCCCGAGGCGCGTGGGCACGCCGTAGCTCGCGATCGTGACGTCGAGCTGGAAGGTGCCGCCCACGAGATCCACGCCCTGATCGCGGGTGGGCTGCCCGTCTTGCGCCACGAGCACACGGAGTCGGCCCGCGCTCGCACCGCTCACCGGATCGCCGCCGGCGGGCGTGACGATCTCCACCGAGAACGGCGCGCGCGAGCCATCGCAGCCGCCTGCGATCGCTGGCAGCGCGAGCCCGAGCACCGCGGCGCGCGAGGCGCTCGAGACCGTCTGTGCGCGCGTTCGCAAGGCGTCGCGCTTTACCGTGGAGGCCGTGATCGGTAAAGGGAGCGCGTGCGCACGAAGGCCGCTCGAGAGCAACGCACCGAACCGCATCGTCCGCCTCCGGCCTGGCGCGTGAAGGACACGGAACATCGCCCCGAGGCGCTCGCGCGATGGGTTGCGAGCGCGCAACGCGGGACGCTCGCGTTCCTCGACGGCAACGATGGCTCCGGCCGCGGGCGCTTCTCGTTCCTCGGGGTCGAGCCCGTCGAGACGCTCGAGGTGGCCGGCGATGCACCCGAGCCGCTCGCGATCTTCGATCGCCTCGAGGACGGGCGTCTCCTCGCGGAGGGCGGCGACGAGCTCGCGCTGGGGCTCACGCGCGGCGCCTTGCCCCGCTGGATCGGGGCGATCTCGTACGATCTCGCGTGGTCGCTCCGCGCCGAGCTCGGCCTGCGACGCGCCACGACCCACGCGCGCGACGCACGTCCGCTCGCGTTCTTCCATCGCTTCGACGCGCTCGCCGTGGCCGATCGCCTCCGCGATCGCGTGCTCCTCGTGGGCGAGGACGAGAGCGCCATCGCGAGGCTCGAGGCGCGGCTCGAGGGGCTCGCGCGCGCAGCGACCTCGCACGTGGAGGTCGGCGCGATCGAGGCGGAGCCGCGCGAGGTCCACGGGGCCTCGATCGCGCTGGCCCTCGAGCTCGTGAGGGACGGCATCGTCTACCAGATCAACCTCGCGCGACGCTGGAGCGCGCCGATCGAGGGCGAGGCCCCGGGACGCGCGCTCGCGCAGGCGATGCGCCAGGCGAGCCCCGTGCCGCTCGGCGCCCTGCTCGAGCTCGGCGATCGCGGCGAGCGGCTCGCGCTCGTGTCGCGCTCGATGGAGCTGTTCCTCCGCTGGGATCGCGCGACCGGCCTGCTCGAGACGCGACCCATCAAGGGCACGATCGCGCGCGGCGGAGGCGACGACGACGCGCTCGCGCGCACGCTCGCGACCGATCGCAAGGAGCACGCGGAGCACGCGATGATCGTGGACCTCCTGCGCAACGACCTCGGGCGCGTGGCCGAGGTGGGCTCGGTGCACGTGCACGACGCGTTCGCCGTGGAGCCGTACGCGCGGCTCCTGCACCTCGTCTCCACCGTGCGCGCCCGCACCGCCGAGCACGCGAGCCTGCGCGACGTGGTGCTCGCGACCTTTCCTCCGGGCAGCGTGACGGGCACGCCCAAGCTCTCGGCGATCGAGCACATCGAGGCCCTCGAGCGGAGCGCGCGCGGCTTCTACTGCGGCGCGCTGGGCCACGTCGATCACGCAGGCGGTGTGACGCTCGCCGTGGCGATCCGCACCGCGCAGCTCCATCGGGGCGAGCTCACGTACTTCGCCGGCGGAGGCCTCGTCGACGCGAGCGTGATCGAGCGCGAGCTCGACGAGACGGAGCTCAAGACACGCGTGCTCCTCGACGCGCTCGCGCGCGAGCGATGAGCGTTCAATTGCGGCGTCGAGACCGGATAGTCTCGGAGCCGTGACCAGCCCCGGCGACAGGTCGGCCTACGAGCTCCGCGAGGGCGAGAGCTTCGGGGGCTGGACGATCGTGCGCCCGCTCGCGAGCGGCGGCATGGGCTCGGTGTACGCCGCAAGGAACCAGGTCACCGGCGCGTTGCGCGCGCTCAAGGTCATCAAGCGCGACCTCCTCTCGAGCGACGACATCCGGACGCGCTTCGTGCGCGAGGTGAGCCTCGCGTCGCGCGTCCGACACCCCCACGTGGTGGAGGCCTACGACCCGCTCGTGATCGAGGGCCGGGTGGTCCTTCCGATGGAGCTGCTCGAGGGAGAGACGCTCGCAGAGCGCCTCGGTCGCGGGCCGCTCCAGATCGGCGAGGCCGTACAGATCGCGCTCGCGCTCGCGCGCGCCGTGACCGCATTCCACGCGCTCGGCATCATCCACCGCGACCTCAAGCCCGCGAACGTCTTCCTCGCGCGAGGACCGAGCGGCGAGACGGTGCCCAAGGTGCTCGATCTCGGCGCCGCGCGTGAGCTCTCGGGCGCCAAGCACACGCAGACGGGCCACACGATCGGCTCGCCCTCGTACATGGCCCCCGAGCAGGCGCGCGGCGAGACGAACCTCGACGTGCGCGTGGACGTGTACGGCCTCGGGGCCCTCACGTACGTGATGCTCACGCGCAAGCGCCCCGTGGAGAGCGACGCGGAGGGCAGCGCGATCGCGAAGCTCGTGAGCGGCGCGCCCATCGTGCCTCCGTCGCGGCATCGGCCCGAGATCTCGGCGCCCCTCGAGCACGCCGTGCTCACGGCGCTGGCGCGTGAGCGGAGCGCGCGCTTCGCCTCGGCCGATGCGTTCGCGACGGCGCTCACCAGCGCCGAGGCCAGCGCACGCGCGATCCCGAGCACGCGCGCCATGGCGGTGCGGCCGGCGGGCACGATGCTCGAGGAGCTGCCGACGACGGTGGTGCCACCACGGCCCGAGCGCCGCGGTGTCCCGCTCACGCTGCTCTGGATCGGCGCGGCGACGATCACCGTCTCGATCCTCGCGATCTCGGTGGCGGGCCTGATCTACCGCTCGAGCCGCGCGAGCGACGTCGCCCCCACGACACGCGCGCACGAGCCTACCGTCGCGACGACGCCGCCCGCGCTCACGGCGCCGCCCTCGGGTGCGACAGCACCGCTCGCCAGTGACACCGCGCCTGCGCTGGCGCCGAGCACGCGCCGACCCTCGTCGCAGGAACCGTCGGCGCAAGCACCGCCGCCCGCGCCGGAACAGCATGCGTCGGAACAGCCCGCGCCGGACGAGCACGCGCAGGACGCGCACGACGACGCGCCCGCCCGCGAGCGGATCTCGCGCGACCTCGCGGATCCATGGTCCGCGGAGCCGACGACCGCGCCTCGCGAGGAGCCGCGCACGCGTCGCCCGCCACGCCGCCGCGAGGGCTCTGGCGGAGGGCTCTGGCTCGAAGACGAAGGCGCCGAGGGCACCGAGCCCTGACGGCAGCCTCGAGCACGGCCGCGCCGAACGCGCGAGGACGCCGAGAGACCGAGCGATCAGAACGCGCAGCGCGCGCCCAGCGGCCAGAGCGCACACGCGAGCTGGGCGCGGGGAGAGCTGCGACGTGACGTGTGGCCCTCGGAGGGCGACGGGTCCTCCGGCATCCCTGCGTAGACGACGATCATGATGATGGACGCCGTGACGAGACCGAGACCGACCCCGAGCAGGATCACGCCGTTCGTGAGCTGCCACTCGGGCGAGCCGAAGAGCACCTCGTCGGTCCCCGACGTGCCGAAGACGAGCGAGGTGACCCCGAGGCTCACGCCGGCGAGACCCACCACGCCGGCCGCGAGCCCGCCGATCAGAAGACCCATTGGGCGCGAGTGCCTCCTCGCGACGGGGGCCGCTGGCGTCAGCACGAGGGGGGCCGGGGTACCGAGTTGCGGCTCGGTCGGCTCGGTCGGCGCCGCTTCCTGCACGCTGGTCGTGGGCTCGAGCCGCACCTCGAGCATGTGCTCGCCGACGCCGTAGGTCGAAGCCAAGCGGTAGGGCTCGTGGTCGGCGGCGCGCGCCTCGATCACCACGCTCGTCTCTGCAGGCACGCGCACGCGGAGCAGGCCCTGACCGCGCACGACGCCATCGACGATGATGGCCGCGTGCGCGGGCATGGGCGTGATCACGAGGGTCGCGACGCGGCGGAGGATCGCGCGCTGGTTCGCCTGGATCCGCCGCGCGAGCGCGCGATCGAGCGAGTCGAGCGGGTGCACCGCCAGGTAGTGATCGAGGCTCTCTGCGGCCTGATCGGCGTGGCCCAAGCGAAAGAGCGGGATGGCGCGTCGCTCGAGCGCCACGCCCGCGCCCGCGGCGCACGCGAGATCGTAGGCCTCGAGCGCCTCCGTCCACGCAGCGGTCGCCTCCTCGCTGCGGTGTCGCCGCATCGCGAGCGCCGCGCGCTCCACGGCGCGATCGCCCTCCGCGAGCGCCACCTCGGCCTCCCCGGTGTCTTGCCCGTCGCACGAAGGGACGATCTGCGCTCGCGCCACGCTCGCGTGCGCCGCCAGCACCGCGACACCGGCGACGATCACCATCCTCGCCATGACTCCGAGCGCGCGCGTCATCGGCAGAACCTCTCCCACGAAGGTGGCAGCTCGCGCCCGAGCATCCGCTCGGCGCCCGCCTTGTCGAGGAGCACGAAGCGGAGCTGGCCAGCGTAGCCGACCTCGCCCTCCTGCTCGATCTCGACGCCGACATCGAGGAGACGCCGATGATCCTTGGCGATCCAGCTGCGACCGACGAGCGGCACGCCCACGCGGATCGCCTTGCGGAGCTTGGCGTCGAACGAGACCGTGAAGCCGAACTTGCCGCGCAGGCCGATGAGCGCCCACGCCGCGACCTCGTCGGCGAGCGTGGACACGAGGCCTCCGTGCATGATGCCGGGCGGTCCTTGGTAGCGATCGGCGGGCGTGAACCGCGTGACGATGCGCTCGCCACGTCCATCGCCCTCGGCCTCGGCCTCGCGCTCGAAGCGGAGACGGAAGCCGATCGGGTGATCGGGAGAGCAACCAAAACACGGCTGTCCGGCACCGAACATGTGGCCGTCGAGGACCTCGCGAGGAACGTCGAGAGACATGAGGCCACGAGCTTAGCGGACCGCGTCCGAGGACACGACGACGACACGCGCTCGCGGGACCTCCGGCACAGACCCGCGACGCTTGTGCGTTGACGCAGTGGGCCGCGCTGCTCGACGCTCGTCGCTCGACGCACACGCGCGGAGGTCTCGTGTCCACGACGTCTCGACTCGTCTCGCTCGTCGCGCTCGGCCTCGCGATGGCCGCCTGCGATGGAGGTCCTCCGCCTGACGACGCGGGCCCGCCCGTCGACGCACCGGGCGCAGATGCCGATCTACCGCCGGCGTGCGACGCGATCCTCGTGCTCGAGCAGCGCTGTGCGCTCGGAGGCTGTCACCTCCCCAACAACCCACGCACCTCGCTCGTGCTCACGCGCGAGTCGGTGAGGAGCGGCGGCGCGGCGAGCCGCGTGATCCCGGGCAACCCCGACGCGAGCCCGCTCTACCTGCGCATGACGAGCCCCACGAGTGGACCGCTCATGCCGCTCGGCCAGTCCTCGCCGATCCCCGAGGCCGCGACGATCCGTCAGTGGATCCTCGACGGCGCGAGCACGAGCTGCGCGTCGCTGCCTCCGCCGCCCGACGTCTACGATCCGAATCACCTCGATCCCGCGGCGATCTTCACGTGCACCACGCCCACGGTGGACGCCTCGCCCGCGCGCGTGCGCAGGGTGGAGCGGCGCGAGTGGACGCACGCCGTCGTGAAGCCGCTCATCGGCACGTGGTGGGGCTCGACCGCGCGCGACAACCCCTTCGCGACACCCGAGAGCCTCGGCTACTCCACGTATGCGCGCGGCGTGACGGTCGATCCTTCCACGCTCGATCTCTATTTCCTCGTGCTGCCCGAGGCGCCGGCGATGTGGGACACGAACGATCCCGCGGGCGGCGGCGACGGCTTCATCTCCGGCACGCGCACGGTGGGCGTCTACAACGAGCCCTCGCTCCGCTGCATCCACGACGACGCGATGCCGGACGACGCGTGCCTCGATCACTACGTGGACACGCTGCTCCGACGCGGCGTGCTCTTCCGCGAGCCCACCGAGGGCGAGCACGCGCGGCTGCGCGCGCTCCTCGTGCACACGATCGAGGCCGAGGCGGGCGACGTGTCGCAGCGCCGCGCGAGCCTCCTCCACGTGGGGCAGGCCGCGTTCCTCATGACGGGCGCGCTCTTCCGGAGCGAGCTCGGTGAGCCGGTCGCGGGCGACGCGGCGGGGCGGCGCAGGCTCACGGCCGACGAGATGGCGCTCGCGGTCGGCCACGTGCTGAGCTCGCACCCCACGGGCACGCCGGTCCCGCTCGATCTCCCCGCAGGCCATCCCGACGCGGACTCACCGCTCGGTCGCCAGAGCCTCGTCCGCCAGGCCGCCGACGACGGAACGATCTTCGATCGCGCGACGCTCCACACGATCTTCGAGACCTACCAGGCCGGTGTCGATCCGATGCGCGCGGACCTCTCGGGCGAAGAGGACGACCGCGACCTCCCGAGCCGCGGCGAGTACTGGATCGCGGAGAACCTCCTCCAATTCTTCCGCGAGTGGCTCGGCTACGACGACGCGATCTCGGCGTTCAAGGACACGCCAGGCGGTACGAGCCGCTACGGTGGCCCCGATCGCGGCGGCTCGATCTACGACCGCACCACGGGCGGCTTCTCGAACCTCCAGAGCTCGTACTACGGCTACGAGTCGACGATCGTCGATCAGATGGACGACACGATCGCGCGCGCCGTGATCGAGAGCCACGAGAGCGGCAACGACGTGTTCGAGGCGCTCCTGACCACGCGGATGTGGCGGCTGCCCTCGACGCTCGTCGACACCAACGGCGTGCCCTGCACCGACGAGGCCGACTGCACCGATCCGGACTACGGGAGCTGCAGCCCCATCGGCATCTGCGCGAATTCGATCTCGGGCTCGACCACCACGATGGCGCGCGTGTACGGCCGCGAGGACATCCCGAACACACCGGAGGGCCGCTGGGTGGAGATGCCCGCGGGTGAGCGCATGGGCGTGCTCACGCATCCTGCGTGGCTCGCCGCGCACGGAGGCAATTTCGAAGACGACGCGAGCGCGATCCGTCGTGGTCACTGGATCCGCGAGCAGCTCCTCTGCGAGACCGTGCCCGGTCTCGAATTCGTGTCGGTGGAGGCCCGCCTCGTGCCGAGCGATCCCTCGCTCTCGGCGCGCGCGCGCCTTCACACGAGCGTGGAAGACCCCGCGACGAACCCGTTCTCGTCGACGTGCATGGGCTGTCACGCGCTCATGAACTCGCTCGGCTATCCGTTCGAGATCTACAACCACGCGGGCTTCCTCCGCGCCTACGACCACGGCCCCGGCGCCACGCAGGTGATGCCCGACGGCTCGAGCACGCTGATGCTCGTGCCCGACGCGATGCTCGCGGGCCCCGTGCGCGACGGCGTGGAGCTCAGCGAGCGCCTCGCGGGCTCGCGTGTCGCGCGACGATGCTTCATCCGCCACGCCTTCCGCTACTTCATGGGGCGCGACGAGACCGAGGGCGACGCCTGCACGCTCGCCGCCATGGAGAGCTCGCTCGATGCCGACGGCTCCTTCTTCCACATGGTCGAGACGCTCGTGGCGAGCGACACGTTCCAGATGCGCAGCCTCGAGGAGGTGGACCGATGAAGACCGCACGCCCTTCCATGTCTCGTCGAGATCTCCTTCGCGCCTTCGGCCTCGGCGCCGGTGGCCTCGCGCTCGCGCCCTTGCTCTCGCAGCTCGCGAGCGCGGGCGGGATGCAGCCCCGTCGCTTCGTGTTCGTCGTGGAGGGCAATTGCTTCGAGCCCGTCACGATGCTCTCCACCGCGACACGCGCCGCGATCGACGCGACCGCGTCCGAGCCGATCGGCGACTCGCGCTGGTGGCCCAACAAGGTGCGGCACGGCTCGGTGCTCACCGTGTCGCCGGATCTGCCCACGGCGAGCGCGCTCTCGCCGCTCATGGGCGCTCTGCCCAGCAAGGCCGCGGTGCTCTTCGGGTTGAGCAGCAAGGTGGTGGGCGGAGGTCACTCCGCCGAGCACGGCGCGCTCAGCTCCGCGCGCACGATCGCGGGCGTGCCCGGTAGCGAGACGATCGACGCACACCTCGCGGCGCTCCCCGCGGTGCGCGGCACGACACCCTTCGACGCGGTGCGCCTCGGCGTCGCGCCCGATCCGGGCCGTCCGCTCGACTTCGGTACCTGCGCCTACGGTCCCGGGCGCGCCGCGCCGCTCATGCTGCAGCCCGAGGCCGCCTACAACCTCCTCTTCGGATCGGTCGCGACCGACGCGGGTCGGCTCGCGTTCTCGCGGCGTGGTGAGCTCCTCGACTTCGCGGCCGCCGACGCGCGCGCCACGCTCGCGGCCTTTCCTTCGTCGAGCGTGGAGCGCGCGAAGATCGAGGCCTACCTCGCGTCGCTCGAGGAGCTGTCGCGCCGACAGGCGCGCATGATCGAGCTCGCGCCCGCGCTCATGACCGCCGACCCCGGCGCCGCCGCGACGCCCACCTCCGACGCCGCGCTCGATCGCTTCGCGGCGCAGATGCAGCTCGCCACGGCCGCGCTGCTCGGCGGCATCACGAACGTGTGCGTGGTGGGCTGCGGCACCGGTGGCGACTTCAACGTGAGCTATCCGGGCATCACGAGCGTGGGCCGACACGATCTGCACCACGGCTCCGATGCGAACGCCGCGTACCGCGACGCGATCCACGAGGTGACGCGACGCCAGGTCGCGACGATCGCGCAGATGGCCGCGACCCTCGACGCCACGCCTGACGTCGAGGGCGGCACGATGCTCGATCGCACGGTGATCGTGTACGTCGGCGACAACGGCGAGCAGCACCACGCCGAGGCGCGCGAGTTCCCGATCCTGCTCCTCGGCGGCAGCGCGCTCGGTCTGCGCACCGAGGGCCAGACGCTCGTGTTCCCGGGCGAGAGCGCGGGCTCTTCGCACCGGCAGCTCTCGAACCTGTGGAACACCCTGGGCTACCTCGCGGGCGAGGAGCTCGACGAATTCGGTCTCGAAGGTCCCATCCGCGTCGCGCCCGGCCCTCTCTCGGAGCTCATGACATGACCTCGCAGCGATCCCTCGCGCACTCGTGGCTCGCGCCGCTCACGCTCGGTGTCTCGCTCGCGTGGCTCGCGGCCTCGTGTGCCTGCGAGACCCGCGAGGAGCTCGTGCGCCGCGACGTGGGCCTCGATGCGCCCGGCCTCGACGCGCCGTTCGTGGCCGAGGACACGCCGTTCTCGATCGACGCGGCCATCCCCTCGGATGCGTCCAACATGTACGCGATCGAGTCGGGCCCTGGCTGCGAGGTGGGCGGGCGCGCGTGCACGCCGATCGATCCGTCGTGCGGCGCCGTGGAGCTCTGCGGCGACGGCCTCGACAACGACTGCAATCGCCTCGTGGACGAGCACTGCGGCTGCATGCCCGGCACGGTGCAGAGCTGTTTCGCGGGCCCGCCCGGCTCGCGCGGCGTGGGTGCGTGCAGCGACGGAACGCAGCGCTGCGAGGGCGCTGGCGAGTTCGGTGAGTGGGGCGCGTGCACCGGCGGCATCTCGCCGAGCGCCGAGACCTGCGACCTGCTCGACAACGACTGCAACGGATGCGCAGACGAGCACGACTGCTGTGGCGGTGAGCTCTCGTGCCCCGGCCCCGGCGATCCGCGCATCCCGAGCGCGCGGCCCTTCGACGAGGTGGTGCTCGACGGCACGAGCTTCTTCCCCGGCGCCGCGGCGTCGTGGTCGTGGGAGGTCGAGGGCGGCCCGTGTGAGTCGGTGATCCCCGTGCCCACGTTCAGCACGAGCGGCGCCACGAGCTCGAGCTTCCGCTTCACGCCCACGCTCTCGGGTGACTACACGGTCACCATGCACGTGCGCACGACCGACGGGCGCGATCTGAGCTGCACGTTCCTCGTGCACGTGGCGGGCGAGGGCCTGCGCGTGGAGCTCTGCTGGCTGCCCACCACGGGCGTGGGCGCCTCGAGCGATCTCGATCTCTACCTTCACGAGCCCGACACCACGACGCCGTGGTTCGGCGCATCGGGCAACGTGGTGAGTCCGGGCGTGACGCTCGGAAACTCCTGCAATTGGGCCAATTGCGCGCCGGGTCTGCGCTCGAGCCTGCCGCGCGCGTCGTGGGGCCTCGCCACCTCGCCCCTCGATCGCTGCGATCGCGGGCCCGCGGGGCCGGGCTGGACGGGCATCGGCAACTGCCCCAACCCGCGCATCGACGTGGACGGTCACGGCTCGTCGTTCGAGCCCCTCCACGGCTTCCTCGAGAACATCAACGTGGATGATCCGCGCGACGGTCAGAGCTTCCGCGTGATGGTCCACGACTGCTCGGGGCCGAGCTCGCACCCCGTGCTCAACGTCTATTGCGGCGGCTTCCTCCGCGCGACCCTCGGCGCCGCGCCCGACACGATCACGCTCCCCGGCGGAGGCAGCTGCGCCTCCGACACCGACACGGTCTGGCGCGCCGCCGACGTGCTCGTGCACGTGGACGGATCCGGCGTCACCACCGACTGCGACGTGACCCCCATCACCGCCACCGGCGGCGGCCCCCGCTTCACCCGCGGCGATTTCGCCTATTGAGGCGAGCCGAGACCACCTGCCGAGCACTCGCGCGCAACCCTCCGAAGATGGGCAGTCCGAATCGGATCCCCTCTGCGACCCTGCCCCGAGACGCGTGAGCCTCTGCATCCTCGCGTCTGAATCTGCCCCTCGATCTGCAGAGCGCGACACCCCCGTGCCTCACGGACGCACCGTCGGAGGCGCGAGCCAGTCCCTTTCAGCTCCCAATCGAACAGGAACATGGAGGTACGCGCCGAAACGCGGGCTCGCGTGAGCCTCGGCATCCTCGCGTCTGAATCTGCCCCTCGATCTGCAGAGCGCGACACCCCCGTGCCTCACGGGCGCACCGTCGGAGGCGCGAGCCAGTCTGTCTCGGCTCCCAATCAATCAAGGACATGGAGGTACGCGCCGTAACGCGGGCTCGCGTGAGCCTCTGCATCCTCGCGTCGGAATCTGCCCCTCGATCTGCAGAGCGCGACACCCCCGTGCCTCACGGACGCACTGTCGGAGGCGCGAGCCAGTCCCCTTCAGCTCCCAATCGAACAGGAACATGGAGGTACGCGCCGAAACGCGGGCTCGCGTGAGCCTCTGCATCCTCGCGTCTGAACCTGCCCCTCGATCCGCAGAGCGCGACTTTGCCGTGCCTCACGGACGCACCCTCGGAGGCGCGAGCCAGTCCCTTTCAGCTCCCAATCGAACAGGAACATGGAGGTACGCGCCGAAACGCGGGCTCGCGTGAGCCTCTGCATCCTCGCGTCTGAATCTGCCCCTCGATCTGCAGAGCGCGACACCCCCGTGCCTCACGGGCGCACCGTCGGAGGCGCGAGCCAGTCCCTTTCAGCTCCCAATCGAACAGGAACATGGAGGTACGCGCCGCAACGGGGCTCGCGTGAGCCTCGGCGTGCTCGCGTCTGAATCTGCCCCTCGATCTGCAGAGCGCGACACCCCCGTGCCTCACGGACGCACCGTCGGAGGCGCGAGCCAGTCCCTTTCAGCTCCCAATCGAACAGCAACATGGAGGTACGCGCCGCAACGGGGCTCGCGTGAGCCTCGGCGTGCTCGCGTCTGAATCTGCCCCTCGATCTGCAGAGCGCGACACCCCCGTGCCTCACGGACGCACTGTCGGAGGCGCGAGCCAGTCCCTTTCAGCTCCCAATCGAACAGCAACATGGAGGTACGCGCCGCAACGGGGCTCGCGTGAGCCTCGGCGTGCTCGCGTCTGAATCTGCCCCTCGATCTGCAGAGCGCGACACCCCCGTGCCTCACGGACGCACTGTCGGAGGCGCGAGCCAGTCCCTTTCAGCTCCCAATCGAACAGGAACATGGAGGTACGCGCCGCGACGCGGGCTCGCGTGAGCCTCTGCATCCTCGCGTCTGATCTGATCGCACTCTCGGATCCGCAGAGCGCGACTTTGCCGTGCCTCACGGACGCACCGTCGGAGGCGCGAGCCAGTCCCTTTCAGCTCCCAATCGAACAGGAACATGGAGGTACGCGCCGAAACGCGGGCTCGCGTGAGCCTCTGCATCCTCGCGTCCGCTCTGCCCCTCGATCCGCAGAGCGCGACTTTGCCGTGCCTCACGGACGCACCGTCGGAGGCGCGAGCCAGTCCCCTTCAGCTCCCAATCGAACAGGAACATGGAGGTACGCGCCGAAACGCGGGCTCGCGTGAGCCTCTGCATCCTCGCGTCTGATCTGATCGCACTCTCGGATCCGCAGAGCGCGACTTTGCCGTGCCTCACGGACGCACCGTCGGAGGCGCGAGCCAGTCCCTTTCAGCTCCCAATCGAACAGGAACATGGAGGTACGCGCCGAAACGCGGGCTCGCGTGAGCCTCGGCGTGCTCGCGTCTGAATCTGCCCCTCGATCTGCAGAGCGCGACACCCCCGTGCCTCACGGGCGCATCGTCGGAGGCGCGAGCCAGTCCCTTTCAGCTCCCAATCGAACAGGAACATGGAGGTACGCGCCGAAACGCGGGCTCGCGTGAGCCTCTGCATCCTCGCGTCTGAATCTGCCCCTCGATCTGCAGAGCGCGACACCCCCGTGCCTCACGGACGCACCGTCGGAGGCGCGAGCCAGTCTGTCTCTGCTCCCAATCAATCAAGGACATGGAGGTACGCGCCGAAACGCGGGCTCGCGTGAGCCTCCGCGTGCTCGCGTCCGCTCTGCCCCTCGATCTGCAGAGCGCGACACCCCCGTGCCTCACGGACGCACCGTCGGAGGCGCGAGCCAGTCCCTTTCAGCTCCCAATCGAACAGGAACATGGAGGTACGCGCCGCAAAGGGGGCTCGCATGAGCCTCGGCATCCTCGCGTCCGCTCTGCCCACCGATCCGCAGAGCGCGACTTCCCCGTGCCTCACGGACGCACCGTCGGAGGCGCGAGCCAGTTCGTTCTCGCGCCAATCAAGCAAGGACATGGAGGTACGCGCCGCAAAGGGGGCTCGCGTGAGCCTCGGCATCCTCGCGTCTGAATCTGCCCCTCGATCTGCAGAGCGCGACACCCCCGTGCCTCACGGGCGCACTGTCGGAGGCGCGAGCCAGTCCCTTTCAGCTCCCAATCGAACAGGAACATGGAGGTACGCGCCGAAACGCGGGCTCGCGTGAGCCTCTGCATCCTCGCGTCTGATCTGATCGCACTCTCGGATCCGCAGAGCGCGACTTCCACGTGCCTCACGGGCGCACCGTCGGAGGCGCGAGCCAGTCCCTTTCACCGTCGGAGGCGCGAGCACGACCACGGGACCTTCCGAAGAACGGCAGTCCGAATCGGATCCTCATTCCTCGTCGCGCGGTTCCCGAGGGGCTCGGGTGATGCGGTAGAGCCGCAGGCGCTGTGTCCCTGCCAGGGGCGACACGAGCAGACCCGGCAACTGCACGGGCTCGAACGTGTGGACTGGCACCCAAGGAGCCAGGCCGCTCGGCGTCTGATCGGACTCGAGCAAGAGGAGCTCCACGTCGTAGCGGCGCAGCACCTCCAGAGTCTCCGCCGGAGTCCTGTTCGGCAGATGCACCACGCCCCCCGCGTCCGTCTCTGCGGCCACCCACCAGCTCAGCGGCGACGCGACCGTGTGCCCGCCGATCTCGGTGGCGAGCGAGCGGATCTCGAGCGTGCGCGCTGCATTGGGGATCTCGCGCGGCTGCGCGACACGGAAGAACCACAGCGCGACACCGAGCACCGCGAGGCCCCCGAGCACCGCGAGCCATCGTGGCGCCCGGCGAGCGCTCAGGGCCTGATCCGCGGCCCACGCGACCGCGAGATGCACCGCGGCAGACAACCCCTGGAGGCTCCGACCCTCGTTGAACACCACGCCGGCGAGCACGGTGAGGAGCAGAGGCACCGCCGTGGCGAGCAGGGCCATGGCGAGCACCGTCGGGCTCACGCGTCGCGCGCGTGCACGCTCCGCAGACACGGCCAGGAGCGCGCCGGCCGCGCCGACCGCGCCGAAGGGAACGGCGACCACGAAGCGCGCCACGAGCCGCGTCGCGGTCCACACCTGAACAGGCAACGACATGAGGACGAGCACGAGGCGCTCGGTCGTCGAGGAGAGCGTGGGATGGAGGGCGTACAGATCCGCGTAGGTCGCGAGGAAGGGCGCGCGGCCCGCGGCTGGCGGAAACGGCGCACCGAAGCGGACCAGGTTCCAGCCGACCAGACAGAGCACAGCTGCGACGAGGACCTCGCGAGCCCTCGCCGCCTCGTCGGTGCGGGCACCCAGCGCCGCGCAGAGCCAGACCGTGGCCGTGGCGAAGGTGGCGTCCGTTCGGGTCAGCGGAAACAGGGCGGCGAGGAGGATCGCGAGCGACCAACGTCGTTGGGCGAGCGAGAGCAGCGAGAGCACGAGCAGGGTGGACAGGACACTCTGCGTCTCCACGTCGATCCGGAATCGCTCGAGCGAGATCGTGCCACCGTAGGCGACCACGACGGCGAGCTGGACCGCGCGAGAACGAATGAGCCGTTGCCGGGTCACGAGGGACCAGAGGGCCACGGCGCCCACGAGAGAGAAGAGCGCGATGGCCACGTTCGCCACGGCGTGGGACGGGCCGAAGACGTACATGGGGACGACCACGAGCAGCGCCGGAAGGGGCTGCCAGTAGTCGCCCACCGTGTGGACGATCGCGCGCGCCGAGGCTGGCTCTGCGAGGTGCTGCCAGAGCACGTGATCGTCGAACCGGCCGGTCGTGATCCAGTGACGCGCGAGCCCGAAGTAGTAGGCCGCGTCGGGGTCCCCGGGCGCGTCTCTCGTCGAGGCCAACCACACGAGGTGGGCCCCCTGGAGGAGCGTCAGGGACAAGAGCGCGCCCTCGAACCATGGGCGAGCGCCTCGGCCCTCTCCCCTCCAGAAGTCCGCGTCGAAGAGCGCGGACGCGACGACGAAGAGCGCAAAGGCCGCCAGCGTCTGCTCCGGCGTGCTCGACCAGGCGAGCGCGAGGAGCGGCGCGAACACGATCGCGCGCTCCCAGAGGCGTGCTCGCTCGAGAGAGCTCGCCACGAGGAGCATCGCCACGGGGATGGAGACCAGAGAGCGAAGGGGCGAGTCGCTCCACGGATAGGGCACGATCCGATGGGCGAGCGTCAGGGCGGTGATCACCGCCAAGAGCGCGCAAGGCGCGATCTTGCCGAGGCGGTGGGGCCCGAGGACTCTCGTTCGCGACTCCAAGTACGCCCGATCCTGTCATCGAGCGACGTCCGTCGCTCCGTGTTCTGGTGCGCGCTGGCTTCGAGGGCGGGATTCCCCGAGATCCGCTGATCAGACACGCAGCTTGCTGCGGAGCTCCGTCATCTCGCCGCGGGTGAGGCAGTGAAACGGGAGATAGGCCTTGTTCGAGCGCTGCGCGTTGCCCTTGCGATCGACCGTCTGCTTCACCTCGTCGAGGCCGATCACGTTCGTCTCGCCGCAGCCCGCGCAGAAGCCGATCTTGAGAGACAGCCAGCGATCCACCGCCGCGGGTCGCGGCGCGCTCTCGAGGGCCGAGAGCTCCGCGCGCTCCACGAGCGCGGCGCGCAGCGCGGGCCCCGCGTCCAAGGCGTACACGGCGCGATCGGGCATCACCGTGCACCAGCTACCGCACGCCTCGCAGAAGACCTTGTCCTTGCTCTGCGCGACGGCCACGAAGGTGGAGAAGCCGATGATCGTCGCGGCCTCGCAGAGCCACACGAAGCCGAGCATCGCGCCGCTCACGGCCGAGCCCGACGAGCCGGTCGAGCCCACCGACCACGTGCCGGTCTCGTAGACGCGGCTGATCGCCCCGCCGAGGAAGAGCGGATCGAAGACCTCGCCGACCGTGATCGGGATCTCGAAGCGCTGGAACGTGCCGTAGAGCCACGGCAGCCACGAGAAGGCCCACGCGAAGACGCCGAGCACGAAGGCCGTCGCGATCACGATCGTGCGCGAGCGGACCTTCTGCTGGTGCATCACGCCCGCCGTCGAGGCGCCCACGGCCGCGCCGAAGATCACCGTGAGCAGGAACTCGACCTGCACGATCGGGATGTAGATCGTGCCGTAGGCGTACACGACCGAGAGCACGAGCGCCGCGAGCGTGCCGGCGAGCACGCCCCCGACGACGCCGAGCACCGGCGTCTTGCCGCTCGAGACGAAGGGGCGGAGGCCGGGCGGGGCGTCGGGCGATCGGTAGGGTGTGGTCATGGTGGGCTCGTGCGCGAGGCGCCGGAGATGCGCGTGGAGTGAACGATCTCATGCCCTCGATTGCGGCACGACCCCCTCCGGGGGGACCATCGATGCGGCGAGCGCATGTCGGTCCTCATCTACTACGCCATCCCGTTCTTCCTCGTCACGGTCGTGCTCGAGGCGGTCGGCACGACGCGCGCGCGAGCCCGCGGCGCGAAGATCCTGGGCTACGAGCGGCGCGACACGCTCGCGAGCCTCACGATGGGCGTGGGCAACGTGCTCCTGGCTGCCGGCGTCAAGAGCGTGTGGGTGTGGGTCTGGACGCTGCTCTACGCGTACCGCCTCTTCGACCTTCCCGAGGACGCGTGGTGGTCGTGGGCGCTGCTCTTGGTGTGCGAGGACTTCTGTTACTACTGGTTTCATCGCGTGAGCCACGAGAGCCGCTTCTTCTGGGCGGCCCACGTGAACCACCACTCGAGCACGCACTACAACCTCTCGACCGCGCTGCGGCAGTCGTGGACCACACCGTTCACCGCGGGCCCGTTCTGGCTGGTGCTGCCGCTCGTCGGCTTCTCTCCCGCGATGATCCTCACGCAGCAGGCGATCTCGCTCCTCTACCAGTACTGGATCCACCTCGAGTGGGTGCCCAAGCTCGGCCCCTTCGAGCTCCTCTTCAACACGCCCTCGCACCACCGCGTGCACCACGGCCGCAACGCGCGCTACCTCGACCGCAACCACGCGGGGATCCTCATCGTGTGGGATCGCCTCTTCGGCACCTTCGAAGAGGAGCGCGAGGCGCCCGACTATGGCCTCGTGAAGAACCTCGAGACCTTCCATCCGCTGCGCATCGCGTTCCACGAGTGGCTCGCGATCGGTCGCTCCGTGGGGCAGGCGCGCTCGATGCGCGAGCTGCTCGGTGTGATCTTCGGACCGCCCGGCTGGAAGGCCGACGGCACCGGCGAGACGAGCGCCGTGCTCCGCGCCCGCGCGATCGCCGCCGAGCAAGCCCGCTGAGTGCTCACCGCAATTCGGTCGATCTCGCCCCCGGCCTCTCTGGCAATGCCCCGAGACGCGTGAGGCGTCGAGCACCGTCTCCGAGCACACGAGCCTCGCCGCTCGCGATCAGGACTCCGCGAATGCCCCCGGCAGGCCCGAGGGGAGGTGCGAGCACCGCGACGGGACAATGCGAAGAGAGAGTCAGTTCCGATTCTCCGACCTCGACCCTGCAGCTCATCGACGCCGCTGGCCCGGAGAGGAGATCGCGACTGAGCACCTGATCGACGGGCCGATTTGGGCAATCCGCAGAAGAGAGCGTGTGCCAGAGAGCCTCACGCGATGGCCTGGATGGCAATGCCCCGAGACGCGTGAGGCGTCGAGCGCCATGTCCGAGCACACGAGCCTCGCCGCTCGCGATCAGGACTCCGCGAATGCCCCCGGCAGGCCCGAGGGGAGGTGCAAGCATCGCGAGGGGACAATGCGAAGCGAGAGTCAGTTCCGATTCTCCGACCTCGACCCTGCGGCTCATCGACGCCGCTGGCCCGGAGAGGGGACCGCGACTGGGCGCATGCGTCGAGGGCACTGCCGACTCACGTGAGGCGTCGGGCGATCGGAGTCAGGCGGGGGGACCGTCGCTCCGAGCGGCTGTCGGCGGTCGTGCAGGGGCGATCGCGGCGAGGAAGGACGCTGGGCCCAGCAGGAGGAGGATCACCGCGAGCGTGCCGACCACGCCCCCGTGACCTTCGAGGTCGATCGACACCGAGCGGGCTTCGATCTGCACCGTCTGGGAGAAGAGGAACGCGAGCAGCGCCGCGCCCGCGATCGTATCGGCCACCCCCACGAGCACGCCGAGCACGCGGCCCAGCCAATGAGGGCGCACGAGGTTCCACGCGATGGTCACGCCGCTCGCGGCGAGCAGGATGGCGCCCACCGCGAGCACGAAGAGGGCGACGCCGAGGGCCACGAGCACGAGCATCACGAGGAGCAGGGCGTAGCCGGCGAGCGACTCGTCGTGGCCGCCGCCGCTCGGCATCGAGGCGCAGCCCGACACGAGCAGGCCGCCGAGCGCGATCACCACGACGCGGAGCGAGGACACGGTCCGGATCGTACGCGCGCGGGCGCGTCACCTCCCCGAGACGGATTCCTTTCGCGCGCATGGATTCTGTCGCACCATGAGGCACATGCTTCGTCGGCTCGGTGTGTCGGTCTTCGCAGCGGCTTCGGTCTCTTTCGTGTCGGGCTGTGTCGTGGATCGCTCGGCGATCGAGGGCGACCTCGACGCCGCATCCCCCGCCGAGCTCGACGCATACGTGCCTCCCGGGACGGACGCAGGGCTCGACGCGGCGCGCATCGATGCCGCCCTGCCGCCGGATCTGGACGCGTACACACCGCCGGATCTGGACGCGTACACACCGCCGGATCTGGACGCGTACACGCCGCCGGATCTGGACGCGTACACACCGCCCGATGCGTTCGTGCCCACGCCGGATGCGTTCGTGCCCACGCCGGATGCGTTCGTGCCCACGCCGGATGCGTTCGTGCCCACGCCCGACGCGTTCGTGCCCATGCCCGACGCGTTCGTGCCCACGCCCGACGCGTACACGCCGCCGCCCGATGCGTACAGGCCGCCGGACGCCTACGTGCCGCCGCCCGATGCGTTCGTGGCACCCGACTCGGGCTGCAACGGCGCCGACGACGACGGCGACGGCCTGCGTGATCCGTGCGATCCGTGGCCGTGCGGCCCGAGCACGCCGTCGATCGCCGCGTCGGTGAGCGGTGAGTTCATCACGATCTCGGGCGTCTCGCTCGACGCGGGCGGCAACACGCTGGTGGTCCACGGCTCCGGCATGGTGACCGTGGGGTTCTCGTACGCGATCGACGACACAGGCTGCCCGGGCTGCCGCGATCAGATCGAGATCGGCACGGTGCCCGGCACCCGGCAGGCGTGCCCGTACGACGCGAACCCGCCAGGCAGCGGCGCGAGCGGCACGACCTCGGTGGGCCTCACGGTGACCGCAGGCTCGGTGCCCGAGCGCGTCGACGTGCGCTTCAACCTCTCGCAAGACTATGGCTGTGCGCCG
Source organism: Sandaracinaceae bacterium (assembly GCA_019694315.1). GTDB lineage: Bacteria > Myxococcota_A > Polyangia > Polyangiales > Sandaracinaceae > JAFLCL01. The sequence goes on from JAIBCE010000066.1 coordinate 25,906, forward strand.
CACATGGGCTGGTGGGACACCACGCCGCCCGACGCCCAGACGATCGGCGCGATCTGCGTCGTGCCCTGATTCTGCGGGCGGTCAGCAGCCAACCATCACTGCCGGTGGGCGGAGCGGTGCTCGGAGGTCACCGATCGATGCGCGGCGTGCCGCTCGGATCCCACGGCGGGCTCGCGAGGAGCCTGCGCCAGAGCACGCGCCAGGTGGCCCACGCGTGGCCGCCCGGAGCGAGCCCGGAGTGGGTCGAAGGGAGCTCCGCGGCCAGGAGGTCGAAGCCGATGCGCGTCCCGTCTTCGTCACCGACTCCGAGGTAGAGCGCGGGCATGTGCTCGGGGTCGGTCGCGTAGCCTCGGAGCCAGCGCCAGAGCGCAGCCTCGGTCCCGCTCGCATCGGAGCCGTCCCACGCCGCGAGGCCGCCTGCACCGACGATCGAGCGCAGGACCCGCGTGTCGCCGAAGTAGGGCGCCAAGAGGATCACGCCATCGACGCGATCCGGATGCGAATGCGCGACGAGCAGCGCGCCCATGCCGCCCATCGACGAGCCGACGATCCAGATCTCCTCGTAGCCGCGCACCTCGGCGAGGAAGAGGATGTCTTCGCCGATCCGCGCCGTGAGCGTGCGCGTTCGATAGTAGCCCCAGTGCGCGTCGACGGAGACGATGTCGCACCGGCGCGACGCCGCGAGCGCGTCTTGGACGAAGCCGCGCCGGAGGTACTCGTCGGCGATGTTGAGCATGCCCGGCATCATCACGAGGAGGCAGCGCTGCCTCACGCCTGGCTCCGCGCGCACCTCGAGCGCGAGCATCGGCTCGCGCGCCTCGCGCATGAAGTACGCGGCGTAGTGACAACCGCTGGCGAGCGAGCCCCCGAGGACGGAGAGCACGAGGGCGGCTCGTTGCGCGAGAGAGAGCATCGCGTGGGCCCGCACCATGGCGCGACGCGCGCACGCGTGTCGAGCACGGCGCGGGTCGCCGACGACTCGGTCCGGAGCGGGCGGGCGCGCTCGGGAGCGGCAGCACGTCGACGGCGATCCCGCTGCGGCCCGCAGCGTGATCTCGCACGTCACCGCCACGCACGCGGATGCCGGTGAGCGGTGAGAGATGCCGTGATCCGATCGAGATCGGCACGGTCACTCGCAGGCGCGCTCGTACGGTGGGTCAGCGCAGCCCGCGCACGCGCAGCGGCACGCCGTCGGCGGGGCCCATCGTCACGTTGCGCCGCACGCGCGCCGAGGGCGTGGGCGAGACGGTCTCGAGCTCCGCGCGCGAGAGCAGCGTGGCGAGGAAGATGCGCGCCTCGTGCTCGCTGAACGCCGCGCCGAGACAGCGACGATGCCCACCACCGAACGGTAGGAATTCGGTGGGAGAGGGCCGCCGCTCGAGGAAGCGCTCGGGCCGGAAGCGCCCCGGATCCGGGTAGATCGAGGGGTCACGGTGGATGCCCTCGATGAGCACGATGACCGGCGTGCCCGCAGGGATCACGAGGCCCGGCTCGAGCTCGAAGGGCACGCGCGTGAGCCGCGGCGCGTCGGTGACCACGGGCGAGATGCGCATCGTCTCGTCGATCACGGCGCCGAGGTACGGCAGCTTCGCGATCGCGTCGGGATCGGTCTGCCCTCGCACCTCGTCGATGAGGCGCGTGAGCACCTCGGGGCGACGGAGCACGTAGTCGAGCACCCACGCGAGCGAGATCGCGGTGGTCTCGTGGCCCGCGATCAGCAGCGTGAGGAGCTGCTGACGGATCTCCGTCTCGTCCATCGGCGCGCCGTCGTCGTAGCGAGCCTCGAGCAGGAGCGAGAGCACGTCACCGCGGCTCGTGCCGGAGCGACGACGCTCCGCGATGAGCCGATCGAGCGACGCATAGAAGGCCTCGCGCGCCGCGAGGTACTTGCGGAACGGCGGGAACCAAGGGCGCTGGAGCATCGGCGCGAAGACCGCGAGCGGCGAGAAGCCCTCGAGCATGCCGAGCAGGATGGCCCGCAGCTCCGAGCCGCTCTCTACACCGAAGACGGTGCGCAGGATCACGTCGAGCGTGAACTCGGTGGTGAGGTCGTGAGCGCGCAGGGTCTGGCTCTCGCGCAAGCGCGCGACGTGATCGAGCGCGATCGCGCGCATCTGCTCGCCGAACGCGCGAAGGCGCGGGCCGTGCAGCGGCGGCGTGAGGAGCTTTCGCTGCCGGCGGTGCTCGGGGCCGTGCGTCACGAGCACCGAGCGCTCTCCGAGCACACCGCTCAGCGAGACGGCCGCGAAGGTGGCAAACGTGTCCGGGTCGGCCGCGAAGATGCGACGCGCGTGGTCCGGGCTCGCCGTGGCGAGGACCGGCCCCGCGAAGCTCTTGATCCAGTGCGTGCTCCCGTAGCGAACGATGTTGCGCTGCACGGCCTCCTCGGGCCGGAACGCGTAGTGGAGCATCTGCGCGAGCGCGGGTCGGCGCGGTCCCGAGAGGGCGAGCGGCATGCCGATCGAGCGTACGCACGGCAGGCGCGCCGACGAAAGCGAGATCCCGCCGAGCGCAGCGCGAGGCGCCAAGCGGGGCTGGGGCCCCGCGCGGAGTCACGAGCGTCAGCGAGTGGAGCGGGAGGGGGCCCCGCCTCGCGGGGGAGGGGGCGCATGCCCCCTCCGG
>JAIBCE010000067.1 GCA_019694315.1 Sandaracinaceae bacterium
CGCGCCCGCGCTGCGCAAGAGACGCTCGGCGATCACGCGAGCCGCGCCCTCGCCTACGCGCGCGTCTTCGCGATGGGCCAGCCCGCGCTCGCGAACGCCGCGAGCGCGGTCCGCACGAGCGCACGCACCGAGAGCCGCGAGCGCGACACCAAGAGCCCGAGCTCGAGCGGCGCGATCGAGGGTGAGGCGCCGCGTCGCCGTGGTCGTCCGCGCAAGTCCGTGGGTGAGCCGATGCTCCCCATCGACGAGCCGGTGGCGATCGACGAGCCGGCGGCGATCGGCGCCGCGGAGTGAGAGAGATCTTCTCAGCGGGAGGCCCGCCCAGCCGAGGCGAGGCGCGCCTCGATCAGCCAGCGCTCGAGCGCGTCGCGGTTGGGCACGTCGTCGGGGAGCGTCGAGCGCGCGTGGGCCTCTTCGAGCAACGCGCCCACGCGATCGAGCGAGGCCGAGAGGCTGCGATCCTCGTCGTCGGCGAGCGGTGCCTTCTCGTGCCGCGTGCGCTTGAGCTCGACGAGCGCTTGCACCTCGGGCACCGAGAAGCGCTGCGCGTTCACGCGTGCGTCGGTCTCGAGCTCACCACTCGCGAGGAGGTGCGCGCCGGTGAGCGCCACGCGGTAGGCGTAGAGCAGCGTCTTGGCGCGCCGCTCGCGCGCGTGCTCCTCGCGCATGCGATGGAAGAAGCCGCGGTAGTGGTGCACGAAGCGCTTGCTGATCGCGCCACGCGCGAGCGCACGGAGCGCCGTGGCTCGCTCGCTCTCGTAGAGCTGGAGCGGCGAGAGCACGTGCTCGAGCACGTTGCCGTTGCCGCGCAGGAGCAGGCCGATGGCCTTGCGCGCGTCGTGCAGCGTGAGGTCCTGCTCGACGCCCTCGAAGATCTCCATGCGATCGAAGGTGTCGGTGGGCTCCGAGAGACCGAGGAGCGACGCGAGCGGCAGGAGCTCGATGCCCTTGAGATCGTAGTCGCTGTCGGGTGAAGGAAAGCCGTAGGCGTGCGCGCCCGTCACGCCCACGAGCACCACGTCGCGCTCGGGCGCCACGCGCGCGACGAAGCGACGCGCGAGCGACAGATCCACCACGAGGCTCATCGCGACGTCCTCGCGTGCACGCGCGCCACGAGCTCCACGGTGAGCGCATCGAGGGCGTCTTCGTCGGGCGCCGCGGGCAGCGTCGTGCTCCGCGCGACGTCCGCGAGCCGCTCGCGCAGCGCCTCGCAGCGCGCCTCGAGCTCCTCGTAGCGAAAGGCCCCGTCGCGGATCGCGAGCAGCTCGTCGCGATCGGGCCGCTTCACGATCACGCGGCCCTCGCCGAGGATCTCGATCGCCATGCGGAGCAGACGCACGAGGTGCATCGCGTGCTTGGTGTCGTAGCCGTGCACCGCCTCGAGCGCCGCGCGCTTGGGGTTGCGCTCACGCTGCCACTGACGGTGCTGATCCCACTCGCGACGCGCCGCGCGGTAGCGCTTCTCGCGCGCGATCACGTCGAGGAAATTGGGCGAGAGCCCCTCGGCGTCGAGCGTGCCGCGAGCCTCGAGCGCCTCGATCGCCCCGAGCTGATCGCGGCTCACGGCGCTCTCCGCAGGGAGGCCGAATTCGCTGCGCGTGGGCTCCTCGCGCGGAGGCGAGAGCAGCCAGCGACGGTGCGTGCGGATGCGGTGGAGCTGCGAGAGCGCGTAGCCCGCGAACGAGCCCTCCACGCGACGCGAGAGAAAGCGCTCGCGGGCCTCGAGGAGCACGCGGCCCTCGTCCGTGACCACGGTGTGATCCCCCTCGTCGGTGAACAGCATCTCGAGCAGCGTGGGGTTGGCCTGCGCTGCGAGGCGCACCACCTTGCGGAGCTCGGTCCAGACGTGGTCGGCGCTGTGCTCGATCTGCTCGGGCCCGCCGCGGAAGCCGAGGTACCACGAGGCAGGGCCCACCACGACGCCGCGGAAGTCCTCGTCGGACCCCTCGCGCGCGAGGCCGTACGCGCGGCTTCCCGTGCGGGTCTCGAAGATCAAGGTGGGCTCGGCAGCGTGCATCGCGCGGCGAGGGACGCGGACGCGGCCCGATCCGGACACGTGCGCGGCCCCGCACGAGAGGGTAACAGAGGCGCCGCGGCGGCCTCGCCCGCCCACCTCGACCCTGGAGAACGTGACGATGAACGCCGTGCTCCCGAGCATCCTCGGCTCGATCGGCAAGACGCCGATCGTGAAGCTCAACCGTCTCGGCGAGGGCCTCGCCGCGAGCCTCTACGTGAAGTGCGACTTCCTCCTGCCCTCCGGCAGCGCCAAGGATCGCGTGGCGCTGCACCTCGTGGAGCAGGCGGAGAAGCGCGGCGAGCTCAAGCCCGGCGGCACCATCATCGAGGCCACCGACGGCGGCACGGGCGGCGCGCTCGCGATGCTCGCGGCGGTGCGCGGATACCGCGCGATCTTCGTGCTCCCCGACAAGGTGAGCCACGAGAAGATCGCCGCGCTCAAGGCCTTCGGCGCCAAGGTCGTCGTCTGTCCGACCGCGCTCGACCCCGACGACGCGCGCTCGATCTACGCGGTGGCCAAGCGCCTCGCGTCCGAGACGCCGAACGCCTTCTACGCGAACCAGCACCACAACCGCGACAACCCCGGCGCACACGCCACGACCACGGGTCCCGAGATCTGGGAGCAGATGGGCGGACAGATCGACGTCCTCGTCGCGGGCCTCGGCACGGGCGGCACGCTCGCGGGCGCGGGCCGCTACCTCAAGCAGCAGAGGCCCGGCCTCAAGGTGGTCGGCGTCGATCCGGTGGGCTCGGTCTACTACGACCTCGCGAAGTCGGGACGCGTCACCAAGCCCTTCTCGTACAAGGTCGAGGGCATCGGGGCGGACTTCCTGCCGAGCACGATCGATCTCGCGGATCTCGACGACGTCGTCCGCGTCGACGACAAGGAGTGCTTCCTCACCACGCGCGAGCTCGTGCGCCTCGAGGGCCTCTTCGTGGGTGGCGCGAGCGGCGCCGCGGTCGCGGGCGCGATCAAGCACGCACGCGCCTCGAACACGAAGCAGAACATCGTGATCGTGCTCGGCGATCGCGCCTCGATGTACCTCTCGAAGATCTTCAACGACGACTGGATGCGCGAGAACGGCTTCCTCGAGGACGACGGGCTCGGCCTCGTGGGCGACCTGCTCAAGCACAAGAGCGACGAGATCATCACCGCGCACCCCGCCGACCGCGTCCGCGACGTGATCGCGCGCATGAAGGCGCACGGCATCTCGCAGCTCCCCGTGGTGGAAGAGGGCCGCCTGCTCGGCGCCGTGGCCGAGGTGGATCTGCTCCGCTACCTGGTGTCGGGCGAGCACTCGCTCGACAGCTCCGTGGGCCCGCTCGCCGAGAGCGACTACGCGACCGTGTCGCCGCGCACGAGCATCGAGAACCTCCAGGGCCTGCTCAACAACGCGCGCATGGCGATCGTCATCGACGAGGTCGAGGCCAAGATCGTCGGCGTCGTCACGAAGATCGACCTCATCGACTACCTCGCGCGCCGCGCGAGCTGAGCCACGGTCAGAGCGTCCCCGGTCGGCTCGGACGAGGTGGCGGCGTCAGAACACGTAGCGGATGTAGGCCGCGCCGTGGATGCCGATCGCGATGTCGCCGTTGGGGCGATCGAGGCCGGGGCTCAGGCGCGTGCCGCCGAGCAGGCCGATCGAGAGGTGCCGGGCGTGGAAGTGCACGTCGAGGCCGAGCTCGCCGCCGTAGGCGATCGACACCGTCGAGGCGTTGGGCTGGCCGTAGAGCGAGAGGATGTCGGTGCTCGCGACGAGGAAGCCCACCTGCCCCGCGAGCCAGATCGCGACCTCGGCCGTGGGGTTGATCTGCGCGCGCACGTCGCCCATCGCGCCGAGCAGCTCGAAGACCTGACGGCCCGGCGGCGGCGGCGTGGCGGTCTGGTGCATCGAGCCCTCGGCGATCACGCCGAGGTAGAGCCAGTCGAGCACCTCGTAGCCGATGCGGATCGCGAGCATCGGGCCCGGCGAGCTCACGCGACCGACACCGCCGAGGAAGCCGCGCCCGCCGATCACGCCCTCGATGTAGAGGCCGTGCGCATAGAGCGAGCGCGTGATCGGGATCGCCTCGGGAGGCAGGCGCTCCACGTCGAGGCGCGTGCGATCGGGCTCTTCCGTCGCGCCCGTGCGGCTCGCGTCGACGTCGCTGCGCGCCGTGTCCTGCGCCATCGCGTACGACGCGCACGAGACGCAGAGGAACGCGGCGATCGCGAGGCTCTTCACGACGTCCGAGAGGCGCAGGCGCACGAGCGGCACGCTACCAAAACCGCGCTCAAAAATCCCCGAAGAAACGCGCGAGCTCCACGTCGAGCGCGCCTGCGATCCGGTAGAGCGAGCCGATCGACGCGCTCGACTCCGCGCGCTCGATCTGGCTGAGGAGCGACACCGAGAGGCTCGTGCGCCGCGAGAGCTGCTTGAGGGTGAGCTCCTTCTCCTTGCGGAGCGTCCGGATGGTCTCGCCGATGTGGCGGTTCAGGAGCTCCTCGGGCGAGCGCGTGAGGCCCTTCTTCGCGATCACGCGCTCGATCGCCGCGCGCAGCTCCTCCGGCGTGAAGGGCTTGCGCACGTAGTCGAGCGCATCGAGCTTCATCGCCGACACGGCGGTCTCGAGACTGGGATGTCCGGTGGTCATGATCACCGACACGTCGCTGTCGATCGCGCGGATCCGCCGCAGCACCTCGAGCCCGTCGAGCTTGGGCATCATCAGGTCGAGAACGACCACGTGATAGCCGTCGGCGAGGGCCTCCTCGACGCGCGTCGGATCGGTCACGCGACCGACCTCGAAGCCGTCCTTCTCGAGGAGGGTCGCGATGAAGTCGACGACCCCTTCGTCGTCGTCCACGACCAAGATCCGGATGGCAGGAACTGCGCGACCCACGCACCACCTCCACGACAAGGGCCTACCAGGGCCACCAGCAGGGGCGATCACCCGACCCCGACGCTGGGTCTATAGCATCCGTCCACCGTCGCCGAATCGAGCCCTCGCTCGTCTCCTGCGGCAGTCGCGTGCTCTCACTCGCACGCCCGCTTCTCGAAGTGGCCCGACGCGGTCGCCAGACCTCCCGGTCTTCCCGTCTCGGTGCGCGTCCAGCTGTAGTCGACCGACACGCACACGAGCACCGAGATCGCGACCCAGAACATCCGGAGGAAGAAGCGTCGCGCCCAGGACTCGTCGCCTCCCTTGGGCTCTCGCTGCCACTGCGCGATCAGCCGATCGACCCAGAGGAAGCCCGGCAGCGCCACGAGCACCACGCGCGGAAACCAGCCGAGCGCAGCGAGCGCGAGCGTGCTGCCACCGGCCACCCAGAAGAGGCCGCGCGTGAGGCGGAGCGTGAAGGCTGCGCCCCGCGTGACCACCAGCGTGCGGTAGCCGCGCTCGCGATCCTCGTCCTCTTGGAAGGCCTGCGCGGCGAAGTATGCGGTCGTGATCCACGTGACCGCGACCGCGAGCACCACCGCGCCCCGGATCGTCGGCGCGTAGCCCGCGAGGAAGAAGCCCCCGAGGGGCGAGAGCGCGCCGTAGCCCGCGGCGTTCACGAAGGGCCCGCCCCACGCGTGCGCCTTCCACGCGGTCTTCGGGTGCGAGTAGAGGATCGAGAGGATCGTGCAGAGCACGACGCACACGCCGAGGCCGATCGAGAGCGAGAACGCGAGCCCGATCGAGAACACGAACGTCGGGTACGCGTACCAGCCGATGTGGGCCGGCACCGGCACGCTGTCGCCGAAGAGCGTCGGCTTGTCGTCGCGATCGAGGCCCGCGTTGAGCCACATCGTCCCGGCGTGCGGCACGGCCCACACGAGCGCGAGCAGGGCCATCTTGCCGAACGGCGCGAGCGTGGCGTCCTCGCAGCCGTGATCCCAGTACGCGTACGCGAAGCCGATCATCGGGAGGATCGACACGAACAACATGCCCTTGGGCCGCGACAGCGCCCAGAGCGCGCGCGGCGTGCTCATCTGCTTCGGTCCGGGCGCGGCCTCGCTCACGGGCGCGGTCCTACCACGCGCTGCACGAGGCGCGCTCCCAAGGTCGAGGGGCGTCGTGGCATCCTAGGTGTCGCGTGCGAGCGCGACGCGAGCGGTGGTTCGAGATCTCCGACGAGGGCCTCGTGCGTCGTGCACGCGAGCGTCCCCTCGGCCGCCTCCTGCTCGAGGCCGTGCAGAACGCGCTCGACGCGGGCGCGGCGAACGTGGCGGTCGAGCTCGGCCCGAGCGAGCTCGTCGTGAGCGACGACGCGAGCGTGGGCATCAGCGACGAGCGCCTCGTCTACACGGTGTTCCTCAGCGACAAGGTCGACGACCCGACGCGACGCGGGCGCATGGGCCGCGGCCTCAAGGAGCTGCTCTCCACGTGCGAGCGCGCGCGCGTCGAGACGACGGGCGCCACGCTCGTCTTCGACGCGGAGGGGCGACACGTGGAGCCGAGCGTCCGCGCAGGTGGGACGCGCCTCGTCCTCGGTCGCGCCACGAGCGACGACGAGCGCGCGCGCGCGGTCGAGCTCCTGCGCCTCACCATCCCGCCGCGGGGCGTGACGCTGCGCGTCGATGGCCGCGTGGTGCGGCGGCCGCGGCCCTTCCTGGGTCTGCCGAGCTGCGAGCTCGAGACCGTGGCCGTCGACGGTGGCGTCGAGCGCGCGACGATGCGCGCGACCTCGCTCGCGGTGTACGTGCCGCGCAAGGGCGAGGCGCCCCGCCTCTTCGAGATGGGCGTGCCCGTGCAGCGCTGGAACGTGCCGTGGCACGTGGACGTGGGCCAGCGCATCCCCCTCGGCGACACGCGCGATCAAGTGCCCGAGCGCTTCGCGCTCGCCGTGAAGGCCACGCTGCTCGAGGCCCTGCTCCATCGGCTCGATCGCCGCGATCTGCGCGGTGACTGGGTGAACGACGTCATCGCGCGCTGGCCCGTGACCACCACGCTCCTCGATGCGTACGTGTCGCGGGTGTTTCCCAAGGGCTCGGTGCTCGGCGCGACCGCCACCGATGCGCCGAGCCTCGCGCACGACGATCGCGCGCGGCAGCTGGGCGCGCACATCGTCGAGGCCGCCTCGCTCTCGCATGGTGCGTACGTGGCCCTCGGGCGCGTGCTCGAGACGAGCGCCGACTTCGTGGCCCGTCGCGGCTCGGAGCTGCGCGGCGTGGAGGTCGAGGCGAGCGAGACGCAGCGTCGCTTCGCAGAGGCCGTGCGCTGGATCGCGCGCGAGATCGCAGGCAGCCGCGTGCGCGTGCGCTTCTACGCCGCGCCGCCCGATCCGCTCGGCGTCCTCGAAGAGGCGCGCACCGACGTCACCTCGCGCATCGTCACGTTCAACGTCGAGGGACGCCTCCGCTTCGACGACGTGCTCGACGCGCACACGCTGGGCATCGTGCTCCACGAGCTCGCGCACCTCGTGACCCCCGAGCACGACCATCGCTTCGTGGATCGCCTGCAGTTCCTCGCGGGCCTCTTCGCGCGCCGCCTCGCCGAGGATCCGGGCCTCGCCGCGCTCCTCCGAGGGTGCTAGATCGCGCCTCCTCATGGCGACCAAGCGTCGCTCGCCCGAGCGCGAGCCCACCGACCGCATCGTCAAGCGCGCTCCGCAAGATCGGAAGCGCCTCTCGCCCGAGCTCGAGGCCTTCGCGGCCGGCGACGACGACGCGATCTGGCGTCGCGAGATCAAGAGCGGGCGCGTGCACGACCCGCGGGTCGTCGCGCTCATCCCCGGCCTCAAGAACGCCGACGCGCGTCGCGTCTACGAGGCGCACGTCCAGCGCATCCGCAAGGCCATGGCGGAAGAGACCCAGGAGCGCCTCTCCGAGGAGCTCGCGGTCGTGTACGCGTGCGCCATCTTCCGTGGCTACAGCATCGTGAGCTTCGAGGCCTTCGCCGAGGCGGTGCTCGGCATGCCTGCGGATCGCGCGATCGCCATGGCCAAGGCCGGCCGCGTCGCGCTCGGCCTCCCCGAGGCGCTGACGGAGGCCGAGATCGCCGTGTGGCTGCGCGCCGAGGCCGGCGTGCTCGAGGTCACGCAAAACGGGCGCGTCGAGGTCCGCGACGGTGTGATGACGCTGTCGGTGCCCATCACGCGGGCCGCCGAGGCGCTCGCCGCCGTGGGCTTCCGCGAGGCGCCGATCGCGCGCACCGCCGAGGGCCCGCGCACGGTGGTCGATCGCCCCAAGGGCGTGCCGCCGATGAGCGCCATCGTCGAGCGCGAGCAGCGCGCCCGACGCGGCGAGGAGTGAGAGCACGTGTCACTCGGATGGATCGGTGCGAGTGGCGCGGGCTCGAATCGGCGGGAGGGAGGGTCTGCGGCCAGACCTTCCGGGAAGAAACGAAGAGCGTGAGTCCATGCAAGCGACTCACGCTCTGAGCCGGAGCGCACGAGGAGGCAGGCGATGAACGGTGCTCGTCGCATCGAGGGCTTGCCGACCCCGCGAGGGCACGAGTACCCGCCGCGCCATCGCGAGGTGCTCGCGCAGGCGCTGCGGCTCTTCGCGGAGCGCGGCTATGCAGGGGCGAGCCTGCGAGAGCTCGCGCGCCGCCTCGGCATCCAGCAGCCGAGCCTCTATCACTACTTCCGCAGCAAGGACGAGCTCGTCGAGCAGGTGCTCGACTACTTCGGCGTGGGGGGTGCAGCGACGATGATCGCGCACGAGGAGCCGCACGTCCCGGCCGACATCGCCGATCTCCCCGCCGCGCTCAGCCTCTTCGTCCGCTACCTCTACGACCACACGGACTGGGCGCTCTTCGTGCGCTTCATGTTCCTGCTGGCGGCCGAGAACCGCAGCTTCACGCCGCGCCTTCGCGAGATGTTCGTGGAGCGCTCGAACGAGCTCACCTCGATCCTCCTGCGCCACTACGTCGAGAGCGGACAGATCGACGCCGAGGACGCCAAGCACCTCTCGCGCATGATCCTCGCGGCGCACGCGCTGCCGCTCATCGAGGAGCGCCTGCTCTTTCCCGACGACTCGCGACACCCCGATCTCGAGCCCTACTTCGCGTTCATCGTCGAGTCGGCGCGCGTCGTGATCGAGGCCAAGCGCAAGAAGACGTGAGCGCCGGCGCGCGACACGCCCGCGTTCGAGCCCACACGCGAAGACGCCCTCCGAAGAGGGCGTTTTCGATCGACCACGGGCGCGTGACGTGCCTCAGGGGGCCTGACACTCGAGCCACTGCCCGCGCATCTCCGCCATCGCGATGGCCTCGTCGCCGAGGAAGGTGGTCTCCATGAGGTCGTTCGGCGCGATGGTGAGCTCGCGCGCGTAGCCGCGGCGCAGGAGCTGGCGCTGCCAGAGATCGTTCTCGCGCGCCCCGAGCCACACGAACGCGAGCACGCGCCCGTTTCCGTCGTCGCAGCCGCGATCGAAGCTGAGCGCCACGCGGCGGCCGGTGAGCTCCTCGGTCCAGAGCTTGGCGTCGGTGCCATAGCAGTGCGGATAGCCCATCGACACGTAGGTCTCGGGCGTGTCCACGCCGATCATGCGAATGCGCTCGGTGGCGGTCGCGCCGTCGATCATGATGTCGAAGGTGTCGCCGTCGACCACGCGGGTGACGGTGCCACGCACCGGATCACGGCACGCGCTCGCGGCCTGCGGGAGCGATGCGAGATCGATCGCCTCGACGCGCGCGTCGTCGAAGTTGAACGAGTACGCAGCCTCGAAGCAGTTGCCCACGGTCGCGTCGTACGGACACGGCTCGTCGAGGACGGGCTGGTAGGGACAGCCCCCGAGCGCGCCCAGCGCCGCGACGCCGAGCGCGATCTCGATCGCGATCCGCTGTGCTCGCGCGGCCATCAGAACCGGAACCTCGCCTCGAGCTGGACGAGGCGCTCGGTGGGGAAGCGCAGCGGGTTCGAGGGATCGTACTCGCGGTACGTCTCGCCGTAGACGAGCGACGCGATGCCGGTGCGGCGCCAGAAGAACCACGTGAGGCCCAGGCGCCAGTTCGTCTGCTCGGGCTGATAGGTCACGCCGGTCGGCGTACGATCGCCCGAGGGCAGGTTCTGGTACGGCGCATTGCGGTAGAGGCCGCCGAAGTCGGCCGCCGCCATGAGCACGCGCGGGATGAGCAGGAACGAGAGAGACACGTTGAAGGCCGTGTTCATCGCGTTGTAGTCCATCACGTAGCGACCGAAGTAGTCGCCGCGCAGGAGCACGTGCCAGTAGCGGAAGAAGAAGCCCGCCTGCCACAGGATCCCGCGCTCGTTGGGGCGCTGGTCGTAGCGCGCACCGGCCGTGAATTGCAGCGAGAGCGGGTTCGGGTTGTAGACGAAGAGGCTGTCGAAGCGATCGGTGCGGCCCACCGCGTCGAGCAGGAGCTGACCGCCGCCCGTCCACGCGAAGTTGCGATCGTCGGAGCTGAAGAAGCGACCGCCCACGTTGCCGGTGCCCTGGCCCGAGCCCGCCGCCGCGAACACGCGGTAGTTGAGCACGCTGCCGAGCTCGGGGAGGGGACCGCCCACCTCGACCGCGAAGCCGTTGCCCTGCTCGGCGATGTTGCCCACGTAGAAGGGCGGCGTGAGCAGCGGATAGTTCGCGGCCGACATGACGAAGGCCGCCGTGAGCAGGCCCGAGCCGCTGTTGAGGTTGAAGTAGTGACCCGTCGTGCCGATCGGCACGCGGAACATCATGAAGTTCACGCGCAGCTGCTCGTCGGCGCGGAGCTGGATGAGGAAGAACGAGTTCTGGATGAACGGGATCGGGCCGAGGGCGCGGAGCTGGAGCAGCGTGATGCGCGCCTCGGGGATGTTCGAGACGTACGAGCCGTCCTGCGCGTGGTTGATCTGGAGCGAGCCGCCCACGCCACCGACCACCGAGAAGCGCACGCCGGGCTGCGCCTGACACACCGACACGTCGGGATCGAAGCGGCAGCCGAAGTCGTTGCAGTCGGTGCGTCCATCGTTGTCGTTGTCGACGCCGTCCGAGCAGGTCTGATCGCTCTGCTCGCCCTGCGCGTCACCGCCCTGCCCGATCAGATCCTCGGCGCTCGTCGCGCCCTCGGGCAGCTCCGGGAAGTCCTGCACCTCGCTCGAGGTCGAGGTGCTCGCGCCGCCGCCGGAGCGCCAGCTGCCGCGACACGCGCGGATGTGCTCGCTCTGGCAGTCGGAGTCGTCGCAGTCCGTCGCGCCGTCGGCGTCGTTGTCGATCCAGTCCGAGCACGCGCGATCGGTGCGCTCCTCGGCGCCACCGGCCTGGCAGTTCGCGGCGTCGAAGCAGTCGGCGTCGGCGCAGTCGATCATGCCGTCGCCGTCGTCGTCCTGTCCGTCCTCGCACATGCGCTCCTGCGCGGCCGACTGTGCGACGGGTGGTGGCGAGCTCGTGACGACGGGCGCGGCCCCCAGCTCTTCCGGCGTGGGCGCGTCGCTCGACTGCGCGGAGGCGCGCATCGCGACGAACGGGAAGGCGAGGACGGTGAGGGTGAGGAGGAGCCTGGTTCGGGTCATGCGAGTCTCGGAGCTCGTGGAAATCGGCAAGATCGGTGGAGGCTCGGATCAGCCGCAGATGCGGGGGCGATCGAGGCCGGGGTAGTCACAGAGGTCCTGCGTGACGGGGTTCCAGTTGCAGTCCCAGTCCTCGCAGTCGACGAAGCCGTCGCGGTCGTTGTCGGCGCCGTCCATGCAGTTGGCGCGCATGTTCGCGTCGTCGGCGCCCACGCTCTCGAGGCACGGCGAGCGACGACGGCCCGTGGGCACCGGGCGGCCCGTGGCGTCGGGCGCGACGATCTCCTCGAGCACCTCACGGCACGAGAAGTCCTGGCAGTCGGGGAAGCCGTTGCCGTCGTTGTCGATGCCGTCGGTGCAGAGGGCGAAGCTGCGCTCGCCGAAGGTCGCGCAGTGGCGGGCGACCTCTTCATCGGTGGCGCGCGAGCACGAGAAGTCGTTGCAGTCGGTGAAGCCGTTGTTGTCGTTGTCGATGCCGTCGGTGCACTTCTCGAGCGTCGTCTCGCGAAGGCCCTGGCAGTACGTGCCGATCTCCGGCTGGGGCGGCGTCGCGCAGTCGCGATCGCCGCAGCAGCTGAAGTCGTTGCAGTCGATGAAGCCGTTGCGGTCGTTGTCGACGCCATCCATGCAGGCAGCGAGCGTGTTCTCGCCGGAGCGCGCGCAGATCGTGGTGAGCGCAGGATCGACGGGCATCGTGCAGTCGGCGTTGCCGCAGCAGCTGAAGTCGTCGCAGTCGGTGAACGTGTTGCCGTCGTTGTCCACGCCGTCGGTGCACGCGGCGAGCGTGTTCTCGGCAATGGACGCGCAGTACGCACCGATCTCGGGCGAGGCGGGCGCGCTGCACTCGCGGTTGCCGCAGCAGCTGAAGTCCTCGCAGTCCGTGTGTCCGTTGCCGTCGTTGTCGACGCCGTCGGAGCAGCGATCGAGCGTGGTCTCGGGCCCCATCAGGTTCATGCAGTACGCGCGGAAGGTGAGCGCGTCGTCACCCGTGAGCGCCTGGCAGGTGGGCTCGTTGCAGTCGAGGATCGGCGTGTTGTCGGGCGGGCCGGACGTGTTGCCGTCGTTGTTGTTGCGATCGACGCAGCGCGCGAGCGTGTTCTCGGGCCCGGTGCAGAGGGGGTCGCGATAGCAGTCGCGATCGTCACAGTCCGCGCGACCGTCGTGATCGTCGTCGCCGTTGTCGCACGCGTTCTCGCCACCGGGCACGCAGGCCGCCGCGCCCTCGCAGTCGGTGTCGTAGCAGTCGGGGCGGCGATCGCCGTCGTCGTCGACGTTGTTCGTGCAGTCCGTCTCGCTCTCGCAGACGGTGACGAAGGGGTTGCGCGAGCAGGAGTTGTCGGCGCAGTCCGCGAAGCCGTTGCCGTCGTCGTCGATGCCGTTGCTGCAGGTCACGTCGTCGAACTCGAGCGAGCAGCAGAGCTCGAAGATCACCGTGCAGTCCGGATCACCGCAGTCGAAGCGCCCGTCGTCGTCGTTGTCGATGAGATCGGTGCATTTCTCGGCGGTGTCCTCGGGCTCGGGCTGGTGGCCGAGCGGCGAGATCCGCTGGTTGCAGAAGCCCTGGCGGATGCAGTCGGGATCGCGGCAGTCGACGAGGCGGTCGCCGTCGTCGTCGAAGCGGTTGCCGCAGGCGTAGACGTCGCGCTCGTAGCCTGCAGGCGGGCCCTCGGGCACGGGCACGAAGCAGGCGCCGAGCGCGACCGTCACGGCCACGCCGAGCGTGGCGAGGAGCGCCTTGGGCGGGGCGAGCGGGGGGCGAGGCATCGAGCTCCTGAGTCCTCTCGTGGTCGCGGCCGGTCGGGCCGCGCGCTCGGAAGCGTTGCGTGTCAGTGGTGTTCGCCGTGCCACACGTCGGGCACGCCGGGGGGCAGCGTCCCGTGGCCGTTGAGGCACGCGGCGCGGTCCTCGCCGTAGCGGCGAGTGAAGTCGACGTAGAGCATGCAGGCGCCGCGCTGGGTGGTGGTCTCACCCAGGTGGCCCGCCTCACGCGCGGCCTCGAGGTAGCGCAGCACCGGATCGTGGCTCTGGCCCGTGAGGTAGCCGGGGAGGTTTCCGGTGCGCGCGAAGCGCGTCGCGAACTCGATGAGCTCGAGGTTCGACCACCCCGACACGACGGTGCCGAGCTCCGGATCGGTGCGCATCTCGCGCGCCACGGCGCGCACCGCGAGCGGATCGGCCACGACCTCGTCGTTGCAGATCCACTGACACTCCGCGTAGTTGTTGCGGTGCTGGCGGCTCTCGGTGTGACCGTCGATCGTCGAGATGAGGCGATCGTAGTGCCAGTCGCGCGAGGGGTCCTCGCTCAGCGAGTGCAGCGAGGTCATCACGAAGAGCGGCACGCCGTGCGCCCACATGCCGCGGTGATCGCGGATGGCCTCCTGCTGCGCGCGCAGGTACTCGGGGCGCGAGGGCGTGTCGTCGGCCTGGTAGGCGTGGGCGTAGCCCCGGCGGAGATCGTCGACGATGAGATCGGGGCACTCCACGAGGAGGCGCCCGTAGCCGTCGCGCGAGCCGTCGGTGAAGCAGTGCCACGTGCCGCGGCGGCCGTTGATCGTGGCGAGCTTCGCGTTGATGTAGAGCTCGTACGGGTGCCAGCTTCCCCACTGGTGCGCAGGGCCGAAGCTCTCGAGCGAGTTGAAGCCCGCGAGACGGCACTGCGAGCCCTGGTACTCGCCCGCGTGCACGCGGAACGAGTCGCCGTCGTTGAAGCTCACGGGCGTGGCCACGCCGTTCAAGAACACGCGCGACATCGCATCGGCGCCGGCGGGCTCGACGGGGGTGGTGAGCAGACCGAGCGCGAAGCCCGCAGATGCGAGGCCGGCGACGGAAGCACGGCGGATGGAGCTGGGCGCGCGCATGCGTGAAGCGGCCAGTGGATGGCACGGGGGGCGTGGGTGTCAAGCGTCGCGGCCGTGACGCGCGAGCCGGCTCGCGGCGACCCGCGCCGGGCCCGCTGTGTGTAGTCTCTCGGACATGTCTCATCGCGCCGCGCTCCACGTCTCGTTGCTTGCGCTCGCAACCCTGCCGGTGGGCGCGCTCGTAGGATGCGGTCCGAGCGAGACGCCCGCGGATGCGGGCCTCGATGCACCGACCCCACTCGACGACGTGGGCTCGAGCACACCCGACGCCTACGCGCTGCCGGACGCGCTCAGCTCGCCGATCGCGCGCGCGGTCGACGACGACGATGGAACGAGCGGCGCCACCGCGCGCCTCGAGGTGCTCACGAACCCGCTCCGTGTGCGTCTGCTCGCGGCGGACGGCTCGGTCGCGCTCGAGAGCGTGCCCTCGGGCCTCGAGCTCGGCCTCGCGCCGATGGGCGACGATCGCTACAACGACGTGACCGTCGAGGCGCCACGCCGTGTGACCTGGCGCGCGCTCGATCTCGGGATCGGCGCCGCGAGCGACACCGAGGGTCTCGTCGGCGACGGCCTCGGGACACAGGCGCGCATCACCCTCTCGCGCGTGGGCCGCGGCGCGCTCCGCATGCGCGTCAGCACGGAGGCCAACGAGGCCGCCGTGGGCCTCGTGCGCATGCGCCTCGCGGCCGACGACGGGAGCTATCAGGGGCTCGGCGAGCGCTTCACCGGCGCCGACGCGCGCGGCTTCGTCGTGCCGATGCAATTCTCGGTGACGAGCCTCGCGCGAGAGAGCGGCCTCAACGAGCACCACGTGCCCGTGCCCTTCGTGGTGAGCTCGAACAGCTACGGCCTCTTCGTCGAGTCGCGCGAGGCGGGCGCGTTCGACGTGGCCCTCGCGAGCGCGAGCGAGGTGCGCGCCACCTTCGAGGGCAGCACCATCGACTACGTCTTCTTCGTGGCGCCCACGCCGCGCGAGGTGATCGCGGCGTACACGCAGCACACGGGCCTTCCGATCCTGCCGCCCCGCTGGAGCTTCGCGCCGATGCACTGGCGCAACGTCTGGGACGATCGCGCGGCGCTCGAGACCGATGCGCGCGCGCTCGTCGATCTCCACATGCCCGCGACCGCGTTCTGGATCGACAACCCGTGGATGACCTCGTACTCCGACAACCTCTTCGACGAAGCGCGCTTCCCCGGCCACGTCGAGATGCTGAGCGAGATCCGCGCGTCGGGCTTCCGTCCGCTCGTGTGGAACGTGCCGTACCTCGACGCACCGGACGATGGCGTCGCGGGCAACCCCGCCGAAGAGCTCTTCGGTCCCGCCGAGGCCGCGGGGCACTTCGTCCGTACCGACAGCGGCGCCACCTTCTTCGCGCCGAGCGCCCTCGGTGTCTCGGGCCTCGGTGAGCCCGCGGGCATGCTCGACTTCACGCGCGAGGAGACCGTGTCGTTCTGGGAGGATCGCCTCACGCCGCTCGTGCGCGATCTGGGGATCCGCGCGTTCAAGCTCGACTACGGCGAGGACATCGTCCCCGAGCTCGGCGGTGCACGCACCGATCTCCGCTTCGGCGACGGCACGACGGAGCGCGAGACGCACAACGTCTACGCCATGCGCTACCACCTGCCGTATCGACGCGCGCTCGACGATCACTCGGACGAGGGCGGCTTCCTCCTCGTGCGCGCCTCGTGCTGGGGCGGACAGACCGTGGCCGACATCGTGTGGCCCGGCGACATCGACTCGAACCTCACGCGCGGCGACACGCACAACGTCGGCGGGCTGCCGTCGGCGGTGTCCGCGCTGATCTCGCTCTCGGCGAGCGGCTTCCCCAGCTTCGCGTCCGACACCGGAGGCTTCCGCGAAGGGCCCGCCGATCTCGAGACGATCATGCGCTGGGCCGAGCACACGGCCTTCTCGCCCTTCCTCCAGCTCGGCGGCTCGGGGGATCACCACAACCCGTGGCTCTACGATCCCACGGCGCAGATCCCCGATCCCACGGGCAGCTACCGCGAGCTCGCGCGCGCCCACACCGAGCTCATCCCCTACTTCCGCATGCACGCGCTCGACGCGTCTGCGAACGGGACGCCCCCCATCCTGCATCCGTCGCTCGCGTACCCCGACGATCGCGATGGCTATGCGGACCCGGACGCGTATCTCGTGGGCGAGGATCTCTTCGTGGCCGTCGTCACCGCCCCCGGCGCGAGCACGCGTGCCCTGCATCTTCCGCCCGGGCAGTGGGTGCACTGGTGGACGGGCGAGCTCTACGAAGGTCCCCGCGATCTCACGGTGGACGCGCCCGTGGGCACGCCGCCCGTCTTCGTGCGCGTCGGCGCGATCCTGCCGATGCTCGCGCACGATCTCGAGACGCTCGTGGCCGCGCCCACGCCCATGGGCGCCGCGCGCATCGATCCGAGCGATCGCCCGTTCTTGCGTGCGCGGGTGCTGCCCATGGGGCTGCGCTCGATCACCACGGAAGAGGGCATCGCGATCACCGTGGATCACACGAGCGGTCTCGCGATCACGCTCGCGCCCGTGACCTCCGGGCCCGATCTGGGCCTGCGCGACGTGCGCCTCGCGATCGAGCTCGATCACGCGATGCCCGTGATCGACACCGTCACCGCGCTCTCGTCGGGCGGCAGCGACGTGCCCTCGAGCACGCGCGCGGCCGTGGAGGCGGGCTGCGATGGCGTGTGCTGGGCCGTGGAGGGCACCACGCTCTACGTCTCGGCGCGCCTCACGGGTCGGCTCGATCTCGACGTGCGGTGACGCTCGAGCACCGACTCATTCGAATCGCTGCTCCCGATTCCGAGGGGAGGCGAACGCTCCTCGGATGCCCGGAGAGAGCTCCAGCTCTCTCTCGGCGTGACCGACGCGGCCCCGAGGATTGCGGTCGCCGTTCTGCTCAGTTTTTTCGCGCCTTCGGCGCGGTCGGGGGGAGTCGGCAACTCCCCCCCATTCCCCCCTGCTCGACGCTCCCCAAGCCTCGCTTTCTCGCGCGCTCCTGGGGTTGCTGCGCAACCCCGCCGCGTGGCGTCCCCGCGTGCGATTTTTTCTCCCTCTCTCAGTTGGAGAGGCCGGTACGACCGTGGAATGGCCCGTGTGGGTTGTGGAGGTACGCCCGAAGTCGAGGCAAACGCTCCTACGAGGTGGCTCACCCGGTCAACGCATGCCCGTCAACGCGGCCAAGCCGGCGCCTCGCAATGTGGTCCCTCGTTGACTGGCGTGCTCGGAAGAGCACGCCCTGATTCGCGCACTGACCGCTCCCGAGTGGTCGTTCTGCTGGGAGGTTGCATGAGACTCGACGCTGTTCGTGTGGTGACGGTGTGCGTGATGGCTTCGGTGCAGATCGGCTGCGGGGGAGGCGCCACGCGCAACACCACCGCTCCCGTCGCCGAGCCCACCAGTGGGTCGGCGGAAGTGGGCGCGCCGGGGAGCGAGCCTCCCTCACAGCCTCCGCTCCCTCCCGGCCGGTCGTGCGAAGAGTTCGGGACAGCGGAGTGTCCGTCGGGTTGTGTGATTCGACTGCTGGCCGATTGTGAGACCTGCGAAGGCGGTGTCCCCGTCTGCACCACGCCCTGACCTCCTCCCACTTCCCGAAGGGCATCAAACGGGTCGGAGCCTCAGGCCAGCGCGTCTCGCACGCGCTGGAGCATGGTGCGCATGAGGCGCCTCAGCTCCGTGCGGCTCGCCTCGAGTCGCTCGCGATCCTCCGCCGCGCCGAGCGCGGGCAGCACGTCGCCGATCGCCTCGAGCGTCGAGACCCACTCGCGCCGCGGCTCCTTGCGGAGCTTGCCGTACATCGAGGGCTCGCGTGGCACGAGACCCACGCGCGCGAGCTTGAGCAGCCACGGGTTGCGCCACCAGAGCGTCTTGGCCTGCGACCACGTCCCATCGAGCACGACGAGGCCCTCGAGCGTGGCCGGATCGCACGGCGCGCCCTTGCGATCGAGCACGCGCACGGTGCCTGGCGGGTGCACGACGCGCGCGGCCTCGCCTTCTTCCTTGGTCGCGAAGAGCGCGGCCCACCGTGCGCGGTCGATCCCCTCGCGCCCGACCGCGGCCTCGAGCGACGGCCACGACAAGCCCACGCGCACGTGCGCCTTCGCGAGCGCGCGCGCCACGAGCGGCGCGGTCCCGAGCACGACGTCGTCTTCTTGCGGATGCTGGAGGATCACGATCTCGAGCGGGCTCGCGAGGGGCTCGGCAGGCAGCCGATCACACACGCACGCGCGCGCAGGTCGTGTGCAGCGCTCGCAGCGAGCTTCTTTCGCGAGGTCGTCGAGGGATCGCATCGCGCCCAACGTGCGTCAGGGCGACGCCACGCGCCACGCAGACCTCAGAAACAGGTCACGGCCTGCGTCTCGCTCGAGGAGCAGTTGTGCTGGCCCCACGGCGGGTGCCGACAGTCGTCGAGGCGCAGCTCGGTGCCGGTGCAGTCGATGTCGTCGAGCCAGAACTCCGAGGTGGAGCCATTGACGGTGGAGAAGGCGGCGGCGCCGTGGTGGCCGAGCTGCCGACAGGCGACGTTGGCCTCTTCGATCCCGAAGCCGTCGTCGCACACGGGGCGCAGCACGCCGTCGTGCATGAGCAGGATCGTGAGCGGTGTGCCCGTGACGTTCTGCTCCGGCGGCAGCGGCATGCCGCTCGGGCCCGCCGCCACCGCGTCCGAGGGCCCCTCGAACACGGGCTCGGTCGCTGCGCCGATGCAGCTCACGGCCTGGGTCTCTCCGCTCGAGCAGTTGTGATCGCCCCACCCCTCGTGCGCGCAGTCGTCGAGGCGCAGCTCGCTGCCCTGACACACCACGTCGTCGAGCCAGAAGTCGTTCATCCAGCCGTTGACGGTCGAGTAGCTCCGCGCGCCCTGGAAGCCCATCTGTCGACACGCGACGTTCGCCTCCTCGATGCCGAAGCCGTCGTCGCACACAGGCCTGATCTCGCCATTGCGCTCGAGCGCGATCACCACCGGGACGCCCGCCCCTGCGATCTCCTGCGACACGGGGTTGCCGAGCGTGTCGTACGCATGCGCGATGCTCGGAGCCACCGACGGCGCGCCCACGGACCAGTTGAGGAATTGTCGGAAGAAGAGAGGCGACACGAGCACGAGCATGAGCATCGGCAGCGCGAGCTGGATCGCCCACTCCTTGCGCACCTCCCAGGGGCTCTGATCGTCCTCGATGTCCTTGACCTTCTCGGACACCGCGCGACTCACGGCCTTCGATCCGCCGGGCGCCTCGGCCATGGTCATCAGCGCGAGCAGCTGCGCCTCGTGCCCGCCCCCGCGGCCGGCCGGGAGGTTCAGGCCGAGCTCGCGCGCGCTGTCGCGCTCGTCGTCGAAGAGGCGATTGCGGCCCGGCGCATCGCCGCGGAACAGGGCCCACCACGCGATGGGCGCGGCGTCGATCGACTTGAGCGCGAGCAGCGTGCGGCTCGCGATGCGCGCCTCGGTCTTGCAGAACCCGCAGACGGCCACGTGACTGCCGGGCGTGACGTTGAGGCCACCGCCGCAGCTCGGACACTTGAGCGCGACCACCATGCCCGCGCTCGTCTGATCGAGCCTCGCCTCGGGCCGATCGACGCGCAGCGCCTCGCTGACGAAGCCCACCAAGCCAGGGCAGAGCCCTCGCGCGGCGGAGGGGATCGTGTAGCGAGCGGTGTCGCCGCAGCCCACGCAGCGCATCTGCAGCTCGGGCGCGCCGCGCAGGCCCGCGAGCTCGAGCGGCTCGCGCGGAGAGCCGCACTTGGTGCAGAGCGGCTGCCCGGGCGCGACCGACGCGCGCAGGTTGCGCGTCTTCATGACCCCGCCCTCGATCGACATGCCCGAGAGCTGGAGATCCCCGATCGCCGTGGTGCTCCCGATCGCGGGGAACGGATCGCGCGCCCCGAGGCGCCGACGGAACTCCTCGCCGCGCGGGCCGTGCACGTCGGCCACGAGGTGCGCGTGCGCGAAGGCCTCGCTCCACGCCTCGTTGTCGAAGGCCTGGATCGTGTTGCAGCGCGGGCAGGTCACCGACTCCTCGAGCTCGGGCTCGTCGATCGGGAACACGCCGCCGCACTGGCGACACGTGATCTGCGTGCGGATCTGGGCGAACGCGAGGTCGTCGCTGCGCGCAGGCACGGCCTCGAGCGAGCTGCCGATCGGCTGCGCGCACACCTCGCAGCTGCCGCGCTTGGACGGCGCGAGCGCGCCGCACGCGTGGCACACCGACATGCCGCGTCCCACGGCGACGAAGCCGGGGCGCGCGCGCATCACGCGCTGCGCGGCCTGCGCGTTGCCGGCGAGCGCCGCGGCCATGCGCGCGTCCGCGCCGCAGCGATCGCAGAACGCAGACCCCGCGGGCAGCGCCGCTGCGCAACGTGGACAGGGAAAGGTCGGGGCGAAGCCTTGCACCACGCGCGGAGCATACCGGACTTGGGGATGCGCCGCGTGCCGTCGCGTGACGGGAACCTCGGCGGGAATGTGCGGTCTACCGTGGGCGCCCCGAGGGTTCTCGGCCGTGCGCGATTGGGTGAGGGCCCGCGTGAAGACAAGTGAACTGAGTGAGGCCGCGTCGACGGAGTGCGATCGCGAGCGCGCCCGCAGGCCCGGAACGAGGCGTACCAAGGGTACGCCGCAGTGAGGACCGAGGACGAAAGCCGCGAGCGCGCCCGTCCACGCGGCCGCAACCGATCCGCTTGTTTTCACGCGGGCCCTTAGAAGCCATGCTCCTCCTGATGCGACGCTCGACGGCCGAGGTGATGCGAAGGCGACGCCGTTCACGCGGCGAGAGCGGCGGCGCACCCACGTTCTACGTCGCGCCCGTCGGCAGCGAGCCCTCCGGGTACGGGCCGAGCGTGCCCGATCTGCTGCACGCCGAGCCGCGGCCGTGGGGCGATCTGCGGGGCTCGGCCGAGCTCGTGCGCTTCGCCTTCGAGGGCGGCGACTGCGAGGGTGTCTTCGACACGCTGATCGAGGCCGTCCCGCTCGCGGGGAGCTCGCTCGATCGGGCGGCGACGCGCGACGGACGCGCCACCGACGCGATGGCGGTGACCGCGCAGCTCTACCTCGAGGAGCTCGCCAAGCACTGCTTTCGCGTGGTGATCGACGGCGATCGCCTCGAGCCCAACCTCCGCGCCCAGCGGCGCATCCTCAGCACGCCGCCGCCGGGCGCCGAGGATCGCGCGGTGCGCCAGGCCGTGCTCCGCGAGCTCGTGGATCGCCCTGAATTCAGGGCGAGTCTGGAGAAGAGCTACCGCGCGCTCCGCCGCCTGCGCGAGACGCTCGAGATGGCCACGGGCAGCGAGCCGAACCTCGTGCGGCGCAAGGTCGGCGTGCTCGTGGCGCTGCGTCGCGTGGTGCACGCGATGGCCGAGGGCTTCGAGGGCGCCACGAGCAAGCTCGCGGTCCTGCGCGAGCGCGCGCGCACCATCCGCGACAGCGAGGAGTTCCAGCGCCTCTCGGAGCTCGTCGACGCCGAGGGCAACCTCGCCACCGTCGATCTCCAGCTCCGCCTCGGCTCCGACGGCTCGATCCGCGACTTCGGCGTGCTCGCGATCCACGAGCGTCCGAGCCCGCTCCTTCCGGGCACGATCGGCCGTCTCTGGCAGCGCTTCACCTCGCTCTTCCGTGGCTATCGCTACGGCGAGAGCGAGGTCGTGGTGCGCTTGCTCGAGGAGGTCTTCGCGCCGATGGCCGATCACGTGGTGGCGCTGCTCGCGAGCACCGCGTCGATCGAGATCTACCTCGCCACGCTCGGCTTCCGCGATCTCGCGCACAAGCACGGCCTCGAGGTGTGTCTGCCCACCTTCGGCACCGAGCGCCGCGAGATCACGCGCCTCTTCAACCCGCTCCTCTTCTTGCAGGACGTGGTGCCCGTGCCGTGCGACGTGCCCGCGCCACGGCCCGACGCGCTCGTCGTGATCACGGGCCCCAATTCCGGGGGAAAGACCCGCCTTCTGCAGGCGATCGCCCTCACGCAGCTCCTCGGGCAGTGCGGTCTCTTCGTGCCCGCGGCGCGCGCCGCGCTCGTGCCCGCCCCTTCGATGTTCCTCTCGCTCGTGGTCGAGGGAGAGGCCGCGCAGGTCGAGGGACGCCTCGGCACCGAGCTGCTCCGCATCCGCGAGCTCTTCGAGAAGCTCGAGCCCGGCTCCATGGCCCTGCTCGACGAGCTCTGCTCGGGCACGAACCCGACCGAGGGCGAGGCGATCTTCGAGATGGTCGTGGGCCTCTTGCCTCGCCTCGGCCCGCAGGTCTTCGTGAGCACGCACTTCCTCTCGCTCGCGGCGCGCCTCGAGCAGAGCCCCGTGCACCCGAGCCTCACGTTCCTCCAGGTCGAGCTCGATCGCGACGAGAAGCCGACCTTCCAGTTCGTGCCCGGCGTGGCCACGACCTCGCTCGCGCACAAGGTGGCCGCCCGCCTCGGCGTGACCGAAGAGGCGCTCGAGGCCCTCGTGGCCTCGAAGATCAAGCGCTGATCGCGCGATCGGACGCAGCAAGGCGAATCCTAGAGGGAAGTCGTCGGTCAGACGAGGCGCGCAGCGAGCAGAGGCGCGAGCGCCGCGTGACTGAGCACGATCCACGGCTCGAGCGCCCCCGGGGATCGCAGCGAGAACGCGAGCACGATCGCCTCGCCTGGCATGCGCTCGTGGGGCACCGCGATCGCGATCGTGGCCATGCGACCGAGCGACTCGCCGTACACCCACGCGATCGCGGGGTGGATGCCAGCGAGCGCGAGCACGCGCCCCGACGCGATCTCCGTGGGCTCCTCACGCGGCGCGACGCTCGCGACGAGGCGCCGCGGTGCACCGGCCGCGTCGTCGAGCCGAGGCCCGCGCACGAAGCGCGCGAAGGGCCCCCCTCCGGGCGGCGAGCTCAGCGTGAGCCACGTGCGATCGTCGGCGCCGGGCATCGGCATGAGCCCTTCGGGACGCGCGAGCTCGAGGCCCACGCGCGGCAGACCTCGTGCGGCGGCGGCGTCGGGGCTCACGACCAAGCGCTGATCGAAGCGCCGAGGAGCCGCAGGGATCGACGTGCCCGAGCTCTCGAAGCGGAAGAGCACGTCGTCCACCTCACCGAGCTGGATCACGTCCCCGTCGATCAGGCGTCGGCTCTCGAGGACGAAGCGCCCCTCGAGCCACGTGCCGCTCGTCGTGCCCACGCCGCCGCGGATCCACCACGCGCCCTCGAAGAACAAGAGCTCCACGTGTCGACGATCGACGCCAGGTCGATCGAGCACGTAGCTCGACTCGCTCCCGCGCCCGATCACGAAGGGCCGCTCCGGATCGAGCTCGACCCGCTCGGCCCCCCCTTCGCGATGGATCACACGCAGCGCGGCCGACGGCATCACATCGACGTGGGCGGACGCGTCCCGTTCATGGCCTGGAGCGTCTCGCAGACGGCGTACATCCCGCAGTCGGCGCTCGAGTTCGTGTCGTACGACCAGCTCAGGTTGCCCGTGATCGTGTCGCCGCTCAGCGTGCCCTCGAGGTCGCCCACCGTCGTGTAGGCGCAGCCACCCGTCGATCCCGCGCGACCCGTGAGGCGCGCGTTCACGTGGTTGCCGTCGACGGCGCCCGTGAACTCGTGCCCTCCGACGAGGAGATCGAGCGCGGTCGCATAGCCGCCGGTGACGAGCAGCGTCACCGACGCGCCGCTCTGCGTGATCGTGACCGGCACGCCGGTCGTCGTGTCGCCCACGGTCCAGTTGCTGAACATGCAGCCGTTGGCGCCGTTCGTGAGGTTCATGCTCCACGAGCCCGCGGCGTTCGCGGGGCTCGCGCTGCACGAGCTGGTGAGGAGCCCGCCGACGAGGGCGAGCGCGACGAGAGAGAGCGTGCGGATCGTACGGTGGTGCATGGGGATCCTCATTCTGCCGCATTCTGCGTCGTCTCGTCCGCCGTCGCGGTCGGGAGACCATTCACCGACGGATAGAACTGCCGGCACCAGCGGCGGTACGCGCCCACCGGTCCGTCTCCGACCGCGAGCTGTGGGGGGTGCACGTAGCGCTTGTTCTGCCAGATGTGGAAGTCCTGCTTCACGTCGTGCACGAACGCGCGCAGGCCCGCAGCGCGGATCACGCGGTGAACGAGGCCCAGCGGCAGGCGCCTCAGCGCGGACGGGAGCCTCTCGTGGCCAGCCCCGAGCTTCTCGAAAGCGAAGCCCATGTGGAGCTCGAGCCGCTCGCGATCCACGGGCGTCGCGAACACGAGGTGCCGCGTGCGCATGCCGAGCTCGGGCACGCTCACCTCCACCCGCGAGTAGCCGAGGCCGTACACGTGGATGAAGAACTCCGCGTACACCTTGCCGAGGCCCGGCAGGCCCGGCAGGTACGGCCTCTTCATCGCGTACTGCACCGAGAGGTAGCCCGGCTCGGCGCGCAGCTCGCGGAGCACGCGGATGTCGGAGTAGCCGTGCACCACGGGCAGGTGCCCCATGTCCACGCTGTTCTCGCTCGTCTCCTGCGGATGACCACGGAGCGGCGCGACCTCGAAGGCGGGCTCGACCCAGCCCGTGGTGTCGAGGTCGGGCACCTCGAACCACGGCGCCTCGCCCGCGTTGCCGTACCACACGAGGATCTCGCCGTGCCGCTCGCACACCGGATGCGTTGCCTGACGCGCGCGCGGCGGGGGCGGCGAGCCGTACGCCGTGCCCACGCACTTGCCCGCGGTGTCGAAGCGGAAGGCGTGGAATGGACACTCGATCGTCTCGCCCTTCACGCAACCGCCGTGGCCGAGGTGCGCCCCCATGTGCGCGCAGTACGGCGCGATCGCGGAGAGCACGCCCGAGGCCGTTCGGAAGAGGACCACATCCTGCCCCGCGAGACGCCGCGTGAGCACCGCGCCCGCAGGCACCTCTTTCGAGCGCGCGAGCACGTACCAGCCGCTCGGCACGTGCTCGTACAGGTGGGTGGCGTGATCGACGACGGGGAGGCTCTTCTTGTCCATACGCGCGGGACCTACGAGGCAGCGGCCTCGGAGGATCGACCGATGACGCTTGCGATCGCAAGCGCATGCGCGATCCCCTACGCAGACGGGCGGCCCTGCTCAGGGAGCGTGCGCGCCCGAGAAGGCCTCGAGCCAGCCGAGCACCAGGTGCCAGCCCTGCGTGTGGTTCTCGCACGACGCGGGGCGATCGACGAAGCGCTCGAGCACCACGCGCACGAGCGTGCCGCGCGAGGTCTCGCTGAGCTCGTAGCGGAGCACGGTTCGCGCGTCGCCATCCCAGCTCGCGTGCCAGCTCATCACGAGGCGATGCGGGCGCTCGAGCTCGAGGATCTCGCCGTGCACGGTCGTGAGGCCCTGCTTGCCGTCGGCCTTCGTGGACCACGCGCCTCCGGGTCGCAGATCGAGCGACCAGTCGTAGGTGCGGTAGAGCTCGCCACCCCACCACGACGCGAGCTGGCTCGGCTCGGTGATCGCATCCCACACCCGCTCGGGCGGCGCGTCGATCTCCACGCTCGCGTGGATGACGCCTCGGCTCAGATCGGCGACGGCTCTCATGATCGACGCTTTCCTCGGTGCGGGGTCTTGGAGCTCACGCGTAGCGAGGCCGCGCGCTCGACCGCGGGGCGCTCGAGCAGATCGAGCTCGGCGCGGCGGCTCTCCACGTGCTGCTTGAGCGCATGGAGGCTGCTCGCCCAGAACGCGCGGTAGGTCTCGGCCCACGCGGCCACGCGCTCGAGCTGCGCGGGTGTGAGCTCGTAGTAGCGGAAGCGGCCCTCCTTCGTCTCGCGCACGAGCTCGGCCTCACGCAGGATCCGGAGGTGCTTCGAGACGGCGGGGCGCGACATGTCGAAGCCCGACGCGAGCTCGTTCACGGGCGCGCGGCCCCCACGCAGCCGATCGAGGATCGCGCGGCGCGTGGGATCCGCGATGGCGACGAAGACGTCGAGGCGTTCGGCAGCGGAGGGCACGGGGGCGCGAGGGTAACGCGGCTCACGCGCGCGGCGCGATGACGAGCGGCTTGCCCGTCTCGAGCAGCGTCTTCATGCCCGAGAGCACCACGCTCCAGCCCTCGCTGCCCACGTTCTTCGCGGTGTTCGGCGCCGACGCGAGGCGATGCGTCACGAGGAGCCGGGTCGCCTCGCCGCGCGCCTCGAGGAGCCACTCCACCTCCGACACCTCGCCCGCGCACGCCGGGTCGTACTGCACCCGCCAGGTGGTCACGAGACGGTGGCGCGGCTCGAGCGCGAGCACCTCGCCGTCCACGAGGGCCGCTGGCCCCGCCGTGTAGACGAGGCGCCCGCCCACCCGCGGCTCGAGCGCGACGCGGCTGCCGAAGAAGTAGATCTCCGTCTGCTCGGGGCTCGTCATCGCGGCCCACACGGCCTCGGGGGTGGCGCGGAGGAAGGTCTCGTACGTCTGCGTGGAGGTCTGCGTGCTCATCGGTCTCGCTCCTGGTGAGAAGGTCTCGCGAGACTGGTAACCAATTGGTTTCATGTCAAGGGAAACCAATCGGTTACGCGTCGCGCGCAGGCCGCTTTCGCCGCTGAGCGCTGAGGCCGGGCTCGGGGCACCGGAGCAGCCGTGCAGCGAATTGCTCGGTCGCCGTGTGGGCGTGGTATCCGCGACCTCATGTTCCGCGGTCGAGTCAGGACCATCCACTTCGTCGGCATCGGCGGCATCGGCATGAGCGGCATCGCCGAGGTGCTCCTCGCGTCCGGCTTCGCCGTCACGGGCTCCGACGCGCGCGGCAGCGACACCACCAAGCGCCTCGAGGAGCTCGGCGCGAAGGTCTTCGTGGGCCACCGCAAGGACAACGTCGGCACCGCCGACGTCGTGGTCTTCAGCTCGGCCATCGCGAAGGACAACCCCGAGCTCGTGCACGCGCGGCAGCACAACGTGCCCGTGATCCCGCGCGCGGAGATGCTCGCGGAGCTCATGCGCCTGCGCGACGGCGTGGCCATCGCGGGCTCGCACGGCAAGACCACCACCACCTCGCTCGTGGCCACGGTGCTGCGCGAGGCGGGCCGCGATCCCACGGTCGTCATCGGCGGAAAGCTCAACTCGCTCGGCTCCAACGCCGCGATGGGCACCGGCAACCTGCTCGTGGCCGAGGCCGACGAGTCGGACGGCTCGTTCCTCCACCTCTCGCCCGTGATCGCGATCATCACGAACATCGACGCCGAGCACCTCGATCACTACGGCACGCACGAGAAGGTCAAGACCGCCTTCGCCGAGTTCGCCAACCGCGTGCCCTTCTACGGCCTCGTCGTGGCCTGCCTCGATCACCCTCACGTGCAGGCGATCCTGCCGCGCATCGAGAAGCGCATCGCCACCTACGGCCTCACCGCGCAGGCCGACTACCGCGCGCGAAACCCCGTGGTCGATGGCCTCTCGACGCGCTTCGAGCTCGTGCGCCGCGGCAAGCCCGGCGGCAGCTTCACCGTGCGGATGCCCGGCATCCACAACGTGCTCAACGCCCTCGCCGTCATCGCGGTCGCCGACGAGCTCGAGGTGCCCGAGGAGATCACGCGCAAGGCGCTCGCGGAATTCGGCGGCGTGCAGCGCCGGTTCACGATCGTGGGCGAGTCCAAGCAGGGCGTGACGATCGTCGACGACTACGGCCATCACCCCGCCGAGGTGCAGGCCACGCTCGAGGCCGCGCAGCGCGCCTATGGGCGGCGCCTCGTCGTGGCCTTCCAGCCGCACCGCTACACGCGCACGCAGTTCTGCTTCGAGGAGCTCACGCGCGCGTTCAACCGCGCCGACGTGCTCCTGCTCGCCGATGTGTACGCCGCGGGCGAGCCGCCGATCGCGGGCGCGACCAGCGAGGCGCTCGCGGCCGCGGTGCGCGCGCACGGCCACCGCGACGTGACGTGGGTAGGCCCGCGGAGTGAGGTGGCCAAGGCCCTGGCCGCGCGCATCCAGCCGGGCGACGTGGTGATCACCCTCGGCGCCGGCGACATCACGCGCGTCGGGCCCGAGCTCCTGCCGATGCTGGACGCGATGGACGCGAGCGGGGGGAGCACGCCGTGAACGTCCGCGTCGTGCGCGACGAGGAGATCCCGTCGGTCCGACCGCGCAGCGCGCGCGTGTCGACGGCGCCCTCGCGCACGAGCGGAGCAGGTCCGCGCAACAACCGTCGCCTCGAGCCGCGCCAGCGCGATCCGGGCCTGGCGCCGAGCGAGCCCGTCGCCAAGGGGCCGCGCCTGCGCGAGCGCCTGGCGAGCCACGGTGCCCGCGTGCGGGCGCTCGGCTCGCGCGTGGTG
>JAIBCE010000068.1 GCA_019694315.1 Sandaracinaceae bacterium
TCGTCACGCTCTCGCTCCACGACGGGACGATCGTCGCGGTGGACGAGCGGGGAGAGCAGGGCTCGAGCGCGGTGCGGGCCGCGCTCGGCTGGCTCGAGGGGCTCGCCGATCGCGAGGCCGCGCTCGAGCGGCGCGACCGGCCGGCGGCGCGCACGTCGCTCGCGCCCCCCGCCTCGTCGTCGGCTCGCACCCACGACGTCGCGAGGGAGACTGCGCTCTCGCTCGTGCGATCCGGGCTCGCGGGCGCACGTCGCGGTGCCATGGACGACGCGCTCCGCCGTGCGCGCGCCGCGACGGATCTCCGCGTCGCGCGCTGGACGGCGCGCTTCGAGGCGGCGATCGCGGTCGAGGACGTGCACCTCCTCGCGCAGCTCGCGCGCGGGGTGCTCCAACCGACCAGCGCTCCGATCGCGAGCCGCGTCGATCTGCGCCTGCTCGAGATCGCGCGAGAGCACGTCGACGGGGGCGTGCCGCGCGGCATCGTCCGTCGACACCTGCTCGATCTCGCGAGCGGCGTGATCTTCGTCGAGGAGCACGATGCCTCGAGCGTCCCGGGCTCGATCGGTCCCATGCCTCGAACGCTCGAGGTAGGGCTCGCAGAGGTGCTCGAGGATCCGGGCCAGCCGGTGCTTCGTGCGCTCCAGTACACGACCTCGCCCGTCGTGGCGCCCGAGGCCATCGCGCGCATGACCGAGCTCGCTGCGCGCGATCGCGACACGCTCGCTGGGCGCGTGGAGGCGCAGCTCCGCGCGAGCCCCGCGTTTGCCGAGCCGGTCGTGCTCTTCTCACCCGCGCGGTGGGAGCCGGGGCTCCGGGCCCTCGACGCCGACGATCGCGCCGTCCCGCTCTCGGACGAGGAGCCGGCGGCCTGCCTTCGCCTCGCGGAAATCGCGGCCGATCGCACGCCCTCGCTGCTCGTGCTCCGTGCCGCACCTCGCCGGGGTGTGCACGCGTTCGTCCCGCTCTCGTGTGTGGTCGAAGACGCCTCCACGGGGGCTGCCTCGATCGTGCGCCTACGCGGCTGAGCCTCGACTCGCGGGACTGCGCACGAGCGCATCGGGCGAGACCTCGGCCTCGCGCTGGCTGTGCCAGAGCGTGAGCCCGAAGGTCGTGATCGCGACGGCCAGCGCTGCGACGTCGAGCCACGGGTCCACGCTGTCGATCGCCGCACGCACGAGCTCCGCGGCGCCCAGCGCGACGAGGCCTGCGCGCAGCGCGCCTCCGATTCGTGCGCGAAAGAGGCGCAGCTCGGTCGCGCTGCCGAAGCGCACGTGCACCTCGCGGCCGAGGACGAAGATCACGCCCGCGACGCTCGCGCTCACGCCGACGAGCACGAGCGCGGTCGCGAGCGCCTCGGTGCGCTCGCTCGTCACCCCCAGCCCCTGCGCGCCCAGGTGAACGAGCCCCGCGAGCCATCCGCCCGCGATCGCTGCGGCGCTGCCCACGAGGGCGATCGTGAGCGCGCGCTCCCGGGGCACGGCGCGCGAGCGCGTCGAGGTGCGGGGCGTGCGCGTGACGTCGGTCTCGACGACCGACGCGAGCGCCTCGGCGAGATCCGCGGCGGTCGCGAACCGATCGCTCGGCGCGCGGGCCATCGCGCGCTCCACGATCGCTTCGATCGCCTCTCGCACCGGCCCTCTCGACCCCAGGCGCTGGGGCGGCCCCGCGAGGAGCTGCGCGAGCACGCTGCCCGCGTCGTCTCCGTCGTACGGCATCGCGCCGACGAGCATCCGGTAGAGCACGGCGCCCACGGCGTACACGTCCGCGCGCGCATCCACCTTGGCGCTCCCGCTCGCTTGCTCGGGGGCCATGTAGGCCGGCGTCCCGAGCACCACGCCCGTGCGCGTCATGTCGTCGTCGGAGAGCTTGGCCACGCCGAAGTCGAGGAGCTTCACGTGTGCGTGATCGTCCTCCGCGCGCTTGGCGAGGAACACGTTCGAGGGCTTGAGATCGCGGTGCACGATCCCCTCCGCGTGCGCCGCAGCGAGCCCTCGGCACATCTCGATCGCGAGGCGCACGGCCTCGCCCTCGGCCAGCGATCCCTCGCGATCGAGGCGGCTCTGGAGGTTCTCGCCCGCGAGCAGCGGGGTGACGATCGCCCCGCGACCGTCGGGTGTGCGCACGAAGTCGAGCACGCCGAGCACGTGCGGGTGATCGATGCGCGAGAGCGCGCTCGCCTCGCGCTCGAAGCGCCTGACGGCCTCGGGCTTCTGCGCGTGCGGCTCGTGCAGCACCTTGATCGCGACCTTGCGTGGCAGGCGCGTGTGCTCGCCTTCGTAGAGGCGCCCCATGCCTCCGCGCGCGATCGCGCGCTCGATGCGGTAGCTGCCTCCGATCACGATCCCCACGAGCGGATCGGTCTCGTTCGCGGCGATCCCGAGGGGCGCTCCGTCGCGCGGACACACGAGGTAGTCGGGCGGGAACGTGCGCCCGCAGCTCGGGCACGCGCGGGGCGCCTCGGAGAGCGTTCCGTCTCGATCGGCCGGGGCGATGGCGGGGCGAGCCACGGGCGAACGGTAGGAAACCGCCGCGGCACGGTCAGCTTTTCGACAGCATCGAACCAACCGCCGCGCGAAACGTCTCAGAGCGTGAGTCACTTGCATGACTCACGCTCTTCTTTTCTTCCCGGAGGGTCTGGCCGCAGACCCTCCCTCTCGCCGAGTGAATCGGCGAGAGCCTCCCTCCCGCCGATTCGAGCCCGCGTCACTCGCACCGATCCACCCGAGTGACACGTGCTCTCAGCGCCCTGAGGTACCGTCTCGCTGCGGAGGTCACCTTGCACGCCCCCTCGTCTCGCTCCGAGCGCGTCTGCGCGCTCCTCGTCCTCGCCGCGCTCGCATGGGCGCTCGCCTCGTGCGGCGGCTCGCAGCGGCCCGCGCAGCGACAGATGTGCTGGATCCCTCAGCCCGGGGCCCCGACGCAGGAGACGACGGTCTCGCAAGGCGGCGAGGCGACCCAAGTCCAGACGGTCGAGGTCGAAGAGGGCTCGCGCACCGAGCCGCTGGCCGCGACGATGGCCACGGGTAGCGCGGGCTCGGCCAGCGACGACTCCTACCGCGAGCCCGAGTGCGTGACCCCGCAGGAGGCGCCCCCGTGGACGCCGCTCTCGTTCACGCTGGCGCCCGAGGATCCCGCGCGGGTGCTCCTGGCCGAGCTCCAGCTCCCGCCGGGCGCCTACTTCCGCCCCCCGACCTCGTCGTGTCAGGACGTGATCGTGCTCGTGCGCGATGGCGAGCTCGAGGCGAGCGGCACGGGCATCGCCCCGCAAGAAGCGCGCGCCACGCTCTATGTCGGCGACGCCGTGCGCTTCGGTCCCGAGGGGGACGGACTCCTCTTGAACACGGGCGAGCAGCCCGCGCGCACGCTCCTCGCGGTCGCCCGCGACAGCCACCGCTTCCAGCGCACGAGCGCCTGGGACGAGCTCGCCCCCCGCGGCGGCGACTGCCTCCCGCTCGATCGCCCTCTCGCCGCGAGCCCGCTTCGAGTGGGCTCGATCGCGACCACCGAGCCCCTCGCCGCGAGCCCTGAGCTCAGCGTGCGGATCATGCTCGACACCGAGGGCCACGGCGCCGAGAACGCGGCGCTCTCCATCCTCGACGGCGCTCCCACCGTGTCGGTGCCCGCGCACGCGCACGACGACTCCGCCGAGATCCTGCTCGTCGACGAGGGCCACGGCACGCTCGTCCTCGGCGATCGGGAGATCCCCGTCCAAGCAGGCGCGCGCCTCTACATTCCGCAGGGCGTGCCGCACTCGTTCACGAGCGACGGCTCGAGCCGCCTCCATGCCGTGCAGCTCTACGCCCCCGCCGGCCCCGAGCAGCGCTTCCGCGCGGTGTCTCCATGACCGGCGCCGGGCGGCCTCCGGGCCTCGTCGTGCTCGTGATCGTGCTGGGTGGGTGCGACGCTGCGGAGCATCGGCAGGATGCGGCTCAGCTCGATGTCGCTGGGCTCGATGCCGCTGGGCTCGATGCGGCAGGACCGCTGTCGTGCGGGGCGCTTCGATGCTCCGAGCACGGCCGCTGCGTCGTGCTCGACGGGGCCCCTTCATGCGCCTGCGAGCCTGGTCGATACGCTGTGGGGCTCACCTGCGTGCTCGATCCCTGCGAGTCTGGTGATGGTCCGTGCCGCTACGTGGATCCGGGGACGGGTGACGACGGGAGCCCCGGCACTCGCGAACGGCCGTGGCGGACTCTGTCTCGCGCGTCACTCGCGCTCCAGACCTCGCCACCCGGGTCGTTCGTGCTGTTGCGGCGAGGCGGTGACTTCGGTGACGAGGCGCTCGTCATCCGATCCGTCCGCGGCACCGATGCGCAGCCCATCACCGTGGGTGCGTATGGCCTCCCGGAGGATGGGAGGCCGGTCATCTCGATCGCCGGGATCGACGGGGGATCCGCGTTCGTGACCTTGCGCGACGTGGAGCTCCGCCCTCACGCGAGCAGCTGCGCACCGGGTGTCGACTGTCACCCCTGCCTCACCGTGAACTCGTCGAGCGATGTGGTGATCGAGGATCTCTATGTCCACGACTGCTTCTCGAACGGCATCGTGATCGGCGCCGGGGCGGAGCGCACCGCCGTCGTGGGGTCTCGCATCGCGAACGTCCACGCGAACGACGGGATCACCATCCACGACGGCGAGGCAGACGAGCCCGACGTCGGCGATCACCACTGGATCGCCGACAACGTGATCGGTCCGATGCTCGACGACGCCGCCGAGCAGGGCATCGACGTGGCCGTCGGTGGCGGGGCCCACGGCGTCGCGCACGACGTGAAGATCGTGGGCAACTCCATCAGCAGCATCCAGGCCGGCTGCGTGATGACGGCCTACCAGATCGAGCACACCTGGATCGTCGCCAACGTCATGGGGAACTGTCCGCTCGCCCCCACGAATGCCGCGATCCACGTCGGAAACGAGGGGGGTGGCTCGGCCGATGTGCGCGGCAACCTCCTCTTCCGGAACCGCTTCGCCAACCTCGTCGCCTCGCACGCCGGGGCGACGGTGCGTGTGGTGCGGAACACCTTTCTTCCCGACCCCAACGAGCGGGGAACATGGCGGTTCACGTCGATGGCGGCGACCGAGCTCATGGGCAACGTGATCGGCGCGAGCCCGGATCAGCAGCACGTCTTGACGCTGGCCTCGGGCACCGAGCCGTACCGCGCCGACGACAATTGGTATCTACCGCGCGTCGATGGGAGCTGCGCCGTCTTCGGTGGAACACTGGCGGAGTGGCAGGTCCGGAGCGGGCTCGATGGCCGCTCGCGCTGCGAAGCGGTCCCCGGGCTCGACGTGCCGTTGCCCACGCTGGACCCAGAGGCGCTGCGAGATCCGAGCTTCCTCGGTGCGTTCGTGCCGGACCCCGGTTGGGCCGGCTGCGATCGAGGCATCGGCGGGATTGGCTGTGACGGCGCGCCCGTGGTCGAGTGGATTCCGTTCGACGACCTCAGCGACAACGCTGGTCTCGGCTGGCCCGGCCCGCGCACGATCCGTCAGCGCTATCCGCTGCCGCGTGAGTGACGCTCGGCGCCGTCCCCTCGGGCGATTCGCGCTCAGTCCGGGTAGCCGACCATCTTGCCGGTGGCCGGATCCCAGAGCTTCACCTCGAAGTTCCGGAGGATGTCGCGCGGCGTGAGCGTCGTGGTGCCGAGCGGCTGCTGGAGCTCCGCGATGCCCGCCATCGCCTCGGGAAGTCGATAGAACGGGATGCCCGAGTTGAGGTGGTGCACGTGGTGGTAGCCGATGTTGCCCGTGAACCAATTCATGACCGGGCCGAGCTTCATGAAGCTCGAGCTCTCCAGCGCGGCGCGCGTGAACTCCCACGTCTCGCGCGGCTGCACGTGCATCTCGGGGAAGTCGTGCTGCGCGTAGAAGAGGTACGCGCCGGCCATCATCGCGATCGCGAACGGCAGCACCGTCGTGTAGAGCGCCATCTGCCAGCCGAAGAAGTACGTGAGAGTCGCGAGCAGGGCCGCGTGCAGGCCGAGCGAGAAGACCGCGTCGTAGTGCTTCTTCGGGTTCCGGAGGAGCGGCGAGACGTTCATGCCGATCCCGAACACGGTGAAGTACGCGAGGAGGATGTTGAGCGGGTGGCGCAGGAGCTTGTACATGCGCTTGTCGCTCGGGCTCATCGTCTTCCACATGTCGGTGGTGACCATGAGGTAGCTGCCGACGTGCGAGCCGACGATCTTGGCAGTGTTCGCGTGGTGGTAGTTGTGCGTCGCGCGCCACACCGACGGCGGCGTGAGCACGTACGTCCCGAAGGCGTAGAAGATCACCTTCGCGAGCGTGCTGTTGCGCAGGATCGCGAGGTGCATGTAGTCGTGATAGAGGATGAACAGCCTCACCACCACGAGGCCCTCGATGATCGAGAGCGGCAGCTTCGCCCACCACCACGGCGCGAGCACGATGCCCGCCATCACCACGGCGAACACGGCGAAGGTCTCGGCCACGTGGAACCAGCTGCGGCCGCGGCTCTCGTCCTGGTAGGCCTTGCTCGCCTGCAGGAGATCCTTGGGGCTGCGGCGTCCGGCCGGGTGCGCGCCGACCATCGGGTCGGGGCGCTTGGAGGGCCGCTTCTCGGCGGGGGCGTCGCTCGCGGCGGCGCTGTCGGGCACGGGCTGATCGGCGTCCAGGGCGATGCTCATGGCGGGTCCTCGAGTGCGGCCGTCCGCCAAGCAAAGGGCGGTCCGGGCTCGCGAAGGCGGCCTGCCATACCACGCCCGATCCGGGTCGCACGCCCGCGCGCTCGGAAGGATTGAGGTTTTTCACGGTCGCGTTACGACACGCGCATGTCCTCCACGACCGAGCCCCGCGCAGGTGGCGCCTCGACGCTCCACTCGCAGGCGGCGGCTGCGAAAGCCACTACGCGGCGCCTCGCGGCCGCGAGCACGCGCGAGAAGAACGCGGCCCTCACGGCCATGGCCGACGCGCTCCTGCGCGCGACACCGCGCATCCTCGAGGCCAACTGCGTCGACGTCGACGCAGCCGCGATGCGGGGACAGACGGCGGCGCTCGTCGATCGGCTCCGCCTCACCGAGGCCCGCGTCGCGCAGATCGCCGAGGGCGTGAGGCAGATCGCGGCGCTGCCCGATCCCGTGGGCCGGATCGAGCGACTCGAGGCGCGTCCGAACGGCCTCCGCGTGGGCCGCATGACGGTGCCGCTCGGTCTCGTGGGCATCGTGTACGAGGCGCGCCCGAACGTGACCATCGACGCGGCCGCGCTCTGCCTCAAGAGTGGCAACGCGTGTCTGCTCCGGGGCGGCAGCGAGGCGCTGGCGTCCAACCGTGCGCTCGTGTCGGTGGTGGGGGACGCGCTCGCCTCGGCGGGCCTGCCGCGCGAGGCCGTGAGCTTCGTCGACGACACCGATCGCGAGGGCGTTCGCGAGATGGCGCGCCTGAGCGGCGTGCTCGATCTGCTCATCCCGCGCGGCGGCGAGGGCCTCATCCGCTTCGTGACCGAGCACGCGACCGTGCCCGTGATCCAGCACTACAAGGGCGTGTGCCACGTGTACGTCGACGGCGCGGCCGACCTCGCGATGGCCGAGGCGATCGCGGTGAACGCCAAGACGCACCGCCCCGGCGTGTGCAACGCGATGGAGACGCTGCTCGTCGACGCGGCCTGCGCGCACGCCTTCTTGCCGCGCGTCGCCGACGCGATGCGGGCCAAGGGCGTGGCGCTCCGCGGCTGTGGGCGCGCCCGCGCGCTCGTGCCGAGCATGGCCGCTGCGAGCGACGCCGACTGGGACACCGAGTACCTCGATCTCGTGCTCTCGGTGCGCGTCGTCGATGGCCTCGATGCCGCGCTCGCACATATCGCTGCGCACGGCACCGGGCACACCGAGGCGATCGTCTCGGCGGATCGCGATCGCGGCGAGCGCTTCGTGCGCGAGGTGGACGCGAGCCTCGTCCTCGTGAACGCGTCCACACGCTTCAACGACGGCTTCGAGCTCGGATTGGGCGCGGAAATGGGCATCTCCACCACGAAGCTCCACGCCTACGGGCCCATGGGCCTCGAGGAGCTCTGCGCCCGCAAGTGGGTGGGCTACGGGGCCGGTCAGATCCGCGGCTGAGCGGCGTCGGACACGGCGGCCGAGACAAATCGCGGTTTGCGCATAGGATGCGCGCCGATCCGCGGTGCCGAGGGGCACTGCGTCGGAGGCGACGTGGCGAGCAAGAAGACCGAAGAGACCGCCAAGAAGGCGACGAAGAAGGCGGCCCCGAAGGCGGAGGCCAAGGGCGCGACGAAGAAGGTCGTCGTGAAGAAGGCCACCAAGAAGGCGGCGGCCAAGCGCACCAAGGCTGCGCCTGCGCCGGCCGTGGAGCGCAAGGAGCCGCCGTCCAAGAAGACCGCGCTCGCGATCGCGGAGGCGGGCCTCGAGAAGAAGGCCGTGAACATCCAGATCATCGACGTCTTCGGCAAGGTCGACTATGCCGACTACCTCGTGGTGATGAGCGGACGCAGCGATCGTCAGGTCGCGGCGCTCGCGCGCGGCATCGCGGAGGACGTCGAGAAGAACGTGGGCGAGAAGTGCGCCGGCATCGAGGGTCTGCCCGAGGGCGCCTGGGTGCTCATGGACTTCGGCGACGTGGTCGTCCACATCTTCCACGACGACGTGCGCGGCTACTACGACCTCGAGTCGCTGTGGATCGACGCGGCGCGCGTTCCGGTTCCGAACCAGCCCGCCGTCTGAACGTCGAGCTCGCTCCTCCTCATGCGCATCGTCGTCGTCGCCGTCGGCAAGGTGAAGGAGCGAGGCCTTCGCGAGGCCATCGACGAGTACGAGGGGCGCATCAAGCGCTACTGCAAGCTCGACGAGATCGAGATCGCCGACACGGGCGAGAAGGACGTCGCGGCCAAGCTCCAGAAGGCCATCCCCGATCGCGCGCGCACCATCGCGCTCGAGGTGGGCGGCGAGCGCATGAGCTCGCAGAAATTCGCGCAGCTCGTGGGCCGCTGTGAGGTCGGCGCCGTCGCGAACGTGTGCTTCCTGATCGGCGGCTCGTACGGCCTGCCCAAGGAGCTGTCGGACGCGTGCGACGTCCGCCTCTCGCTCTCGGACATGATCCTCCCGCACCGCATCGCGCGCCTCTTCCTCGTCGAGCAGATCTACCGCGCGTTCACGATCCTCCGGAACGAGCCCTACTCGCACTGACTCGCGGGAGGAACGCACCGCTCGCGCTCGAGCAGCGTCAGCCGCCGCTTCGTTCGCGGGCGAATCGCTCGGCGACGGCGCGCGGGTTCAGCTGCGCGACGGAGGAGAGGAGCCCTTCCTCGTCGGGGCCGAAGAGGCCGAGGACCAGCGCCAGGCGCGCGTCGCCCGATCCGAAGAGCGCCTCCTGATCCAGGGTGGCGAGCGCGGCGGCGTACGTCGCGCGCATGCGCCGATCGAAGGGTCCGACATCGCGAACGAGCCGACGCTCCCACTCGCCTCGTTCCAGACGGTGGTCGAGGTGTGCGCGCACTGCGCCCCGGAGCTCGAAGAGCATCTGGTTCGCGGCGGCATACTCGTCCACCGCTCGTCCCGTCTCGGGCCAGTCGGCCTCCCACCATCGGAAGAGTCGACGACGCTCGGTGACGCTCGACGTGCCGGGCGCGACGGACGAGGGAGAGCTCGCCAGGCGATCGAGCCCTTCCTCGGTGCAGAAGGCATCCATCAGCGACATGCCGTCTTCCGCGACGACGTAGATGCCGAAGCCGTACGGACGCTCGGCGGGAGCCCGCGCGCGATGCGCGAGCCAAGCGGCGCGCGTCGCCCGCACCACCTCCTTCTCCAGCGCGTCGAGGCAGAAGCTGGGAGCGGGCGTCATCCATGCGGGCCAGTCGCCACCGACCCACGGCTCCGCCGCGGGCCCCTGCCGCTCGCGTGCGAACGCGGCCGCCGGGTCTGCTTCGACGCGCCAGTGGCCGGTCTCGTCTCGGACGACCAGCTCGACGACTCCGCAGGTTGCTCGGAGCGCGATGAGCGCCTCGCCGATGGTCGCATGGACCGCTTCGGTCCGCGGCCCAGCGTCGAGTCCGAAGGCCTCCCTCGTCTCCCAGAGGAGCACCACATCCTCGCGATCGAGGCGCGCTTGGAGCTCCACGAGCGACTCCGTGCTCCATCGACGCAGGATCGCGAGCGCCTTCACGCGAGCGGTCACACGCCGCAGCCGCAGGCCGTAGCAAGTCATCGCCACGAGGCTACCGCGGCCTTCCGCTCCTCGATCCAGCACACCGTAACGGGAGTGCGCTCGTCGCGATCAGAAGCGCGCGCCCTCGGCCCAGAGCGGGGCGCCGATGAAGGCGGCGAGGAACGCGCCCGCAGGCAGCATGACGACGCTCGGGAGAAAGGTCTGATCGAAGTTGCTCGATCCGCTCGCGGCCACGCCCATGAGGGCGGCGCCGGCGATCGCCATCGCGAGGCCGAGCGAGGTGACCACGATGCCCGCGACCTCGTAGCCGCGCGCGATGCGATCGCGAGCGTCGAGCGACGCCGAGAGCACGTCCACGCGCGCGGCGCCCACGATCCACATCGGGATCCCGATCAGCGAGAGCACACCACCCAGGCCCTCGAGCGTTCCACCGCCGATCACGCCGCCCCAGTCGCCCACGCCGAGCATCAGGCCCGTGCCCACACCCGCGGTGGCCACGCCACTCACGGTGAGCGCGATGCCCGCTGCCCGCAGGCCGCGCGCCTCGTCGAGCTGTTCGTCCTCGGTCGCCTGCGCCGAGGCGAGCGAGGGGGTGAGGCAGCAGAGGGCGAGAGCGAGCATGGCGAAGCGGAGCATGGGCGTGGCTCCGCAAGCCACGTGCCTGCAGGCGCGTGTGTCAACGAGTGCCTCTGCCCGCGAATTCCGTACCGAACGATCGATGCGCAGGCGTCAACCGTGGCGCGTCGATCAGGGGCGACTCCCGGCGGTCGCAGAAGGCACGGGGGTCGTGCATCCTCCGTCCATGCAGGACAAGCCTCTCGAGGCGATGACACGGGACGTGATCGACGCGTACGCGGCGATCGAAGCGAGGGTCGCGCGCGGTGAGCCTCACGGCTTCGGCAACGAGGCGTTCGCGGCGCTGACGAAGCTCCTCGGCGCCATCGGGCTCGATCGCACATCCCACCCAGCGCCGCTCGAGGAGGCGACGCTGAGCGACACGCAGCGCGCCACGCTCGTCAGCCTGGTGGAGCACCGCGTCGAGCTCCGCGGCGCGACGAGCCTCTCGCTCTCGTGGTGGCGACAGCGACGCTGGCTCGGTGGGCCCCGCGAAGGCTTCGA
Organism: Sandaracinaceae bacterium; assembly: GCA_019694315.1. Lineage (GTDB taxonomy): Bacteria > Myxococcota_A > Polyangia > Polyangiales > Sandaracinaceae > JAFLCL01. Next base: position 11,245 of record JAIBCE010000068.1, read on the forward strand.
AGGGCACCGCGAAGGCTTCGAAGAAGGTCGCGAAGGCTTCGAAGGGCCCTGCGAAGAGTTCGAAGGGCCCCGCGAAGGCTCCGGCTCGCACGTCCCAGGCTTCGAAGGGCACCGCGACGGCTCCGGCCCGCTCGCGCCGCGAGCCCTGAGGCGTCGCCCGCTACGCGCGCACGATGCGGTACACGTGATCGCGCACGAAGGTCGCGCCGCGGGAGGCCAGGCCCGGTGAGAGCGGCGAGTCCTCGACCGCGAGCGCCTCGACCGCGTCGTCGGCGTACAGCGACCGCACGAGCGCGCTCGGCACGGAGAAGGGCGGCTCGGTCGTGGGGCCATCGTGCTCGAAGGTCACGAGGAGCGTCGTGCCGCCTGATCGCACCAGCGAGCGCTGGTGGGCGACGTAGCGCTCGCGCATGCCCGTGGGCAGCGCGACGAGCGCGGCGCGATCCCAGCACACGTCGAACGAGCCGCCCGCCGTCGCGGCGTCGAGCACGAAGAAGTCGCCTGCGAAGATCGTGAGATCGGGGACGTGGAAGCGCTCGAGCGCGCCGACCTTCGTGCGCTCGGGCACGAGGCCCTGCTCCGCGAAGAACTGCTCCACCGCGCTGGTCACGAGCTCCACGCCGACGACCTCCGCGCCCTGCGCCGCGAGCCACGCGAGATCGACGGATTTGCCGCAGAGCGGCACGAGCACACGCGCATCCTCGAGCGACAGCTTCGGCCCGTGCGCGAGCAGGTGCTCGTTGGGCTTTCCCTCGTGGAAGCCGATCTTTCCTTCTTCCCAGCGCTGGTGCCAGAACTCGTGGTGCATCGCGCGAGTCTACGGCCCGCCTGGGCACGAGGGGAGGGGCACACGCGACGGACGCAACGCGCGGGCTCGCTCGTCGACAAGCGCGCCCATGCCCGTCCGCATCGTCCTCCGAGGGTTGATCGATCTCCTGGCTCCGCCGCGCTGCGCCGCGTGCGACGACACGCTCGAGCCCGGCGACGAGGGCTTCTGCGTGGTGTGTGCGCCCTTGCTCGAGCCGCTCACCGGGGCCGAGGGGGCCATGGCCGCGATGCGCTTCGGAGGTCCGCTCGCGAGCGCGATGCGACGCTTCAAGTACGGCGGGCGCTCGGAGCTCGCACGGCCCCTCGCGGGTTGCATGGCGGGCCGTGCGCGAGAGCTCGTGGCGGGCCTCGACGCGATCGTGCCCGTGCCCCTTCATCCGAGTCGGCTCACCGAGCGCGGCTACGATCAGGCGAGCTTGCTCGCGGGGGAGCTGGCTCGTGTCGTCGGGCTCCCGCGGCGTCTCGATCTCCTGGCGCGAACGCGGCCTACGCGAGTCCAAGCGTCGCTGCCGCGCGCCGCGCGTCTGGCCAACGTGGAGGGTGCGTTCATGGCGACGCCTCGCGCGCGCGGGCTGCGCGTGCTGGTGCTCGACGACGTGCGCACCACCGGCGCCACGCTCTCGGATGCGTGTCGCGCCCTGATCGAGGGGGGTGCCTCGCGCGCGATCTCGCTCGCCCTCGCCGCGGCGGAGGTCGACGACGACGGTGCGCTCGGCGCATGACGCACGCCAGGCGTTCCCGCGCGATGCGCAGCGGATGATCAGGGGCTCGCGTCGGTGGCCGCGGAGGTCTCTGCCGGTGGGGGCGCGGGCGCGGGGGGCGCGGCGAGCGCGCGGAGGGCGCGGGCTCTCGTCGCGGCTTGGTCGAGCACCGCGCGAGCCTCGGGGGCGTGAGCCCTCGCGCGATCGAGCGGGGCGTCGATCGCTTCGTCGTCGCCACCGCGCAGGGCGGCGATCATCGCGAGCTCGATCGCGGCGCGCGCGACCGCGTCGGGATCGTGTCGTGCGAGCGCCGTCTCGATCAGCGCGTCGTGCCTCGCGATCTCGGCGGTCGCGAAGCCCTCGGGCCAGGCCGACGGCACGAAGACCGGACGCGCATCGAGCGTCATCGGCACCGTGATCGTGGGCGGCGGTGTGCCGAGCTCGGGGAAGGGCACGAGCACGAGGGCCTCCACCCGCGCGTCGTGATCGAGATCCACGAGCTCCGCGATGCAGAGGCGCGGATCGATCCACCGGAGCTCGCTCGACACCGGCCGGAGCACGCCCTCGGCGTCGACCTCCGCGAGGGCCACGCACGCTCGGTCCGCCTCCGTGCGCACGACGACGACGTCCGCGGCGCCATCGCCGCTGAGATCCGTGCCCGTGCGTGGATCGAGCGAGAAGATCGCTCCTTCTTCGGACTGCGCGTCGAGGGCGAGCGCCGTGCCCCGCTGCGTGGCCACGCGCACGGCGCTCCGCCCCGAGGGGCTGTCGTACGCGGCCGCCGAGAACCGCGGCGCATCCACGCGGAGCGAGGGCGCGAGGTCGAGGCTCGCGAGGGCGCGCGTGGCCTCGTCGATCGCAGGGCCAGGCTCCACGCCGACCGCGAGGTAGCCCGTGTCGTCGGGGAGCACGGACGGGGCCGTGCCGCCACACGCGGCGAGCCACGCCGCGAGCGCCCACGCGTGGCAAGGGAGAAAGAGGCGAGCGAGTGGCGGGAATCGCGAGGTCACGATGGCGCGAAGACGCGCGGCTGACTATCCCTCATGCCCGCGCGGCTCAACACCCTCCGATGTCCCCCCCCGCCCAGTCGAGCGAGAAGCTCATCGCCAGGAACCAGCGCGCGCTCACCCGCTTCGACATCGAGGAGCGCATCGAGGGCGGCCTCGTCCTCGCAGGCTCCGAGGTGAAGTCGCTCCGCCTCGGCCGCGCAGATCTCGAGGGCGCCTTCGCCACCATCTCCAACGGCGAGTGCTTCCTCCACAACCTCTTCATCGCGCCCTACGAGCAGGCCACCGTGTGGGGCCACGAGCCCAAGCGCGTGCGCAAGGTGCTCCTGCACGCGAGCGAGATCGAGAAGTGGGCCGGCCGAATCACGATGCGCGGCTACACGATCGTGCCGCTCCGCCTCTACTTCAAGAACGGCCGCTGCAAGGTCGAGCTCGGGCTCGGCAAGGGGCGCAAGCTCGGTGACGATCGCGAGAAGGTGAAGAAGAAGGCGGATCTCGAGGAGGCGCGAAGCGCGATGCAGCGGAGCAAGAGCAAGGCCCTCGACGTGGGCGGCAAGGGAGGGCGTCGATGACGCTCGCGGCCCGCTACGGCGAGACCGAGGCCACGCTCGTGCGCTTCGCTGGCGAGACGCTCACATTCGAGGGCGCGCGCGCGCTCGCGCCGGGCACGCCGGTGGTGCTCGTGACCACGCGAGACGACGGCACGAGCCTCTCGATCGAGGGCAGGGCGCTCGGCTCGCGCAAGCCCACCGCCGAGGCCCCGCGCTTCGTGATCCAGGCGCGCCTCGTGAACCTCACGAAGCTCGATCGCCTCTGGCTCACCGCGCGTCTGGGATGAGAGAACGAGACGCGCTCGTCGTCTCGTCGACGCTCAGACCTTCGACGGCGCGTGATCCTTCGGATCCCCCATCTCGCCGCGGAACATCGCCATCACGTTCGGTGCCTGCACCGCGACCCACGCGGCCGCCTCGTCGAAGTCGAGCACGAGCGCGTCGCTGATGGTCGAGCCCGACTCGAGCATCTTCTTGCAGGCGCGGTGCATCTTCACGTAGTGCAAGAGCTTCGGGGGGAACTCGTCCCACGTCAGCTTGCGGACCATGTGGCGTCCGAACTTCACGAACGCGCCGTCGGGCCGCTCCCCGAACTTCTCGTTGAAGCGGTCGAGGTACATGCGGAAGCCAGCTTCGTAGTCGATCTCGAGCTCGTCGGACACGGCGGCGATGGTAGCAAGCGCGCGAAGATCGGCACCAACTCCCGTCACTTCTGCGTCACCAGTCGCTCGCGACGCTCACGAAAACACGGGCGTTCCGAGCTCGTCGAGCGCGCCCGCCATGTGCATCCCACCCAGGAGCACGCACGCCGGCCGAAGACCGCCCACCACGTAGCCGAGCACCGCGGGGTCGTCGTGATCCCACACGCAGAGGTCGGCGCGCCCGCCCACCGTCAGCCGTCCGGCATCGCTCGCACCGCAGGCTGCCGCCGCCTCGCGCGTGATCGCCAAGAGGGCCGCGTGCGGTGAGAGGCCCGCGTCGCGCACCGCGAGGCCCACGGCCACGAGGGGATCGAGGCAAGCGCTGGTGCCTGGGTTCGCGTCGGTGCCCACGGCCACATGCACGCCATGTGCGCGCATGCGCATCGCATCGGGCGCGCGCTGCTTGAGCGTGCGCCACGCCACGGGCAGGAGCACCGCGCGCGTGCCGCGTGCCGCCATCGCGCGCAGGCCGTCGTCCGACACCTGCTCGAGGTGATCGCACGAGAGACCGCCGAGCTCCGCCACGAGCTCGGCGCCGCCCACGTCGGCGAATTGCCCCACGTGCGCGCGAACCTTCAGCGCGGCGGCGCGCGCGGCCTCGAGGATCACGCGCGCCTCGCTCGCGGTGAACGCGTTCTCGTCGAGGTACACGTCGCACGCGTCCGCGAGCGGCCCCTCGTAGAGGCCGAGGCGACGACGCGCGCTCGCCTGCGCGATCATCTCGCCCGCCACGAGCGCCACGTAGCCCTCACGATCGCGGGCGAACTCGGGCGGAATCGCGTGCGCTCCGAGGAGCGTCGTGGTGGTGCGCGGAAGGAGCCTCCCCGCGAGCTTGGGCTGCTCGCGGCTCTCGCGCGTCTCGACGTGCAGGCCCGAGGCCTGCCGCGCGAGGCGCAGCAAGCGGAGCTCGTGCTCGAGCGAGAGGCCGTAGCCCGACTTCACCTCCACGAGCGTCACGCCGTGCTCGGCGAGCATGCTCATGCGGGCCCAGAGCGCCCGCGAGAGCGCGTCGTCGCTCGCCTCGCGCGTGGCCCGCATGCTCGCCCCGATCCCCCCACCTTCCTGGGCGATCGTGCGGTAGTCGACGCCCGCCATCTTCTTCTGGAACTCGCCCGCGCGCGATCCCGCGAACACGAGGTGCGTGTGCGGATCCACGAGCCCCGGCGTCACGAGCCGACCGCCGAGATCGATCTCCCTGCCGATCTCGCTGCGCGGCGCGTCCGCGTCTCGGCCGATCCACGCGATCGAGCGCCCCTCCACGATCAGCGCCGCGTGCTCGCGCACGTCGAGGCGCCCTTCGTCGGTGGACGCTTCGCCCGCGCACGTGGCGATGCGCGCGTTGCGGAGGAGGAGGCGATAGGGCTTGGGCTGTGCGCGCTCCACGCGATCACGTCCCGTGCGGGATGTGGACGCCCTTGGTCTTCGCGGTCTCCTTCGCGAGCTCGTAGCCAGCGTCCGCGTGACGGATGACGCCCATGCCCGGATCGCTCGTGAGCACGCGCTCGAGGCGCTGCGCCGCTGCGTCGGTCCCGTCGGCGACGATCACCATGCCTGCATGGAGCGAGTAGCCGATGCCCACGCCGCCGCCGTGGTGGAAGCTCACCCAGCTCGCGCCGCCCGCGGTGTTCACGAGCGCGTTGAGGATCGCCCAGTCGGCGATGGCGTCGGACCCGTCCTTCATCGCCTCCGTCTCGCGGTTGGGGCTCGCGACCGAGCCGCAGTCGAGGTGATCGCGGCCGATGACGATCGGCGCCTTCACCTTGCCCTTCTTCACGAGCTCGTTGAACGCGAGGCCCACGCGGTGGCGATCGCCGTAGCCGAGCCAGCAGATGCGCGCGGGCAGGCCCTGGAACGCGATGCGCTCCTTGGCCATGTCGAGCCAGTGGTGGAGGTGCGGATCGCCCGGCACGACCTCCTTCACGCACGCGTCGGTGACCGCGATGTCCTCGGGGTCGCCGCTGAGCGCGACCCAGCGGAACGGGCCCTTTCCTTCGCAGAAGAGGGGCCGCACGTACGCAGGCACGAAGCCCGGGATGTCGAACGCGCGCTCGACGCCCACATCCTTGGCGTGCGCGCGGATGTTGTTGCCGTAGTCGCAGGCGAACGCGCCGCGCTCGACCATCGTGAGCATCGCGCGCACCTCGTCGGCCATGCCCTGCTTCGAGCGTGCGACGTAGCCCACGGGATCGCTCTTGCGGAGCGCCGCCGCCTCCTCGAGCGACAGGCCCTTGGGCACGTAGCCCACGAGGGGATCATGCGCCGCCGTCTGCTCGGTCACGAAGTCGGGCGTGACGTTGCGCCGCACGAGCTCGGGGTACACGTCGGCCGCGTTCGCGAGGAGGCCGATGGAGATCGCCTTGCCGGTCTTCTTCGCGCCGTCGAGCCAGCCGAGCGCTTCGTCGAGCGAGCTCGTGGACCTGTCGACGTAGCGCGTCTCGAGCCGACGCTGGATGCGTGTCCCATCGATCTCCACCGCGAGGCACGAGGCGCCGGCCATGGTCGCTGCGAGCGGCTGCGCGCCGCCCATGCCACCGAGGCCCGCGGTGAGGATCCAGCGTCCCCTCCACGGGTTCGGATCGCTCGATCCCTTTGCAAAGTGGGTCGTTCCGGCCGCGACGAAGGTCTCGTAGGTGCCCTGCAGGATCCCCTGCGTGCCGATGTAGATCCACGAGCCCGCCGTCATCTGGCCGTACATCGTGAGGCCCATCTGCTCGAGGCGGCGGAACTCGTCCCACGTGGCCCACTTGCCGACGAGGTTCGAGTTCGCGAGGAGCACGCGCGGCGCGTGCTCGTGGGTGCGGAAGCGGCCCACGGCCTTGCCGCTCTGGATGAGCAGCGTCTGATCGCTCTCGAGCTCCATGAGCTCGCGCACGATCACGTCGAAGGCCTCCCAGTTGCGCGCGGCCTTGCCGGTGCCGCCATACACGACGAGATCCGCGGGCCGCTCGGCCACCTCCGGATCGAGGTTGTTCATGAGCATGCGGAGGGCCGCCTCTTGGACCCAGCCCTTGCAGCGGAGCTCGGGCCCACGGGGCGCGCGGATCGTACGGGGAGCGCTCGTCGTCATGGCCGCGGAGGGTAGTCCGAGGGGCGCGAACGGTCAGCCGCACTGTTGGCCGAGCCACGCCTCCAGGCAGCCTCGCGCACCAAGTCCCTTCGAACGGGTCCGGCGTGGAGCGCTCACTCGGGGCGCTCGAGGACCTCGACGCGAGCGTCGATCACGCCCCGGCGGATCATGTCGAGGGCCTCGGCGGCGGAGCGCGAGAGATCGAGCACGCGGGCGCGATCGCCGAAGGGGCCGCGATCGTTCACGCGCACGATGACGCTCTCACCCGTGTCGACGCGGGTCACGCGGAGGACGGTGCCGAACGGCAGATCACGGCTCGCCGCGGTGCGCTCGCTCGCGCGGTAGGGCTCGCCGCTCGCGGTGGGGCGACCCTCGAAGCGATCGGCGTAGTAGCTGGCGCGGCCCTCGAACGTCTCGAGCGCTTCGCGGCTCGCGTACGAGCTCCACCACTCGCCGCTCGCGGGCTCCTCGGTCGGCGCCGGTTCGGTGTCAGCTGCCCCCGCGTCGACGGGGGCCGGGGCGGGGGGCTCCGGCGCCCGCGCGCCGCGGCGCGAGCGCGTGATGGAGGCGCTGCTCCGGAGGTTGGGGTCGAACGCGGCGCGGTTGCCGCAGGCAGCGAGGGCGCAGCTCAGCGTCACGACGGCGAGGACGCGGGGGGCTCTGGGACGCGTCGTCACGCTCGAGATCCGCATGTCAGTCCGCGAGCGCGTCGGCCACGGTCGTCGCGGTCAGCACGCGATCGATCCAGCGCTCCAGCTCGCCGCTCGACGCGAGCTCGATCCGCGCCACGAGGGTCGGATCGGGCAGGCCGAATTTCAGCTGCAGCATCCGCAACAGCGTTCGCCGCAGAGTCTCGACACGGCCTCGCGCGCGCCCTTCTTCGCGCCCTTCTTCGCGCCCTTCTTCGCGCCCTTCCTCGCGTCCTTCTTCGCGCCCTTCTTCGCGCCCTCTCGCGAGCCCCTCGGCGATGCCTCGCTCGCGTCCATCCTGGAACAGCTTGTCTGCGATGGAGACCATGGTCGTGTCCTTCGTGTGGGGTCCGATGTCGTCGACGACGTCGAGGATCGAGTTGCTCGGGTGGCCAGTGGTCAGGGCGCCGGCAGGCCGTGACCCGGCACCACCATGCGCGCGCGATAGCTCGCGTAGTCGAATCGATCGCTGTGCTCGGGCGTGTGACAGCCGAGGCAGATGCCTTCCTCGGCGTCGCGGTGCACGTTCACGACGGCGTCGGTGGGGTTCGCGACGTGCTGGCTGCCGGGGCCATGACAGTTCTCGCAGCCCACGTTCTGAAGGGATTCCGTGTGGGAGACGGTCGAGCCACCGGGGCGGTTGTAGCCCGTGACGTGGCAGCCCACGCACGAGAGGTTGAACTCCTTGTGGCGCTCCACGAGCGTCGCGTACGCGTGGCCGTGCAGGGTGTTGCGCCACCAGGCGAGCTGGGTCGCGTGACAGCTCCCGCCGCAGGCCTCCGAGCCTACGTACGAGGGCTGCCCTTCCGCTGGCGGTGTGGGCAGCCAGTCGGCGAAGGCCACGCGGTTGTGCTCGTTCACGCGCTGGTTGTAGGCCTCCATCGTGGCCGTGACCGCGGCGTCGCGAGGCCGTTCGGGATCGAGCTCCACGAGGGTGGCCACGAAGCCGCTTGCGTCGGTGTGCGGTGCGGCGACGAGGGCGCGCGCCTCGCCCTCCATCTCCGAGAGGTGCGCGCGCTGCTCGGCGAGATCGGCCGCCGCCACGCTCGGGTCGTGCTCCCACTCCGCGATGCGACTGCGCAGCTCCGTGATCTCGGCGCGCAGTCGCGTGAGCTCCGACTCGCGGGCCCAGGTGCCGAGATCCGTCCAGCCCGGAGCGGGCTCCGGGCGGCGATGGAGATCCACGATCACCACGTCGCGACCGTGTCGGCCTGCGTGAAGGAGCACCCCGTGCTCGGTGACAGACGGCACGTGCGGCGTGTTGTCGTCGAGGCCACCCTCGACCACGAAGTCGACTCCGTCGATCTGCGTGGCGATGCGCCGCGCGTCGCGCCTCGCCCCACGAACGAGGGCGATCACGAGATCGGCGCCTTCGTCGCGCAGGGCCCTCGCGCTCTGCTCCGCGGCGGCGACGAGATCGGCAGGCGCGGTCACCGACGGATCGACCAGTCCCGAGACGGCCATGTCGCTCACGCCCAGGATGCCCACGCGCAGCGGGCCGGCCGACACGATCACGTGATCGCGCAGGGTCATCGGCGTCGAGCCCGCATCCACCGCGCCAGCGTCGAGTGGCCCCGCGTCGAGAGGCCCAGCGTCGAGAGGCCCAGCGTCGAGAGGCCCAGCGTCGAGAGGCCCCGCATCGAGGGGGCCCGCCTCCGTCTCGAGCTGCGCGGGGACGGCGACTGTCACGCCCGACGCGAGCAGAGGGAAGTCTGCCTGCGAGGCGAGCGCGCCGAACGTCGCGGGACCGAAGCGCAGATCGAGCCCGCCCGGCACGGCCGCGGCGAGCTGGAGGTGCTCGAGGATCCCCACGATCGCCTCGGCCTTCCAGATCTCCTGCGTCTCGGCGCCTGGTCGCACGACGCCCTGGTGGTCGGCGCCGGCCGAGAAGAGCAGATCGCCCGCCGCCACGAGCACGGTGGGCACGCCCTCGCTGCGCACGCGGCCGATCTCGGCGGCCAGCCGATCGATGCCGCCGAGGGGGCGGCTCGTGCAGCCACAGGGCTCGAGATAGCCCTGCAGATCGGTGATCACGACCAGGCGCGCGTCAGGGCGCCCGAGCTCGGCGGCCTGCACGTGCTCGGGCTCCGTCGTGGCGGGTGTCGTGCCGCTCTCGCCCGTGCCAGAGCACGAGGCCCCAGCGAGGATGGCCCCGCTCCACACGCTCGCGAGCAGGAGGAAGAGGCCAGTGCGCAGGGAAGCTCGTCGCGCCATCGCGCCCGATGTAGCAAGAGCGCGCGCTCGCGTGTAGGGCCGTCAACGCGGTTGTCAGCGGGGGCCTCCGCGGCGGCGCGCGCAGCCCGTGGAGCGCTGGGCAGGGCGGTTGCACCGATCGCCCCGTGCGGAACGAAGCGTGCGGTGCGATCGCGATCGCGGGACTTCTCGTCGCGGGCTGCGACGAGCGGCCGGTCGGGGTCGTGCCGCCTTGCACACACAGCGAGCGCGGGCTCTGGGCCGCGACCGAGCCGTCGGCGCTCGATCTGCTGCTGGTGATCGACGACTCGGCCTCGATGGCCGAGGAGCAGGCCGCGCTGATCGCCGAGCTCCCGCGTCTCTTCGAGATCCTCACGCACGGCGATCTCGATGGCGACGGAGGCCAGGAATTCACTGCGTTCCCGTGGATTCACGCCGGCGTCGTCACAGCCGATCTCGGGGCCGGTCCGGTGCTCGTGCCCGGGTGCTCCGAGGGCCTCGGAGACGACGCGATCCTCAGGCAGTCGAGTCGGCGCGGGAGCCCGTGCCAGTCGCGCTATCCGAGCTCGGTCTTCACGTTCGGCGGAGGTGCGTCGAACGACGAGGTCGTGAGTCAGCTCGGGTGTGTGACCGATGTGGGCACTTCTGGATGTCGCTTCGTGCAGCCGCTCGAGGCCGCGCTCAAGGCTCTGGCTCCCGTCAGCGCGAGGAGCTGGACGGCCACGGACTACGACCCGCCGCGCTTCCTCAGCGTCGAAGGCGTCCCCGACGGCACCGCTGGACAGGGCGAAGGGCCGAACCTCGAGTTCCTTCGCCCCGGGGCGGTCCTCGCGGTGCTCGTGCTCACCGATGACGACGACTGCTCGGTGCGTGACGACGGCCTCTTCGATCCCGACGATCCTCGCTTCGCGGGCACGCCGCTCGATCTGCGCTGTGCGCGCGCCGCGGACCATCCGAGCATCGAGCGTCCGATCGAGCGCTATGTGCGGGGCCTGAGTGGGCTGCGGCGCAGCCCGGACACTTTCGTCTTCGGCGTGATCGCGGGCGTGCCCACGACGCTCGAGCCCGTGGAGGATCTCGAGAGGGCGCTCGCCGAGGCCCGCGCGAGCGTCCGCGTGGACGACACCGGCGCGCAGCTCGTGCCCTCCTGCACGAGCGGGCGCGGTGAGGCTCTGCCGCCCGTCCGCCTCCTCGAGACGGCGCGCGATCTCGACGCCCTCGGAGCGCGCGTGACCGTGTCCTCGATCTGCGGGGATTCGCTCGCGCCCGCCATCGACGCGTTCGCCGCCGCCCTCGCGCGAACCCAGCCGATCGGCTGCCTCTATCAGCCCCTCGTCCGTGGCGACGGCGGCCTCGTGGACTGCTCCATGTACGAGCTGCTCGCCGCAGGGCAGCGCTGTGACGAGGGCCGCGGACGGACACTCGAAGAGCTGGTCGTCGACGACACCGGGTCGGGACGCGCCCTCTGCCATGTCGCGCAGGTGGCGCTCGGAGCGACGGATCCCGGCTGGTTCTACGACGACACCGGCGCTGCGCTCGAGCTCTGCGGATGGCCGTACCGGATCGGATTCGTGCACGGCGCGGAGCCGGGCCCGGGGGCCGAGCACCGGATGGTCTGCGCGCGCTCCGTCGAGGTCGACTCGAGCCGTGAGCCGTGGTGCGACGCCGACCACGCTCGCACCACGCCGTGCCGCGTCGGCATGTTCTGCGATCGCGACGACGATCGATGTGGTACGGCAGGGCTCTCGTGCGATCCCGTGCACGCGCTCTGTGGCATCCCGTGTGAGTCCGACGAGGACTGCGTCGCGGCCGGGGCTGACGCCCGCTGCGACCTCCGGAGCCTCGGCGCGCTGCTCGGGCCCGCGGCCGCCGAGCCCGAGCGACCGCGCCGCATCTGCGTGCGACCGACGTGTGGGCCGTGATCCACCGGCCTCCTTGACCGCCCCCCCCGTGCCCGCTAGCTTCCGGCCCCTTTTCGGCGGCCCTTCATCCGAGGGCGCCTTCGTTCCCAGACTGTTCCAGAGGCACCATGGTCACGATTCGTCTCGCTCGTTTCGGCTCGAAGAAGCAGGCCTATTACCACGTGGTCGTCACGCACTCGGAGAACCCGCGTGATGGTCGCTTCCTCGAGCAGGTCGGTATCTACGACCCGAGCAAGGACATCAAGGACCAGAAGATCGCGCTCGATCGCGTCGATCACTGGCTCTCGGTCGGTGCGCAGCCCTCGACGCGCGTGAAGCACGTGCTCGCGGACTACCGCCGCCACGCCGCGGCCTCGGCGAGCTGAACGTGACCGAGAACGAAGAGCTCAAGGAGCTCGTCTCGTTCATCGCCCGCGCGCTCGTGGACGAGCCGGAGGAAGTCCAGGTCGACGTGGTCGATCAGGACGACGCGGTGGTCCTCGAGCTGACCGTCGCCGAGAGCGATCTCGGCAAGGTGATCGGCAAGGATGGCCGCACGGCGCGGGCGATGCGCGCCCTCCTGTCGGCCACCTCCGCGCGCCTGCGGAAGCGGGCGATCCTCGACATCCTCGAGTGAGACGCGGACACGCGTGACGAGCTGGATCCGCATGGGCGTCGTGCACGCGTACGGCCTGCGCGGCGAGCTCAAGGCAGTGCTCGACAACGAGAGCTCGACCCTTCGCTGGGTCGGGCTCTCGGTGCGTCTCGCGTCCAAGGACGGCGCGACCGAGCGCGCGCTGCGCGTCGCGTCGTTTCGGCGCACCGGCGGCCTCGGCTTCCTGCGCCTCGAGGGCGTCGACGATCGCAACGCGGCCGAGGCCCTCGAGGGCCACACGCTCTCGGTCTCGCGCGATGATCTGCCGCCCCTCGGCGACGACGAGGTCTACCTCGCCGATCTCGTCGGCCTGCCCGTGGAGCACCGAGGCGAGCGGATCGGGACGGTCACGCGCATCGAGATCTATCCCTCGTCGAGCGCCGCGGTGGTGCGCACGAACGACCGCGAGATCGAGGTACCGCTCCACCCGCCCTACGTCGAAGAGGTCGATCTGCGCGAGCGCGTGGTCAGGGTCGCGCACCTCGAGGATCTGGTCGATCCTGGAGGGCGCTGATGCGCTTCTACGTCGTCACGGTGCTGCCCGAGATCTTCGGGTCGTTCCTCACCACGGGTCTCGTCGGCAAGGGGATCGCGAAGGGCCTCCTCGGCCTCGAGACGATCACGCCGCGCGACTTCACCACCGACAAGCACCGCACGGTCGACGACACGCCGTATGGCGGCGGCAGCGGCATGGTGATGATGCCGCAGCCGGTGGTGCACGCGATGGAGGACGCCGAGGCGCGCGAGCGGCCGAGGAGCGGCGCGCGACCGCTGCGCGTGCTCCTCAGCGCGCAGGGTCGACGCTTCGATCAGGCGATGGCGCGCGAGCTCTCGAGCCAGCCCGCGATCACGCTCGTGTGCGGCCGCTACGAGGGCATCGACGAGCGTGCGGTGGCGCGCGTGGACCGCGAGATCTCGCTCGGCGACTACGTGCTCATGGGCGGTGAGGTCGGCGCCATGGTGCTCGTCGAGGCGGTCTCGCGGCTGATCCCGGGCGTGCTCGGCAACCCGAGCTCCATCGTGGAGGAGTCGCACGCGACGGGCCTGCTCGAGGGGCCGCAGTACACGCGTCCCGCGGAATTCCGGGGCGATCGCGTGCCCGAGGTGCTCGTGTCGGGGCACCACGCGGTGGTCGCCAAGTGGCGCCGTCGCGAGGCGCTGCGGCGCACGCTCGAGCGTCGCCCCGATCTGCTCGAGACCGCACCGCTCGACGCCCACGATCGCAAGGTGCTCGCGGAGCTCGAGCGCGAGCGCGAGGCTGCGCGCCTGGCCGCGCAGGAGGCGCACGCCGCGCAGAGCGCTGCCAAAGGCGCCGCGGAGCCGGAGGCGTCATGAGCGATCCGGCCGTGTCGCCGGCGCGCGCCGTGTACTGCGCCCTCGTGCACCACCCGGTGCGCGATCGCGAGGGGCACCCGCTCACGAGCGCGATCACGAACGTGGACGTGCACGACATCGCGCGGTCGGCGCGCACGTTCGGCCTCGCGGGCTACTTCGTGGTGTCGCCGATCGCGGCGCAGCGTCTCATCGTCGATCGCATCCTCGAGCACTGGCGCACGGGCGCAGGCGCTCGTCGCGTGCCGGAGCGCAGCGACGCGCTCTCGCGCTGTCATCCGGTGGCGTCGATCGACGAGGCGTGCGCACGCATCGAGGCCGATCACGGCGAGGCGCCCGAGCGCGTGGTCACCGAGGCGCGTCCGGTGGGACGCACGATCGTCAGCTACGCCGCGGCCCGCGCGCACCTGGCCTCGCCGGGACGGCCTGCGCTGATCCTCTTCGGCACGGCGCATGGCCTGCACGCCTCGGTGATCGAGCGTGCCGAGCTCGTGATCGAGCCGATCCAGGGCGTGGGCGCCTACAACCACCTCTCGGTGCGCGCGGCGGCAGCGATCACGTTCGATCGCCTCTTTTCACGCTGAGTTCGGCGCCCCGCGTTCGTGACGCGGCGTGAACGGCGCGGCTCAGAGCGCTGCGAGGGCCCTCTGGACGCCCTCGAGGTGCGCGCCCATCGAGAGCTCGGCGTGGAGGGCCGTGTGCACCTTGCCCTCGCGGTCGATCACGAACGTGACGCGCCGGGCGCCGAGGAGGCCAAAGGCCCGCATGATCTGGAACTGTCTGGCGAGGGCGCGATCCGGATCGGACACGAGCGAGAAGGGCAGCCGGTAGCGCTCGGCGAAGCGTGCGTGCGAGGCGTCGTCGTCGACCGAGATGCCCACGATCGTGGCGCCCTTGCCGTGGAGGTCGTCGAACGCGTCGCGGAACAGACACGCCTCGCGGGTGCAGCCGGGCGTGAAGTCGCGCGGATAGAAGTAGACGACCAGCGGGCCCTTGGCCCTCGCGGCCGCGGTGTCGACGGTCTGGCCGCGGTGATCGTGGCGAACGAAGTCGGGGGCGCGCTCTCCGGGCTCCAGCATGGGCGGCCTTTAGCAGCGTTCGCGAATCCTGCGCCGAACACCTCGCGGAACGGGCGGTCGCATGTCAGGAACGCGGCTCGGCGCGAAGGCGCTCCGAGCACGATTGACGACCCCCCGAGCGCGTAGTAGACATCGCGCCCTTTTCGAGAGACCCCATGTCGTCCTACACGATTCCGAAGATCGCGGCCCTCGAGGCCGAGCAGAAGCGCAACCTCCCGACCTTCCGCGTCGGTGACCAGGTCGCCGTCCACTACCGCATCCGTGAGGGCGAGAAGGAGCGCGTCCAGCTCTTCCAGGGCGTCGTCATCCGCCGCGCTCGCGGTGGCGTCGGTGCCACCTTCACCGTCCGCAAGGTCAGCTTCGGCGGCGTGGGCGTGGAGCGCATCTTCCCCGAGCACTCGCCCCGTATCGAGAAGCTCGAGGTCGTCTCGCGCGGCATCGTGCGTCGCGCGCGCCTCTACTACCTCCGCGATCTCGAGGGCAAGGCGGCGCGCCTTCGCCAGCAGCGCGGCGGCGGCAGCAGCGCGGCGGCCGAGGAGCAGTCCGAGGAGAGCTCGGCGAGCTGAGCTCCCCGACCGATTCGCTCCACGACGGGCAGCCACCTCGGCTGCCCGTCGTCGTTCCGTCGAGGTGCGAGGTGTTCCGTCGAGGTGCGAGGTGTTCCGTCGAGGTGCGAGGTGTTCCGTCGAGGTGCGAGGTGTTCCGTGAAGGTGCACCCGCGATCGTGCACCAGCCTGAAGATGCACGATCGCCGAGCGCGATCGTCCGCCTCACACGATCGTGAGCGCGGCCTCGCGAAAGTCGTTCGTGCCCGGCACGTGCACCCAGACGCGCTGCGACACGGCGCGACCGTCGCGCACCGACACGACGAGGTACGCGCACGGCCAGGTGAGCTGTCCATCGTGCGCGAACGTCGCGCTGTCCTCTGCGCTGAAGTGATCGCCCGCATCGCAGTGCGAGTGATAGACGAGCTTCACGGGGCGTCCCGCCTCGCGGCCGCGCTCGAAGGCCTTGGCGGCGCGGAGCTCGTGCATCTTGAAGTACTCGCGCGAGGTGCGCGGGAACTGCGCGGGATCGAGGCGGTGGTACTTGTCGGCCTCGTTGACCTCGCGCGTGGAGGCATCGACCAGCGCGGGCTCGGAGGCGGGCCCCGTGGCGAGGCCGCAGCTCTCGCTCGGGTAGCACGCCTCGGCGTGGGCACGGATCTCCTCGAGAACGTCCCGTCGGATCGCGATCGGCCCATGAATCCAAGGGGTCTCGCTCATCTCTGCTCCCGACCAAGCGCATGGTCCGCCTGCGGCAGGCCCACGATCTCGCGGACGCGCTGCGTCGCGGCGATCGCCCCGCGGATCGCAGCGTCGACCTCGGCCAGCGCGGGATCCGCAGCGTGCACGGGCTCGGGCACCACCGGCGCGCCGCCTGTGTCGCGCTCGAGGCCCGCGCGATCGAGCAGCTCGCCCGCGTAGCGAGCGGCCGGATCGCGCTCGTCGATCGCGTAGCGAGCGGCGCAGAGCCGCGCCTGTCCGGCGGGCCCGATCTCGGGCAGGAGGCGGTGCTTGGCGTAGCGCACCTCGGGTGCGATCGGCCGCGCCGTCACTGGCTGCGTCCGCCAGCGATCGCGGGGACGATCTGCAGCGAGTCACCGTCGCTCACGACGGTGTCGAGCGCGTCGAGGAAGCGGATGTCCTCCTCCTCGTTGAGGAAGATGTTCACGAAGCGGCGGACACCCTTGTCGTCGACGAGTCGATCCTTGAGGCCAGGGTAGCTGGCCTCGAGCGCGTCGATCACGGCACGCACGGTGGCGCCTTCGACGCGCACCTCGTCCTTGCCTTGCGTGAGCGTGCGGAGCGGCGTGGGGATCTGGACCTTGATCGGCATGCGTTTCCTCGGGGCGGTGCGGGACAGGGATCGACGAGCGGGATCTCGGCTCAGTCGCAGGGGGTGTGCACATAGTGCGTGGGTTCGATCGCGGTGAGCGATGCGACGTCGCTGCACGTCGGACAGTCCGCGCGGGCCCGGAGCGGTCGCGTGCGGATCGGCCCGCCGCGCAAGGCGTCGACGTGGCTCATGCGACCATGCGCGCCGGGGCGACGGAGGAGGATCGCGAGCGCGAGCTCCGCTTGAAGCGCTCCGACGAGCGCGACGAGCGGGCCGACGACGCCCGCGATCGCGCACGTGTCGGGCTGCTCACGCGGCAGATCCTCGAAGAGGCAGCGGTAACAGGGGCGGCTCTCGGGGCCCGTCGCGAGCGCATAGCCCGCCCAGCGCACGACGCCCGCGTGCACCACGGCGCGTCGCTCGAGGCGCGCCGCGTCTGCGACGAGGAACTTGGTCGCGAAATTGTCGGCACCCTCGATCACGAGATCGTGTGCGGCCACGAGCGCGCGCGCGTTGCTCGGTACGAGGCGCCCGTCGATCGCCGAGGCCATGAGGCTCGCCGCGCCTGCGAGGCGCGCCTCCTCGATCATCCGCTCGGCGAAGCGCGGGCCCTAGATCGGAAG
>JAIBCE010000448.1 GCA_019694315.1 Sandaracinaceae bacterium
GGGAGAGCGCGAACAGCGCGAGGCCCGTGACGAGCACGAAGGCCATGCCCTTGTAGAGCTCGATGTTCTGGAGATCCTCGAGCGACGACGCGAACGTGGCCGCGATGCGGCCCGAGACGGCGATGTAGACACCCGCCCCGACCACGTACGCGGCCGCGAGCGTGGCCGCATAGGTTGTCGCCCGCCGCAAGCTCGCCCGCGAGACCATGCCCGGACCTTGTACGCCCCTTTGATGCCTGCGTCACCGCTCCTGACCTGGCGCTGGGTGAGCGCGCGACGCTGGGAGTAGGCTCGGGGCCATGCGACCGCTCGTCCTCACCCTCGTCACCGCGGGGCTCGTGCTCGCTGCGCCCCTTGCCGCCTCTGCCGACGTCGTCGAGTCCCCGCCGGCGTCGTGCCCCACCGGCTCCACGCCCTCGACGGGCCACAGCGGCCCCTACTGCGCGCCCACCGAGTCGTGCGCGGTGGGCGGCGTCTGTCCCAACGGCGCCTCGTGCGTGCCGCTGCGTCAGTGCATCGAGACGCGTCCCTGCGGTGGATGGACGCCTCCCGACGCTGCCCTCTGCACGATCCAGAACGTGATCGGCCCGTGCGCCTCCGATGGCACCTGCGCCGTGGGCGTGTGCACGGAGCGCAACGTGTGTCCCGGTCCCGGGTCCTCGTCGGGAGGCTGCGGCTGCCGCGTGGGCCACCCGACACCGACGCACGCTGGGCTCGCAGCGCTGGCGGTGCTGGGTCTGCTCGCGGCACGACGCGCGCGACGCTCGCGCTGATCAGGTTGCCATGAGGGGCTGTCGCCAGCCCCTCCCCCCGTCGGAGTGAATCCCCCGGGGCCCCCCTCCCGCGACGCTTCGGTCGCTTCGCTCCCTGCGCGCGGGGCCCCAGCCCCGCTTGCCTCCGGCTTCGGATTCTTCCTAGCGCATGCGCGCCGCGAGCTCGGCGAGCCAGCGATCCTCGGCGGTCGCGTGACCGATCACGCGCTCGCCGCGCACGGCCTCCACGAGCTCGCGTCCCTGCTCGCTCATCGCGCCGCCATGCGCCGCCGCATAGCCGAGGAGGGCCAGGGCCACCGTCGCATGCGCCGCGTCGATGCCGTAGTGCTTCGTCCATGCGGCGACCTCGGCCTCGAAGCCCGGATCGCTCTCGAACGGCGCCTCGATCTCGTGCCCTGGCCCGAGCGCGTTGATCGCGCGCATCACGGCCTCGGTGCGGTCCTTGTACGGCATCGCCGCGAGCGTCTCGGGCTCGATGGGCGCGCCGACGTAGTAGTCCTGACGACCCATCCCGACGGGATACTCGATGCGCTGCGCGAGCGGCTCGCGCGGCAGACCATGCACGAAGCGCACGGGCACGATCGGGGCGTTGAGGGTGAGCGCGAGATCGACGAAGACGCCGCTCATCTTGCTCACGGGCTGCGCGCAGCTCACCGCGCGCGTGCCCTCCACGTGGATCATGACGTTCTGTCCGCCCGCGCTCATGCGCGCGCCGAGCTCGGCCAGGATCCGCGGCAGCGAGGCCGGATCGCTGCGGTCGAAGTACGCGATGACGCGCGGATCACGCAGGCCCGGGTACGAGAAGCCGTGGAGGATCAGCTTGCCGAGCCAGGTCTCGCGGTGCTCCTGCTTCGCGAGCGTGAGGGTGGGGATCCGCGTGAGCGCGGCGATCACGATGCCGAAGAGCAGCGACTCGATGCCCACCTGGTGGTTGCCGAGGTAGAGCGCGCTGCGGCCCGCGACCTTCTGGCGGAAGCTCTCGGGATCCTCCAGACGGATGCGCCGCATGAAGCGCTCGATCAGCGCGAAGTAGAGATCCTCTCCGGGCCACGGCCCGATCGGGCGCTCGGTGCTCGAGAGGTGCGAGCGCCAGAAACGCCGCACCACGGACAGATCGAGCGAGGGCTCGCCGCGCCCCGTCACCGTCACGCTGCTCGCGTCTCGCGCGACGTCGAGCTCGAAGACCGTGAGCGGCTCGCGCGCGTCGTGCGCCCTGGCGCTGCCCTCGGGGCCCGACAGGTCGACCACGACGCGAGAGGGGTGAACGCCGAGCCGCGGCGCGACGTGGTCCTTCACCGCGATCTCGGCGCTCACGTCGCTCGTCACCGTGGCGTACACGCGCTCGACGGTGCCGGGCAGCCAGTTCGAGAGGGCCACGTCGCGGATCTCGAGCCGTGTCGTCTCGCCGCTCGTGCGTGAGAGGCCCACCCCGGGACGCCCCTCTGCATCGCGCAGGAACGCCTCGCGATCGGCGGGCGCTGCGAGGCCGATCGGCCCCTTGGGCAAGAGCACCTCGACGAGCGAGAGGTCCGCGCACACGCGACCGCCGTGCGAGAGCACGAGGCGGAGGTGGGCGTGCTCGTCGACGCGCTCGAGGCGCGCCTCGACCTCGAGGGTGCCGCTCGTCGGGAAGCTGCCGAGCCACGCGCGCTCGATCCGATACGGATACGCGGCGCGATCGGCAGGCAGCGCCTCACTCCACGCGTGCAGACCGTCGTGCGGGATGACGTGGGTCGCTGCGTCGAGCACGAGCTCCTGCTGGAGCGACGCGAGCTCGGCGGGCACACGGATCACGCCACGCGCGCCGGCGCGTCCCGTCTCGAGCGACTCGAGGAGCTGGAAGCGGGGACCGTGGAAGAGCGCGCCCGTCTGATACGGCAGGGGCACGGTGCGCGCGGCCTCCAGCGCCGCGAGCGGCTCGCGCGGCGGCTCCGACGAGGTCGACGCCCGCGCGGTGGCCACCGCCTCGAAGCGCGAAAGGCGTGGATCGCGCGCCTCGCGCCAGATCTCGAGCGCGACATCGCAGCCGCCCTCCCCCGTCGGCGTCGCCACCGTGCGCATGCGGAGCGGCCCGCCCGGAAAGCTCACCCAGCGCAGGATCTGCAGGCCCTCGATCTGGCTCACCGTGACGCCGAGCGCCTGCGTGGCCGCGCGCTGCATGCGAGCGAGCATCGACATCGCCGGCAGCGCAGGGATCACCCAGGTCGGGCAGTGATCGAGCAGCCACTTGTCCTTCTGCGGATCGAGCGTCTCCTCGATCACCGCGGGCGCGGACGCGCGGATCGCGCGGATCTCGCGCGGCGAGAGCTTCATCGTCTGGGTGCGGACGCGGGGCGCGTGCTGCCCGTCCGCGCCGGGCGCCTCCGTCGCGTGCGCTGCGTCGTCGACGAGGCGCATGCCCAGGGCCTTGCAGTCGTAGATGCGCTTGCCGTCCACCCAGAGGCTCGCGTCGGCGATCGCGAGGATGCCGCGCGCGTCCTTGGTCACCTCGAGCACCTCGACCGTGCAGCCGATGGTGCGATTGCTCGGCACCACCTGCCCTCGGTACTTCCAGACGTGCGCCGCTCCCGTGGCAACGGCCTCGAAGCGCGGGCTCGCCATGCCGTCGGCGAGGCCCTTCTCGAGCATCGCGAGCTGGAGCAGCTGGCACATGGCCTCGACGCCGAGCGAGCCCGGCTGCACGGGATCCTGGAAGAAGTGGGCCTTGAAGAACCACTCGTTCGGGTCGACGTCCTTCTCCGCACGGAGCGCGCCCTTGCCGTTCCTGCCGCCCTCGTGATCCACGTGCGTGACGCGATCGAGCATGAGGAGGAAGGGCGTCGCGAGGCGAGCGCTCCTGGTCGTGAGGTGCGCCGGCCGCGCCTCGAGATCGATTCCGTCCTTCGGCGCAGCACCGTAGAGCGCCTTCTGCTCGGCGCTGATCGGCAGGCCCGCCTGGTTCTCGAACGCCGACGTCGGGAAGAAGCCGAACACCGTGTCGAGCGTGTAGGCGAGCTTCTCTTCGCCGCTGCCGCGCATCTTCGCGTGCAGCGTCACGTCGAAGGCGACGATGATCATCGTGCCCGTGCGCGACAGGCTCTTGAGGTGCGCGCGCGTGCGCAGGAGCTCGACGTCCCGCGTGATCTCGACGTGGGCGGTCGCCTTTCCGTCGAGGTTGCGGAAGAGGAGGTCCTCGTCGGTGAGGAGCGCGCAGCCGACGTAGCTCGCGAGCCAGCCACACGGCTGGAGGGCGGCCTCCATGAGCACCGAGTAGGGCATCACGGCGGCGCCGTTGTCGCGGAAGTACCAGGCGTCCGCGGGGACGTCGTACTCGACCTCCACCTTCGCGCCTGCCTTGGCCACGCCCATGTCGCCCTCGACCGACGCGACGCGGGACATGAAGTGATAGGGCGGTCCGGGCAGACGAGCGACCTTTCGCGTCGAGTCGAAGCGCTCGTAGATCGGACCGAAGGCCTTGCTCGGGCGCCCCCACGCGCAGGCGACGAGCGAGGCGTAGTCGAAGGCGAAGCCCTTGGACGGACCGCTCGTCGCGACCGCGACCTTCTTCGACGGATCACACTGCGGCAGCGACGACGGCTCCTCGCCGTGCGGCGGCGGTAGCGCGTCGGCCGCGAGGAGGCGCGCGCGCTCCTCGAGAGGCCACGCGGGCACGAGGCGAAGGCCCATGCGACGCGCGTGGAACGCGCCCAGGCCATCGACCACGCAGAGCAGGTCGGCATAGAGCATCGGGATCGGTCCGGCGACGACCTCCTCGACGAAGACCTCGTAGGTGAGCACGCGCGACTTCGGCGTCACCTGACCGCGGCAGAGGAGCTTGTAGGCCTCGTCGGTGATCGGCTCGAAGCGCCAGCCATCACGCGGGAGCGTGTAGCCCATGGCCGCCAGGTAGAAGGCCATCGTCTGCAGACAGCCCTCGAACATGAGGGTGCCCGGCATGCACGGGTCGTTGTGGAAGTGACCGGGGAAGAACCAGTCGTCTTCGTGGATGTCCTGCGTGGCCTTGAGATATCCGCGCTTCCAGGGCCCCCCCGTCGGATCGAAGGCGTCGACGCGATGCAGAAAGAGCATCCGCCCACCCGCGATGCGGGGTGTCCGCACGTGTGCCTGCGTCGGCACGAACGCGGGACCGAAGCAGTCCACGACGCGGCCCTCGCTGAAGGCCACGAGATCGTCGTGCGTGAACGAGCGCTTGTCGGTGATCGCGGCGGGCGCGTCGAGGCGCGGCGTCGCGACGATCTCCTGCTCCTCGGGCTTCCAGAGGATGCCCGCGCTGTCGTCGAGCTCGCCCGTGGTGAAGAAGCCCGCCTGTCCGTTGCGCACGGTGAGGAGCGGCTTGCCCTGATAGTCCGGCGTTCCGGGGCCGCCGGTGCCGAGCGGGCGCACGCGACAGTCGTAGTGGAAGAAGAAGATGCGGATCGGGCCCTGGTTGGCGTGGCCATCGACGTGGATGTCGTAGTCGATGGTCTCACCCGCCGCGGGCGGGCTGCGGTGATACGTGAGCTCGCAGCCGAGGAGGCGATAGGCACGCTCGCCCCGGCTCAGGAAGTCGGTCCCCATGTACGAGATGAGGAAGAGATCAGCCTGCCCCGACTCGATGAGGATGCCGCCCGGCATGCGGCCTTCGTGCAGATACCAGCTCTGCCAGGTCACGTCGGTCTCGGTCCACGTGGTGCCCTTGCTGAGCACGCCAGGCGTGGCGTCGAGGCCCGTGGCGCGGTCCGCGAGGAGCATCGGCTCCATGGGCATCCGCGTCTGCACGGCGTAGCCGTCTTGCTGCGCGAAGAGCGGCCCGAAGATCTCGGAGATCTTGCCGCCCGCGTGGATCTTGAGCTGCTCGCGATCGAACGACGGCCCGCGCGGCGCCGGCACGACCGGATCCGGCTTGAGCCCGCCGACGCGCTGCGGAGGCCTGTTGCGCTTGGCGG
>JAIBCE010000449.1 GCA_019694315.1 Sandaracinaceae bacterium
GTCGGCTCGGCGGACTGGGTGTCGGGCGCTGGCCTGAGCACCCCGACGAGCCAGCGGTCGTTCGATGCGTCGTGCGCAGGCTGCCACTTCACGGGCTTCTCGCTCGAGGGCGATGCGACGAGCGGCTTCCGCGCGTCGGGCATCCCCTCGTTCGAGGGCGCGTTCGACTACGACCTCGATGGTCGAAACGAGGAGATCGACGTGGGCTGCGAGGGCTGCCATGGCCCTGGCTCCGAGCACGTGGAGGCCGCCGGAAACGGCGTCGCGATCGTGTCGCCGGGCCTCCTCACGCCGGATCGGTCCGTCGCCCTCTGCGCGCGCTGCCACAGCCGCGCGGGTGGCTCCGACACGGCCGATGGCCCGCTCACCGACGCCTCGCATCGGCTCGCGCCTGCGGGCATCCGTCGCTCCGAGCTGATTGCCTCTTACCACCGCCGCCCGGAGGCGGTGGATGGCGACCTCTACCCCTCGGGCGATCCCGCGCGCGACCGGCTCGCTGCCCTCGCGCACGTGCGGAGCCCGATGCACCGCAACGCGCGCACGCTCACGCGCTGCACCGACTGCCACGACGTGCACGGCAGCGCCGAGGCGCACGACCTCCGCGCCCCCATCGGGAGCACGGCCGTGTGCACGAGCTGCCACGCGGAGGCCCGCTACACCACGGACCTCGGCACCCACCTCATGATGGCGACGCGTGACTCGCACGCCGTCGCACGCGACGAGATGACCTGCGTGGGCTGCCACCTCCCCACGGCAGGACACGCGGGTGCGGAGCGCCTCGGCCTCCGCGACGCGGTCCCCGCAACCAGCACGGCTGTCCAGTACTGGCAGGGCGACGTGGCCAGCCACCGCTACCGCGTGGCCGGCTTCGATACGGCCGCGTCGCAGCCTGCGACGGTCACGCAGGCCTGTGGCCTCTGCCACGCTGCGCGCCTCCCCAACCCGTGATCGTGGTGCTCGCCTCCTCCGCGATCGCGGCTCCTCCGTGAACCGGCCCCGGCCCCTCACTCCCCGTGTGGGGCCGGTCGCTTTCCGTCCACCCGTGCCTAGGGCCACTTGCGATGTCGTTCATCCGCTTCGTGCTCGACTGTGTTCGCCAGCTCCTGCGCGGTGATCGTCTGTACTGGGGGTGGGTGCTCGTCCTCGCGGTGATCTCGCTCCAGGGCCTGCTCGCCTACGTGGAGCAGTACCAATACGGGCTCATCACCACGGGCATGCACGATCACGTGCCGTGGGGCACCTACATCGCCAACTTCGGCTTCCTCGACGGCATCGCGGCGTCGTCGTCGCTGCTCCTCATCGCGGCCTTCGTCTTCGATCGCTCCTTCGCCAAGCGCGTCGCGATGCTCGGCGCGGGCGTGGCGATCTCGGCCTCGATCGCGTGCATGCTCTTCGTCGTCGTCGATCTCGGCCGGCCCGAGCGCGCCTGGCACCTCATCCCGCACCTCGGCTCGCTGAACTGGCCTCGCTCGATGCTCTCGTGGGACGTGGTCGCGCTGAACGGCTACCTCGTCATCAACATCCTCGTCCCCACGTACGCCCTCTACAGGACGTGGCAGGGCAGGTCGCTCACCACGAACCAGCTCTTCCCGGCGGCGTTGCTCGCGATCGCGTGGGCGATCCTCGTGCAGTCGATCATCGCGTTCCTCTTCTCGGCGAACGTGGGTCGTCCGTTCTGGCACACCGCGCTGCTCGGGCCGCGCTTCCTCGCGTCGAGCTTCACGGCGGGCTCGTGCCTGATGATCCTCGCGTTCCGCTGGATCGATCGGCACACGGAGTTCCGCATCGACGGGCGCCTCGTCCGCTACCTCGCGCTGCTCGCCGCCGTGGCCCTGCAGATCAACCTGTTCATGGTGGGCAACGAGCTCTTCGTCTCGCTCTACCACCCGAGCGAGCACTCTCGCTCGGTCGAGTATCTCTTCTTCGGTCACGAGGGCCTCCACGGCCTCGTGCCGTGGATCTACACGTCCATGGCCATGCAGGCGACGGCGTGCGTGATCCTGATGATCGAGCCCGCTCGCAACCACATCGCGTGGCTCACGGCGGCCTGCGTTCTGGCGATCGTGGGCATCTGGATCGACAAGGGCATGGGCCTCATCGTCCCCGGCTTCATCCCGGACGCGCGCGGCGCCTACGTGGAGTACCAGCCGACCTTCAGCGAGGCGCGCATCAGCCTCGCGGTGTGGGCGTTCGGGCTCCTGATCTTCACCGGCCTCGCGAAGGCGTCGATCCCGATCGAGACCGGACAGGTCCGCAAGCCGGGCGTTCCGCTGCCGGACCCCGCCCTCGCGCGCGTGTCGGTGCCCGACGCCGCCTGATCGCCGGATACGCTCGGCGCATGCGCGCGCGCGCTCTCTCTCTGGTGCTCCTCGCCCTGGCGTCCGCTGCGTGCGCGTCGGACCCGCACACGACGCTGCGGCACATGCCCGCCGAGGCGCCGCGCGAAGGCGACGCTGCGCTCGCGGACGCGCTCGACGCGATCCGCCTCGAGCATGGCCTGCCGGGCGTCGCGGCGCTGCGCCTCGCCGACGGCGCCGCGCACGACCTGGCCGCGGTGGGCTTTCGCGCGCTGCCTTCGCGGACCCAGCTCTCGTGCTCGGATCGCTTCCACCTCGGCTCCGACGGCAAGGCGATGACCGCCACGCTCGCGGCCGTGCTGATCGAGGCGGGTGTGCTCCCCGGCTGGGATGCGCCGCTCTCGGTGGTGTTCGCGGGCGAGTCGATCGATCCCGGCCTCGCGACCATCACCCTCGCCGAGCTCGCCTCGCACCGCGCGGGCCTGCCGCGCGATCCCGAGGACCTGAGCGAGGCCGAGCGCGCGCAGATCCTCGCGATCTCCGACGCCACCGGGCAGCGCCGCGTGCTGGCCACGCGCGAGCTCGCGCGCCCACCGGCGAGCGCGCGCGGCGACTTCGTCTACTCGAACGTCGGCTTCATGCTCCTCGGCACCGCGATCGAGCGCGCCGCCGGAGCGCCCTTCGAGACCGTGATGGTCGAGCACCTCTTCACGCCGCTCGAGATGCGCTCGTGTAGCTTCTCCGTCCCCGAGGGTGAAGGAAGCTACGGACACCTGCCCGACGGCTCGCTCGCCGGCGCCGACACGATGATCCCGCTTTCGTACGCGCCCGCCGGTGGCGTGCACTGCAGCCTCGAGGACTGGTCGCGCTTCGTGATCGCACACCTCCGCGGTGAGTCCGGCGGCTCGACGCTGCTCTCGGCCGAGGCCTTCCGCACGCTCCACACACCCGCGCCCGGCGCGCGCTACGCGTTCGGCTGGAACGTGATCGAGGGCCCTCACGGACGCCGCCTGCTCCACGCCGGCAGCAACGGCTTCTGGATGGCGCTCGTGCGCGTAGACCTCGACGCGGGGCGCGCGCTGCTGTTCGCGACGAACATCGGCGACGTGGACCTCGACGCGCTCGAGCCCGACGTGGACGCGCTCGCGCGCTGATCGTGCGGGCTCGTTGGCTCAGCCTTCGAGCTCTTCGAGGCGCTGATCGCCTCCTCGACGATGCGTCCGGGCAACAAACGACTCCGGGTCTGCCCAGCTCACCAGCGCTCGAGCGCGTCGACGAAGGCCTCGGGTTGCTCGAGCTGCGGGAAGTGGCCGGCGTCCTCGATCAGCACGAGCGAGGCGCCCCTCGTGCGCGCCGCGAGGCGCTCGGCCTCGCGGCGGCTCGTGCCCGGCAGGTGATCGGCCGCGCCGAAGAGGAGCAGCGGCGGCGTGCGTGGCGGCGGCGGACCATCGCCGGCGACGAGGATGTCCGCGTAGCGCGGGACGATGAGGGGCCAGTCCGCCATGGCCTCGCGCAGGCTCGCCGGGATGCGCGCGGGGCTCGCGAAGCCCCGCGCGATCGACGCCTCGCGGTAGATGCGACGGACCATCGCCCGCATCAGCGCGCGGGCCGGGCGTGTCTGCCCGAGCCGACGAAGGAGCAGAGGCGTGGCCGGCATCGGGAAGCCGTTCACGTACGCGACCCCCGAGACGCGCTCGTGATGACGCCCTGCGACCGAGGCGACGACGCTCGCGCCGAACGAATTGCCGACCCAGCGCGCGCGCGTGACGCCCATCGCGTGCGCGAGCGCGACGAGCCGCGCCGCGTTCGCCGCGACCGACGGGAGCGGAGCCGTCTCGACCCACCCGAGCCCCGGGAGATCGGGCGCGATCACGCGGTGGTGTCGCGCGAGCCGCTCGAGCACCGGCGCCCAGTGCATGCGCGCGCCGCCCCAGCCACCGTGCACGAGCACGAGCGCGGGTGCGGCCTCGTCGCCCGCGCAGAGGGCGCGCGCCGGGCGGCCCACCACCTCGAGCTCGACGAGGCTGCGCACGTGCTGCGCTCCGATCGTCACGAGATCGGAGGTGCGCTCCGCTGCATGAGAACGCAAGCGCTTCGCGTGGGCCGTCGCACGCCGCGCGGGTTGTCCGAAGGGCGGTTCTCGGGGTAGTTCCTCGCGCGCCCGAGGTGCGGCTCGAGAGCCGAGCGCGCACGGGCCTGGAGACACGCGCCATGACCTTCACTACCCTCGACTACTACGAGATCGACGAGCTCCTCACCGAAGAGGAGCGGATGATCCGCGACAGCGTGCGTCGCTTCGTCGAGGCCAAGCTCGATCCCATCATCGCGAAGCACTACGAGCAGGGCACCTTCCCCACCGAGCTCATCAGGGAGTTCGGCGAGCTCGGCCTCCTCGGCTCGAACCTCGAGGGCTACGACTGTCCCGGCATGGGCGGTGTCGCGTACGGCCTCGCGATGCAGGAGCTCGAGCGCTGCGACTCCGGCATCCGCTCGTTCTGCTCGGTGCAGGGCTCGCTCGCGATGTACCCGATCTGGGCGTACGGCTCGGAAGCACAGAAGCAGAAGTACCTGCCGAAGATGACGAAGGGCCAGCTGATCGGCTGCTTCGGTCTCACCGAGCCCGACTACGGCTCGAACCCGACCGGCATGATCACCAAGGCCAAGAAGGTCGCGAACGGCTACCAGATCGACGGCGTCAAGCGCTGGATCACCAACGGCCCGATCGCGGATCTGGCCGTGGTGTGGGCCAAGCTCGATGGCGCAGGCGATGGCCGCCCCGGCTCGGACGTGCGCGGCTTCATCGTGGAGAAGGGCACGCCCGGCTTCTCGGTCGTGAAGATGGAGGACAAGTGGTCGCTCCGCGCGAGCCTCACCGGTGAGCTCTTCTTCGAGGGCTGCGTGATCCCCGAGGACGCGATCCTCCCGAACGTGAAGGGCATGAAGGGCCCCCTCTCGTGTCTGTCGCAGGCGCGCTACGGCATCGCGTGGGGCGTGATCGGCGCGGCGATGAGCTGCTACGACAGCGCGCTCTCGTACGCGAAGGAGCGCGTGCAGTTCAAGAAGCCCATCGCGGGCTACCAGCTCGTGCAGAAGAAGCTCGTCGACATGGTGCAGGAGATCACCAAGGCGCAGCTGCTCGCGCTCCGCCTCGGTCGCTTGAAGGAAGCGCACAAAGTCAAGCCCACGCAGATCAGCCTCGCCAAGCGCAACAACGTCGCCATGGCGCTCGACTGCGCGCGCACGGCCCGCGACATCCTCGGCGGCAACGGCATCATGTACGCGTACCCGCCGGGCCGTCACATGCTGAACCTCGAGACGGTCTACACCTACGAGGGCACGAACGACATCCACACGCTGATCGTCGGCCAGGACATCACGGGCATCAGCGC
>JAIBCE010000450.1 GCA_019694315.1 Sandaracinaceae bacterium
GAGGCTCGGGCGGTGGTGGCGCGAAGGTGACGCTCACCATGTCGTCTTCGACGACGGCCTCGCGCACGACGGCTGTGGCCAGGATCGCAGCGGTGGCGAGCGCGCCGTAGAGCGCGGCCGAGGCTGCGAGCGAGGCACCGAAGCGTCTCGCATCCGTCGCGGTCGAAGCAGAGAAGTCGTCGAGCACGTGGCGCCTCGCGGAGGAGTTCGAGGCGCGCTTGTAGGGGCTCGAGGTGGCGGTCGTGTGACGCTCGCGTCAGCTCGCGTGACGCGTGCGTCGCGACTCGCGCGACGTGCCCATCCGGGGGGCGCAGCGTGACGGGCCCGCGACGCGCGTGCGGCGCAGAGGTGGCGTCGCTCGACCGCGACGCGCGGCGGCGTCAGCCCATCAGATCGCGCACGGCGTTCGCGAGCAGGAGCAGGAACACGGTGGCCACGCTGATGCCGAGCCACATGGCCATGGGCGGCGACCGATCGACGAGCTCCGAGAGGCGAAGCGAGCTCCGCTTCATGAACGTCACGGCGCACTGCACGCGGAAGCGACCCGAGGCGATGAGGTGCAGATCCTCGAGCATCTGGCTCGCGCTCTGGTAGCGCTGCGACGGATCGCGCGCGAGGCCCTTCCTGATGTAGTGCGCGTACTCGGCGCCGATGCCCCTCTGCGGCGCGGACGCGAACATCGTGAAGACGGTGGGCGGGTCGTCCGACTGCGCGCCGTGCAGGAGCGACGTGAGCGTCTTGTGGTGGGCGCGCAGGTGCTCGAGGCCGAGCATCTCGTGGAACATCAGCATCGCGGAGTAGAGATCCGAGCGCTGATCGAGCTGGTCGTTGGCGCCGCGGGCCTGCTCGGGTGACATGTAGAGCGGCGTGCCGATGAGGGCACCCACGCGCGTGGTGCTGGCGCGCGAAGGGGCCACCGATCCGCCGGGCAGCGAGCTGCGATCGGCGAGCGACGCCGTGTCGGGCCCTGCCTCGCGGCTCGCGATCGTGCGGGCCACGCCCCAGTCCATGAGGACGACCTCGCCGAAGCGGCCGACCATGACGTTGGCCGGCTTGATGTCGCGGTGGATGATCCCGCGCTCGTGCGCGAACTGCAGCGCGCGCAGCACCTGCTGGAAGATCTGCACGCGACGGGCGAGGTCGAAGCGCGCGACGTAGTCGGGATCGCCCGCGCGGAGCTTGTCGATGACGGCCTCGAGCGTCTCGCCGTCGACGTACTTCATGACGAAGAAGAAGCGGCCGCGCTCGTCGATGCCCACGTCGTGGATCGGCACGATGTTCGGGTGCTCGAGGCGTCCGATCGTGCGGACCTCGTCGACGAAGCGAGCGACGGCGGCCGGCCCCGACTGCTCGGCGAGCAGGCGCTTCATGGCCACCGTGCGGCCGATGTCCCGATCCTCCACGAGATCGACCTCGCCCATGCCGCCCTTGCCCAGCTCCTTGAGGGTCGCGTAGCGCGGGCCCATCGAGGACGAGAGCACGATCGCGTCGCCCGACTGCGAGACGCGCGGCAACACCGAGGAATTGAGCGTGATCTGGGGGCTCGCGGTGCTCGTCGCGGACAGGCCCGCGGGCGCGAGCGCCGCAGGGAGGCCCGCGAGGCCTTGCAGCGTCGCGCCTCCTGCGCGCGGCGACTCGATCCGCTCGGCGATCTCGGCGTCCGGGGCGGCGAGTGTCGCACCGAGGCCCACGTCGTCGGCCATCTGCGTGGCTGCGAGCGCGGAGAGGGAGCTCGGATCGTGGACCGTGTCCGCGAGGCCGCTCATGAGGGGGCTCCTGACGAGAGTGGGCGCCGAGCCGGAGCTCGAGGCCGGGTTCGTGGTGGCAGCGGAGAGCATGGTCGAAACCATGGACGGGGTACAAGGCAGGGGCGGTTTCGTTACGTGGTCCTGCGACAAAGAAACGTTGCGGCGCCGGCGGAGGCTCGGCCATCGGGGGCGAGGGCTTCCCGAACGCCAGTCCGGCTCCAGCATCCCGGCCCGTGCGCTCGCTCGTCCGTGTCTCGCTCGCCTCCCTCGTGATCGCCTTCGCCAGCGGGGGGACCATGGCCCTCGCGCAGGAGCGCCCCCAAGAGGCTGCACCTCCGCCCGCGGTCGTCGTGCGGCCCCCGAGGTTGGTCGAAGGGACGCGACCCGTGCCTCCCGCGGGCCTCGAAGGAGAGCGGGTGGAGGTGCTCCTCGAGCTCGTGGTGGGGAGTGACGGCGCGGTCCGCGACGTGCGCGTGGTGGACACGGTCGGCCGCGGCTTCGACGAGGCCGCGCTCGAGGCTGCACGCACGTTCCGGTTCGAGCCCGCGATGCGCGGGGACCAGCCCATGGCCGCGCGCATCCGCTACGCGCTGGTCTTCGAGCCGCCCGCACCGGTCGAGATCGATCCCGAGCCTGGCGACGCCGACGAGACCGAGGCCGCCTCGCGCGATCCCGACGAGGCCGAGCCCACGCCGACCGACGTACCGTCGCGCGAGGCCACGTCGAGCGAGTCGAGCGAGGGCACCTCGCGCGAGGCCGCCTCGGACGTCGCGACCACGGAAGATGGCGCAGACGAGGGCGATCCCGATGCGCTCGCCGACGAGGAGCTCGCCTCGTTCGGTGCTCGTGCGGCGATCGAGCCGCCCCCGCGCGACGCGGCGCGACGCACGCTGACGAGCGAGGTGCTCACGCGCATCCCCGGCACGCGGGGCGACGCACTGCGCGCGGTGGAGCTCTTGCCCGGTGTGGGGCGACCCGCGTTCGGAGGAGGCAACCTGCTCGTGCGCGGCTCGGCGCCGGGCGACTCCGAGGTCTTCCTCGACGGAAGCTCCGTGCCGTTGCTCTACCACTTCGGCGGACTGACCAGCTTCTACAACTCCACGCTGCTCGACCGCATCGACTTCATGCCGGGCAATTTCAGCGCGCGCTATGGGCGCCGCGTGGGCGGCATCCTCGAGGTCGATCCCCGTGATCCGCGCCGCGACGGCTACCACGGCTATGCGGACGTGAACCTCCTCGACGCCTCGTTCGTGGTCGAGGGGCCGATCGGCGACAACGTCACCTTCGCCGTCGCCGCGCGCCGCAGCTACATCGACTTCTTCTTCAACGAGGTCGTGCCCGACGGCGTGTTCTCGGTGGTCGCGGCGCCCGTCTATTACGACTACCAGGCCATCGTGTCGTGGCGTCCCACGAGCACCGATCGCATCCGCTTCTTCCTCTACGGCTCGAGCGACGAGCTCCGCCTCGTGTTCTCGTCTCCGTCGGACAACGACCCGAACATCCGCGGCAACTTCGGCATCGTCACGCA
This sequence comes from Sandaracinaceae bacterium, assembly GCA_019694315.1. GTDB lineage: Bacteria > Myxococcota_A > Polyangia > Polyangiales > Sandaracinaceae > JAFLCL01. The sequence goes on from JAIBCE010000450.1 coordinate 3,277, forward strand.
ATTCCATCGCGGCCAGATCAGCTGGCGGCACCTCTACGACGACCGCGTGGAGCAGGACGTGATGGTCTCGTTCGGCTGGACACAGCTGTCCTTGGGCTTCGGCGAGTCGACGCGGCTCGAGCTCAGCACGCTGCCCGTCCAGCTGCGGAGCGAATGGCGTGCGCAGATCTCGCCGTCGGTGCGCCTCATCGGCGGCCTCGACTGGCAGTACATCCCCACGAACATCTCGTTCGTCGGCGCCCAGCCGACGCAGTCCGAGGGGATGCCGGCGATGGCAGGACAGGCCGGGCAGCGCGTGGGTCTCGAGGCGCAGGCCAATGCCTATCGCCCGGCCGTCTATCTCGAGTCCAGCGTTCGTCCGCTCGACGCGCTCGACGTGGTCGCTGGCATCCGGGTGGACTACTTCCGCGAGATCCAGAGCTGGACTGCGGATCCGCGGGTGACGGGACGGCTGCGACTGACCCCCTCGACGGACGACCTCCAGGTGAGCCTCAGGGCCGGTGTGGGCGCGTTCTCGCAACCGCCCGAATTCGCCGAGTCGGCGGCGGGGGTGGGCAACCCGAACCTCCAGCCGATCCGTGCCATTCACACCGGCCTCGGCGCGGATCTGCGCCTCGTTCCCCAGCGCCTGTCGTTCACGCTCGACGGCTTCTACAAGCACATCGTCGATCGCGTGATCGCGACGCCGGGCAGCGTGCCCCCGTTCTTCGACAACCGCGGCGTGGGCCGCATCTACGGCCTCGAGGTGGGAGCGCGCCTCGAGCCGGGCTCGAGCATCCCTCTCTTCGGATTCCTCTCGTACACGCTCATGCGGAGCGAGCGGCAGGACGGGCCCGATCAGCCCTGGCGCCTCTTCGACTTCGATCAGACCCACATCCTCACCGCGGCGCTCGTGTGGACGATCGGTGACGGGTGGGAGGCCGGCGCCACGTTCCGGCTCGTGAGTGGCAATCCGTACACGCCCGTCGTCGGCGCCATCAACGATCTGAGCTCGGGGGTCTATCGCCCCATCTACGGGGCCGTGAACAGCGAGCGAAACCCCTTCTTCCACCGCCTCGACGTGCGGGTGCAGAAGCGATTCGACATCGGGGACTTCCATCTCCTGGTCTACGTGGACGTCCAGAACGTCTACAACGCCACCAACCGCGAGGGTGTCAGCTACAACTACGACTACACGCGATCGCAGGACATCCCGGGTCTCCCCATCATCCCCTCTCTCGGTCTGCGAGGTGAGCTGTGAGCCGGGCTCCGACTCCGAGGCTCGCTCGCGCCGTCGCGTCCCTCGGCGCGCTCTTCGTCTCGGCGTGCGGGATGGGCTTCGATCCTGCGTCGTTCGTCGAGCGTCCTCGCCTCGTGGGCGCGGAGGTGGTCGTCGACGGCGCGGCCGGCCGCGCCACGCCGCTGCCCGGCGACGCCGTGTCCCTCGTGCCGTGGGTGCTCCAGCCGGCCGAGAGCTCTCCTGTCCGCGCGAGCGTGCTCGTGTGCGCGGCCAACGATGTGCGTCGCGGGGCGGCGGGCTGCGCGGGCGCACCGCTGGCGCTCGTGCCTGCGGGCCCTGCGGCCGACACGATCCCGCCCGTTCCGTTCGTGGTTCCGACGGCCGAGACGCTCGGCGCGACAGGCCAGCTCCTCGTGGTCTTCGCGAGCTGCGACCGGGGCGCGCTCCCGAGCCTCGACCCCGCGACGCTCCTGCCGAGCTGTGACGATCCCGCGGCACGCGCGGAGCTGAGCTCGCTCAACCTGCCACTGGCCTTCTCGCCCGAGCTCGCGAATCGACACCCGAGCCTCGCGGACGAGACGTTCACCATCGACACACGCGCGTGGGAGCCGCCGCCGGAGACGACCCCGCCGCTCGGCTGCGCGCGCGATGCCGAGACGACTGCGCTCCCGCTCGTGCGCGTACCCGCCGACGCCGCGCCGCCCGATGCCGACGAGCCGTACGCGATCACGCTCTCTTTCACCACGAGTGACGACGACCGCGAGAGCTACGGTCCCGCCTCGAGCCCGCTCCGCGAGAGCCTCCAGCTCTCGCACTACGTCACGCGCGGTCGCATGGCGCGCTCGTTCTCGGCGGTGGACGCGACGAGCGAGGTGAGCCAGCCGATCACGATCGACTGGAACCCTCCCGCGGTCGGCGAGATCGCGGCCGAGGGCGAGCTCGTGCGCTTCACGTGGATCGCGCGCGATCTCCGCGGTGGCTTCGCGCGCGCCGATCGCGCGATCTGCCTCTCGCGCGACTGAGCTCAGGGACCGAGAAAGAATCGATCCGGGGCGCCTGTCGCGGACGTGAGCGGGCTGTGAGCGGCCTGGGCGGCTCACACGATGCCCTGCGTTGCGTCGGCCCCCTCGCGTCGCCTCGCGACTCGTTG
>JAIBCE010000451.1 GCA_019694315.1 Sandaracinaceae bacterium
GCGGGCGCGGCGCCCCGTGCGCCCGGAGGAACGCGGCCTCGGCGTCTCGAATCCGGGGCGCTCGTAGCCGATCCACGGCAGCTCGCCGGTCGACCGACGCGCGAGCGCGCGCGCCGACCGCTTCGGCGCGAGCACGCCCAAGGCGAGGCGCGCGGCCCGACGGCCCACGAGCTCGCCCGGCGCCTGGCGGAAGAAGCGGATCGCGACGTCCGCCTCCTGACGCGCGAGGTCCTGCGGCTCGTCGGTCGCGACGAGGTCGATCGCCAGGCCCGGGTGCGACTCGAAGAGGACCGGCAGCACGTGCGGCACCACCACGTGCTGGGCGAGCCCCTCCGTGAGCGTCACGCGCACGCGGCCCACGACCTCGCGCTCGGCCCGCCGCGCCGCGTCGGCGAGGACCAGCATGGCCCGCTCCACCTCGAGCGCCGGGGCCATCATGAGCTGTCCCTGCTCCGTGGGGACGAGCCCCCGTGCGTGGCGCTCGAAGATCGTCCGCCCGAGCGCGCGCTCGAGCGCCGCGAGTCGTCGGCTCACCGTGGATTGATCGGTGCCGAGCTGTCGGGCCGCGGCCGACGAGGAGCCCGCCCGCGCGACCGCGAGGAACAAGCGCGCGTCCTCCCACGAAGCGAACGGCGCGGTGAGGGGAGCCGCAGGAGGAGCCGGGGCCGCGAGCCGCTGCTCCCCGCGTGTGAGGCGTGTGAGGCGTGTTCGTGCCATGCGACGGTGCATAGCTCGTATCCGCAGACGCGCATGGTGTCGCCTCGGTCCCCGGCCCACGGTGGGAGCATGCGCAACGCCCTCGTGCTCCTCGGCCACGCCGATCCCGACTCCTTCAACGCCCAGCTCGCACGCGCCTACCGAGACGCCGTGACGCGCGCGGGAGGGCGGGCCCAGCTCGTCACGCTCTCGGAGCTGTCGTTCGATCCGGTGCTCCGGCACGGCTACCGCGCGCCTCAGGCCCTCGAGCCCGACCTCGAGGCGCTGCGCGCCGCGATCGAGGCGGCCGATCACCTCGCGTGGTTCTTTCCCACGTACTGGGCCTCGCCCCCCGCGATCGTGCGCGCGGTCTGCGACCGGCTGTTCTTGCCCGGCTGGGCCTTCCGCTTCGAGCCCGGCAAGAGCGTGCCGACGGGGCTGCTCGCCGGTCGGAGCGCGCGTGTCGTGATCACGATGGACAGCCCGGGCTGGTGGTACGCGCTCGCGCACCATCGCGCGATCCACGGGAGCTTCGTCACCGGGACGCTCTCGTTCGTGGGCCTCGCACCGATCCACACGACCACCTTCACGTCGATGCGCACGCGCACCGACGCGGAGCGCGCCCGCATGCTGGCCTCCATGACCCGGCTCGCGGGGCAGGATCTCGACGCGCCGCGCCTGCCCGCGCGGCTCGCGCTCGGCGCGTGACGCGCTCGGTCAGCGCGGGAGCGCAACGCATCGGAGGCCGACGCGACGCTCCTCGGAGCCATCCTCCACGAACGCGACGGCCACCTCCGCCTCGATCCCCTCGCGCCGCTCCGCGAGGCCGAGCGGCGTGTTCGGCGTGCCCGCGAACGAGGCGCTCGTGAGCAACGCACCCTCGTACCTCGTGCGCACCTCGAGCGCCGGAGCGTTGGCCACGACGAGACGCCCTTCCGTCTCGCGCAGCTGTGCCGTGAGCGTCCCGTAGCCGAGCGAGACGTGGTCGCTGAAGTCGATCGGGTCGGCCCCCGAGAGCGGCAGCGGCTCGAGCCTGCCACGGTACTCGGACGAGACGGGATCGACGCGTGCGGTGAAGGCGTGCAGCCAGTCCGCCGTGAGCGCGAGGATCTGCTCGGGTGGCATGCTCCACACCTCGTCGGACCAGACGCGGGCCGGCACGGTCTCGGCGCCCCCGCCGGCGCCGAAGCTGCCGAGGCCGAGCTGCACGTTCATCACGCGCAGCTCGGCGCCGCGCACGAGCGCCCACACGTGGTCGTCCATGAGGAAGAGCTGCGCGTGCTCGGGCGCGAGCCCCTCGATGGGCGCCAGCGTGCCAGACACCTGCACGAGGCCGCTCGGCTCGCTCGCGCTCGGTCGGAGCTCGCTCACGCGCAGGCGCCACGCCGCGCCGGCCTCGTCGTAGTGGAGCGTGAGCGCGCGGAAGCCCGCGTCTGCGGAGAGCTCCTGCACCGCGACCACGCCCTCGTTGCGGAGGGCGAGGCCACCCACGTAGGCGTCGAGGTGGCTCGTGACGATCCCCGTCGCGTCCACGTCGTGGCGCTGTACGCGGCTGCCCGCAAAGAGGTAGAGCGCGCCCCCCTGCACGAAGGCGTGGGCGCGCGCCCCGAGCAGGTCGATCGGCTGCACGTTCTGCACGCTCCCCGCGCGATCGAGCGTGACGAGCGCGTCGCCGTCGTGGAGGCCGCGGACCACGACGAGCCAGCCGTGCTCGTCGCCCGCGGCCGCCAGCACCTCGGCGTGGGCACGCTCGCTCGGCGCGGCCGACGAGGTCCAGATCGTCACCTCGCCCTCGAAGCAACCACCGACCGGCGGCCCGCCGTCGGCACGCGCCGCGTCGGTCGCAGCGGCATCGGGGATCGCGGCGGCGTCGGGAGCCGACGTGTGGGGAGCGTCGGGGGCCCAAGCGTCGAGATCGGTGCGGGTGTGTGACTCACAGCCGCTCGTGAGCGGCGAGAGGAGGACGGCGAGGGGAAGACACGTCGCGAAGGAAGGGCGCATGGCCCTCACGGTGACGGGCGCGCGAGCATTCGTCGAACGAATCGTTCTTACAGGGGCATTCACAGAACGAATGGACCCGCACCGTGCCTCGCTTGCGGGCGCGCCTTCGGTGACCCGCGGATCAAGCGCCCTCAGGCGAGCACGCGCGCGAACGTGGCCACGATGGCGGCGATCGCCGCGCGCTCGACCGACGAGCGGAAGCGCGACGCGCGACCATGGAGGAACACGGCGGTTCGGAGGGGCTCGTGGCCGCGGACCACGCGGAGCCCTGCCCGGCCGCGCACGAGGTGCGCCGACACCACGGCGCGGCCCCAGCCAGCGGCCACACCGTCGAGGATGCCGTAGATGTCGTCGAGGTAGCTGCGCGGCACCCCTGCGAGATCGAGGCCGTTGAGGGTCGCGAACCGGTCGGTGATCGTGTCGTCGGGATCGTGGTCGAGGAAGCGCGAGGGGCACGGGCCTCGCGGCTCGACGAGCACGTTCTGCTCGTCTCCGAGGTGGAGGCTCTCGATGCCCGGCTCGGGAAGCTCGCGATCGGTCACGACGAGATCGGCCTCGCCCGAGCGCAGGACGCCCGCGAGGTCGCGGAGCTCGCGGGCGAAGACGTGCGCCACCACGGCGGGGCTCTCGCGCACGAGCGGGCTCAGCGCGGGCACCAGGATCGATCGGGTCACCGACGAGAAGCCCGCGACGCGGAGCACGCCAGCGTGACGCCCGGCCCCTCGCTCGGCCTCGGGTCGCAGGCCACGCAGCATCTCGGCCTCGAGGCCCTCTCGCGCACGCACGAAGCGCAAGAGCGCCTCTCCCTCCGCGGTGAGCCGCGCGCGCTCGCGCAGGCGCACGAAGAGCGTCGCGCCGAGCTCCTCCTCGAGCTTGCGGATCCGCTGCGACATCGCGGACTGCGTGATCCCCACGCGCTTGGCGCCGCGGGTGAAGCTCCCCTCCGCGGCGACCGCTGCGAAGGCCTCGAGCCGATCGGACGCGAGCATCGAGCGCGAGCGTAGCGCGATCGGGCCGACGCGAGCCGACGCGTTCGCGCTCGTGCGCGGCCCTTCAACCGCGCGGCGCGAGGCGCGCGAGGACGATCGTGTCGCGGTAGCGGCCGTCGGCGTGTCGCGCGTTCTCGCGGAGGTGGGCCTCGCGCACGAAGCCCAGCGCCTCGGCCACGCGGAGCGCGCGCACGTTGTCGGGCGAGGTGTACACCTCGAGTCGATGGAGGCCGAGCGCGCGGAAGGCGTGATCGATCACCGCGGCGCCCGCCTCGCGGACGAAGCCGCGACCCCAGAAGGGTCGATCGATCTCCACGCCGAGCTCCGCACGACCGCCGCGCTCACCGCGCCAGAGGCCAGGCGCCTCGAAGCGGATCAGGCCGAACGCGCCCACGAAGGCGCGGCGCTCGCGCTCCTCCACGATCCACGCGAGGTGCACCCAGCCGTTCTGCGCGACCACGCGACGCAGCATGGGGCCGAGGGCCTCCGGGCTCGCGGGCGCGTGCACGAGCATGTGATCGAGCGCGCCCTCGCGCGTGCGCATCGCGAAGAAGGAGGGCGCGTCACGCTCCTCGTAGGGGCGCAGCACGAGGCGCTCGGTCTCGATCACCGGCACCTCGAGGCGACGCTCGAGGGGCGGTGTCTCGCCTCGCGCGGGCGAGGCCGGGCCGCGCGGCGCGCCATCGTGCGGGCCGAGCGCACGCGCGGGCACGTCGGCCCACCACGCCTGCCCGATCTCTGCGTTTCGCGCGGGGTGAAGCGGGTAGTGGACGCGGTGTCCCTTCGCGCTCGCGAGGCCCACGCAGAGCAGGCGCACCGCGTGCTCGCCGTCGTTCACGAAGGTGTGCGCCACGCCGGTGCCACAGGGGAAGCCCACGGCGTCGCCCGGGCGCAGCGCGTGGAGCACCCCGTCGATCCACACGTGCGGGTAGCCCTCGAGCACGTAGACGAGCTCGTCCTCGTCGGCCTCGGCATGCGGCCACGACGTGCGACGCCCCGGCGGCAGGAGCTCGTGGTGCACGCCGAGCTGCGTGAGCCCGGTGTGTCGCCCGAGCGCCGAGCCGATCGAGAGCAGCTCGCTCGAACCCGGGTAGCAGCTGTCGTCCGCGTCCTGGATCTCCTGCCAGTGGACGATGTAGGGCGGTCGCTTCGGCTCCACGTCGGTCGCTCCTTGTCGTCCCCTCGCGAGGCTCAGCGCGGGGTCGGCGTACCGCCGTGCTCGAGGTGGTGCTGGATCACGCCCGCGAGCCACGCGCGGAAGCGCTTGCCGCGGCGCGCCCGCGCGCGCTCGTCCTCGCGTGGCAGGAGCATCGGGCCGACCACGACCTCGCCGAAGAGCGCGAGCGCAGCGAGCTGGATCACGAAGGACGTGTCCTCGTAGGGCGGCGTGTCCTCTCCACGGTGCACGCGACGCAGCTCGTGCGCCGCGCGCGCGACCCGCTCGACGCTCTCGCTGCCGCGCGTGTCGTCGACCTCACCGCCGAGCGAGAGCCACGCGACCACGCGCGCGTGGCCCATCGGCCCGAGCACGCGGGCGGCCGCCTCGAGCATGTCGACGATGGGCTCTTCGCCCTTGCGACCCTTCGCGATCTCCTCGAGGAGGTCGCCGTCGAGCGCGTCGACCGCGCGATGCACCACGGCCGCGACCAGCCCCTCGCGCGAGCCGAAGTGGTGGAGGATCGTGGGATGCGACACGCCCACCTCGCGGGCGACGTCCTGCAGGCGGAGGCCCGCCGCGCCCACCTCGGCGATGCGTCGGCTCGCGGCGTCGAGGATCGCCGAGCGCGCGTCCTCGGCCGTGCGCCGCACGCGCTTGGCCGGCTGCGACTCGCGCAGGACGCGCCTCGGCGACGACGCCTGGGCCGTGGG